>DATEYP010000001.1:0-3320 GCA_035256085.1 Acidiferrobacterales bacterium
CTGCGCGGCGGACAACTCGACAACGTCGAGTATTTTCGCCTGTCATTCCGCGTGGGCTACCGCACCGCCAAGCTCTTTTTGCGCGAAGTACGCCGGCGACGGGGCATTCTCGACTTTCCCATGCGCGCGCGTTTCCGGCAGAAAGCGATCTGGTAGCCAGTCGCCCTTCGAACGCGGCTGGAATCCGGTGACGAGAATTAACTGCGGCTACAGATTTCAGGCCCAGAGAGGGGCGGGATCCAGTCCTTGGCGTGGGCGGGTTTGAAACCCGCCCCTACAAATAACATCTGGTTTTAATCCGGTACGTAGGGGCGGGTTTCAAACCCGCCCGGTTTCAAATCGGCCCCGGTTTCAAATCCCCGGTTTAAAAACCCGCCTCAACATCAGGCCGTCCCGCTGCCGAGCACCTTTTGCTTGAGCTGTGCGGCGAAGTCCAGCATGCGCTGAGTGGAACGCAGCGCCTTCACCCGCACTTCCTCGGGAATCCGAATCTCGTTGGCGCCGCTTTCCAGCACGCGCGCCAGACCCGGCAGGTCGTTCATCGCCATCCATGGGCAATGGCCACAGCTGCGGCAACTGGCGCCGCTGCCGCCGGTCGGTGCCTCGATCAACTCCTTGTCCGGCGCCGCCTGCTGCATTTTGTAGAAGATGCCGTTATCGGTGGCGACAATCATCTGTTTGTTGGGCAGGTCGCGCGCGGCGGCGATCAGCTGGCTGGTGGAGCCGACCACGTCCGCCATGGCGATCACCTCGGCCGGCGATTCGGGATGCACCAGAATCGCGGCCTGCGGATACTTCTGCTTCAGCGCGCGCATGGCGCTCGCCTTGAACTCCTCGTGCACCACGCAGCTGCCGTCCCAGATGAGCATGTCGGCGCCGGTCTGGCGCTGGATGTAGTGGCCGAGGTGCTTGTCCGGCGCCCACAGGATTTTCCTGCCCTGCGCGTGCAGATGCTGGACGAGCTTGACCGCAATGCTGGAAGTCACCACCCAGTCGGCGCGCGCCTTGACCGCCGCGCTGGTGTTGGAATACACCACCACCTCGCGGTCCGGATGGGCATCGCAGAACGGGATGAACTTGTCGGCCGGGCAATCGAGATCGAGCGAACACTCGGCCTCCAGGGTCGGCATGAGCACACGCTTTTCCGGATTGAGAATCTTGGCGGTCTCGCCCATGAAGCGCACCCCGGCGACCACCAGGGTCTTGGCCGGATGCTCGTGGCCGAAACGCGCCATGTCGAGCGAGTCGGAGACATAACCGCCGGTCTCCTCGGCGAGGCGCTGCAGGTCTTCGTGCACGTAGTAGTGCGCGACCAGCACCGCGTCTTTTTCTTTCAACAGGCGCTTGATCTTGTCGCGCAGGCGCTGGCGCCCGGCCGGCGACGGATGCGGCAAATGCTGCATCACCTCGGCGGTGACCGGCGAATCCTGCAAGGCAACCGGATATTTCCGGACGACCAACGTCATGGCGGCTCCTGACCGCGGACGGGGTGCGTCCCGCCCGCTCGTGAAAGGGAAATCATTCTGCGCTATTTCGGTTGCGCCTGCCAAGCACGGCGGCGCGGAACCCGCAAAAAAACCACCCTTTTCATGGGCGTGGCCGTATAATTTTCAACCTAAAAACGACTTTAGCCGCAGATGAGCGCAGATTAATGCAAATGAATCATGCCGTTTATGCGCCGAGACCATTCACCCTTTTTGGTGGACCGACAAATACGGGCAGCACATTGAATATCTGCGTTCATCTGCGGCTGACTGCTTTTTCGCAGGTCCAAGCCCCGCGGCACAGGCCGGTGCATGCGACCTCACTTGCCAGGCGCCGCGCCTGGTGCAGAGGAACATTGGAACCGACATGATCAGGGCGATTGTCACCGACATCGAAGGCACGACCTCCTCCCTGTCCTTCGTCAAGGATGTACTGTTCCCCTATGCGCGCCAGCGCATCGGGGCATTCGTGCGCGAACAGGCTGCGCAACCGGCGGTACGCGCCCAGCTTGCGGCCGTGAGTGCGGCTGTCGGCCACCCACTGACCGATGACGCCGCGGTCGCCCAGCTCGTCCGCTGGATCGACGAGGACCAGAAAATTACGCCGCTCAAGGCACTGCAGGGCATGATCTGGGAGGCCGGCTACCGGAACGGCGATTTCCAGGGGCATGTGTACGAAGACGCAGTACGCCATCTGCGCGAGTGGAAAGACCAGGGCATCGCGCTCTATGTGTTTTCTTCCGGCTCCGTACACGCCCAGAAACTTCTGTTCGGTTACAGCGCCTTTGGCGATCTCACGCCGCTGTTCACCGGTTACTTCGACACCACCATCGGCGCGAAGCGCGAAACCGGCGCCTACCGGCACATTGCCCAGAGCATCGGCCTGCCGGCCGGTGAAATTCTGTTCCTGTCCGACATCCGCGAGGAACTGGATGCGGCGCAGATGGCCGGCCTGCGCACCTGCTGGCTGGTGCGCGATGGCGTGTTGCCCGTCAATCCACCGCATCCCGTGGCGCGGAATTTCTCCGAGATCACCCTGCCACGCTAGCCATGGCCGCCACGGTGTGCATGCTAGACTAAGCATGACCATTACCGCGATGGATTCATCGGAGTGATAGCCATGCCGCAGCAGCTGACCGCTCTTCTGTTTCTGATAACCGCCCTATACTTCACGCCGGCCCTGGCCGCGGACGACAAAACCAAGGCGGCGCCCGCGCCAAGTGGCGTCGCCTGGTGGTGGGACGACGCCTGGTGGGAGCACGGCCTGATTCCAACACCCACCAACTACCCGGTAGAAACCCGTTGGGTTGCCTACATGAGCGGCGACACCGAAATACCGGCATTGGTCGCGCGCCCGCGTGGCAAAGGAAAATTTCCGGCGGTGCTGTACATGCATGGCCGGCGCGGGCTGGACGATCTGATCCAGATGCAGGTAAAGCGCCTGGCGGCGCGCGGCTTCGTGGTGCTGGCGCCGGATATCTACAAGGCGCATTTCATTCCGCCCATGCCGATCGAGCACGACTACAAGCTGGAGGCGGACGTGAATCAGGGCGTGGACGCGCTGCTCAAGCTGCCGGACGTGAGCACGCGCAAGGCCTGCCTCGCGTCGCAGACGCGCGGCGGCTATTACACGCTCAAGGTGGCGGTGACCTTCAAGCGTCAGGAACGGGACATCGCCTGTTACGTATCCTGGTACCCGCACATGCAGGATCCGAACGCCCCCGAGCCGATGCAGGTTTATGGTTACGCAAAGGAGGCGGATGAACTGAAAATTCCGGCGCTCATTTTCATTGGCGAGCAGGAACAATACCAGCGCCGGCGCAGCATCGAGGAGGC
>DATEYP010000002.1:0-2764 GCA_035256085.1 Acidiferrobacterales bacterium
CCGTGTCGATATCCGGGTTCTGGTCCTTGAAGTACATGGCCTGCTTGATCGAGGTGTTGCAGCAGTGGCCGGAGCAGTACGGCAGCTCGCCTTCCTTGTCGGAACGCTGGCCGGCGCACTGGATGAACACCACGCTCTTGATCTCTTTGCCGTCGGACGGGCGCTTGATCGCGCCGCCATTCGCGGCCCTGGCCAGCAGTTCCAGTCCCCCCTGGTCGACCACGTCCTGGCTCTTGCCGAAGCCCAGGTGCGGCAGCTTGTTGGCGTCGTACGGCGTGAAACCCGAGGCCATGATGATGCCGCCGACGTTCTCGGTGGCGGTCGAGCCGGATTCGGTCGAGATGTCCACGCTGAACTGGCCGGGCGCGCCGCTGGTCTTGCTGATGGTCGAGTTCAGGAAGACCTTAACATGCTTGTCGGCCTCGATCTGCTTGATCAGGCCGGCGATGCCGGTGTCCACCGGATCACTGAACGGTTCGCGGAACGGCACGCGCTTGGCGAGCCTCGCCGCCATGCCGCCGAGGCTGCCGGTCTTCTCCACCAACAGCACGTCGTAGCCGGTCTTGGCCGCTTCGATGGCCGCGGTCATGCCGGAGATACCGCCACCGACCACCAGGATGCGCTTGTTGTTGCCGTGATTCGGGTTGGCCTGCGGCGCTTCCATCTTCTTTACTTCGGCGCAGCCCATGCGGATATAGTCCGCGGCCATCTCCTGCACGACTTCCTTGTGGTCGTCGCCGGCCGGGGTGACCCAGATGACGCCTTCGCGCAGGTTGGTGCGGGTCAGCGCGATATTCCCGAAATTGAAGGTCTCGGCCTTGGCGCGACGCGAGCAGGCGGCGATCACCACATGGTTCACGCCTTCCTTCTCGATGTCCTGCTTGATCATGTCCACGCCGCTGGCGTTGCACAGGAACTCGTGCTCGCGCGCGATGCCGGCCTTGCCTTCTTTGGTGGCGATGTTCAGCAGCTGGGCGGTATTCAGGCGTTCGCCGATACCGCAGCCCTTGCAGATGTACGCGCCGATTTTCATGTCTGCCATATATGTAGCCCTACTTCGTTCGTCTTGCTATGAGATCAATCAAGCTTCCGCTCTCGAAACACGGTTGATCACCTGGATCGCGCGCAGCGAGGCCGCCGTGGCGCCCTGCACCGCGCGGTTCACGTCCAGCGCATTCGACGCGCAACCGGCGCCGAACACCGCTTCGGTGGTCGCGTTGATATCAATAAAGCCGCTCACGTCCGCGGCCACGCCCTGCATGATCTTGCTGGCGTCCACGCTCGGCTGCATGCCGACCGCGAGCACCACCAGGTCGTGTGCATTGTCGTAGCGGTGATAGCCTTCGGTGTCCACGCCGTGCAGAATCGGATTGCCGCTGGCCTTGTCCTCGGTGATGTTCGCGACCTTGGATTTGATGAACTTCACCTTCGGATCGGCCTGCACCTTCTTGTAGAAGTCTTCGAGGCGGTCGATGGCGCGGATGTCGATGTAGTAGATCGAGACGTTGGCGTCGTCGCCGAACTTCTCGCGCACATAGGTGGTCTGCTTGAGCGAGGCCATGCAGCAGATGCGCGAGCAGTGCGTAAGGTGATTGCGGTCACGCGAGCCGGCGCACTGGATGAAGGCGACGTTCTTGGCTTCTTTGCCATCCGAGGGACGGATCAGCTTGCCACCGGTCGGACCGAACGAATCGAGCATGCGCTCGAACTCGACGCTGGTGATGACGTTCTTGAAACGGCCATAGCCGTACGGCTGGATCTTGGCGGCGTCGTACGGCCGCCAGCCGGTCGCCCAGACAATGGCGCCGACCTTGAGCGTGATGTTCTCTTCCTTCATGCCAAGGTCGATGGCGTCGTACTTGCACGCGGCCTTGGCCTTGTCGGCGTCCGGCGTGCCGATGATCGAGGCATCCAGCACATAGCGCTGCGGATAGGCCATGGCGTGCGGCAGGTACGCGGCCTTCATCTTGTTCAGGCCGTAGTTGTGCGGATTCGGAATCTCGGCGCTGACCGCCTCGCCGCAGGCGCCGCAGGCGGTGCAATTTTCGTTCACGTAGCGCGGCTTGATCTTGAGCGCCACGCTGTAGTCGCCGGCCTTGCCGTCGATTTTCTGCACCTCGGCGAGCGTCACCACGCGCAGGCGCTTCTGCGCCTTCAGGCGCTTGAGGTTGATCTCCAGGCCGCAGGTCGGATGGCACAGCTTGGGAAAGTATTTATAGAGCTGGCTGACGCGACCGCCGAGCGACGGATTCGTTTCCACCAGCACGACATCTTTGCCGCATTCGGCAGCTTCGAGGGCCGCGGTCATGCCGCTGATGCCCCCACCGACCACCAATATGGTCTCGTTTGTTGCGACTACGTCCGCCATGGACAGGCCTCCACCGCGTGGATATTAAAAAGGAATCGGTCTATTGGCCGCTCTTGCACATCTCGGCAACTGCTCCCTGCGTTGCTCTACCTCCCGCCATCCATGGCGGTCGCATGTGCTTCGCGGCACTTGGGCTCCTGCCCGGCGCCGAACTGCCAAAATCAGGGGCTAAACCATACTCTCACCGGGCGCGCCCGGCTACGTCTGCGCCATACCTTATATGAATGAAATTTTGAATGTCTGGATAAACAGGCTGAATTGACAACCTGCCCGGCGGCCGCTCCGGCGCAGGCGCGTATTGTCGGGAAGGCGCGCTGGGCCGTCAACGGCTTTTTTGGGTAACGCCACGCGTTTTTTGGCATACTGGCTATGTCAGCCATTCAAGGTAAACCGCAG
>DATEYP010000003.1:0-4148 GCA_035256085.1 Acidiferrobacterales bacterium
CTATTGGTGCGTAGGGAAACGGTATGCCCGATAAAAATTACAAACGCCCGAAAAATCTCGACCTTTTGCACTTTCATCTGCCGATTGGCGGCGTTGTTTCCATCCTGCACCGTGTCACGGGCGTCCTGCTGGTTCTGGCGCTGCCGCTGGCATTCCTGCTTCTGCAGCAGTCGCTGCGCAGTCCCGAGAGTTACGCGCAGGTCGTCGCGCTCCTGAGTTCCCTGCCGGCGCGCGTGCTGCTGTTTTTTACCACGATGCTGCTGACGCATCATTTTCTCGCCGGTGTACGGCATCTGCTGCTCGATCTCGATGCCGGCATCAGCCGTGGCGGCAGTCGTCTGGGTGCCTGGCTGGTGCTGGCCGGCGTGACGGGCGTGGCAATGATTACCGCGGCGCGCCTATTCCTATGATGATGTCCATGAACTCCCGAAGCAGTGGCAGCGCGCACCGTGGACTTGGTGAATGGATTCTGCAGAGACTGAGCGCGCTCTATCTTGCCGGTTTCGCGCTGTGGATAGCGATACGGCTCTTGTTGCAGGCGCCCGCGGATTACCTCGCCTGGAAAGCGTGGATGGCAACTGGCGGAGCACGACTGGCGTTCGCGCTGTTTTTCCTGAGCGTGCTGGCACACGCCTGGGTCGGCATGCGCAGCGTGTTTCTCGACTATATGAAGCCCCTGTGGGTGCGGTCTGTTGCACAGTTGCTGCTGGCCTTCGGCCTGCTCGCGCTCGCCTTCTGGGCTGCGCAGATTCTGCTTGTGGACGCGCGCGCATGACCGTCGCGCGCCGAAAATTTGATTGTCTGGTCATTGGCGCGGGCGGCGGCGGCTTGCGTGCCGCCTTGCAACTGGCCGAGGGCGAGGCGCATGTCGCGGTCGTATCCAAGGTTTTTCCGACCCGCTCGCACACGGTGGCCGCGCAGGGCGGCATGAACGCCGCGCTCGGCAATGTGTCGCCGGACAACTGGCACTGGCACATGTACGACACCATCAAGGGCGGCGACTTCCTCGCCGACCAGGATGCGGTCGAGTACATGTGCCGCGCGGCGGCGCGCCAGGTGATTGAACTGGAACACTACGGCGTGCCGTTCACGCGTCTCGACAACGGCCGCATCTACCAGCGTCCGTTCGGCGGCCAGAGCCAGGATTTCGGCGGCGCGCAGGCGGCACGCACCTGCCCGGCGGCCGACCGCACCGGCCATGCGATCCTGCACACGCTTTATCAGCAGAACATCAAGGCGCGCACCCATTTCTTCGACGAGTTTTTCGCGATTGATCTGCTGCGCGATACCGACGGCTACCTGCTCGGCGCGCTGGTGCTGGAAATCGAGACCGGCGAGCCGCTGGTGATCGAGGCCAAGACCACGCTCATCGCCACCGGTGGCGCGGCGCGCATGTATCGCACTTCGACCAATGCCATGATCAATACCGGCGACGGCATGGCCATGGCGCTGCGCGCCGGTATCCCGCTGCAGGACATGGAGTTCATGCAATTTCACCCCACCGGCATCGCCGGGCTCGGCGTCCTTATCAGCGAAGGCGCGCGTGGCGAAGGCGGCTATCTGGTGAACAACCAGGGCGAGCGCTTCATGGAACGTTACGCACCCAATGCCAAAGACCTGGCCAGCCGCGACGTGGTGGCACGCGCCATCGACATCGAGGTGCGTGAAGGGCGCGGCTGCGGTACGAACAAGGATTACATCTATCTTAAAATTGATCACCTCGGCGCGGATCTGATCAAGAGCAAGCTGCCGGGCATCCGCGAGTTGTCCATGCGTTTCGCGCACATCGACCCGATCGAAGCGCCCATACCGGTCTACCCGACCGCGCATTACACCATGGGGGGCATTCCGACCAACCGTTTCGGCCAGGTGGTGGCGCCGGTGCACACTGGCCCGGAAGAGCCGGTGCCCGGGCTGTATGCGGTGGGCGAGTGCGCCTGCGTGTCCATCCATGGCGCCAATCGCCTGGGCGGCAATTCGCTGCTCGACATCGTGGTGTTTGGGCGCGCCGCGGGCAATCACATTCTCGAATACCTGAAGGAAAATCGTTACCACCGCACGCTGACAGAAACGAGCATCGAACCTGCGCTACAGCACCTGGCGCGCTGGGACGCGAACGGCGATGGCGAGTCGGCCGACAAGCTGGGCGACGAATTGCGCCGCACCATGGAGCAGCATTGCGGCGTGTTTCGCACCCAGGAGGTGCTCGACCAGGGTGTGACGAAGGTGCTGAAGCTGCGCGAGCGCTTGCAGTATGCGCGTCTGCGGGATCACAGCAAGGTGTTCAACACCGCACGCATCGAGGCGTTCGAGACCGAGAACCTGATGGAAGTGGCGCTCGCCACGGTGGTATCGGCATCGGCGCGCCATGAAAGCCGCGGGGCGCACTCGCGCATGGACTATCCGGAGCGCGATGATTTGCGGTGGCTCAAACATTCACTCTATAGCCGCGATGCCCGGCGCCTCGATTACAAGCCGGTACGCATGAAGCCGCTCACGGTTGAGTCGTTCCCGCCGAAGAAGCGGGTATATTGAATGCAGGTACAAGATACAAGGGAAAAGATGCAAGGCAGGGCGGTCACCGCTCAGGGTGCGATATTGGTTTGTTCGCCGGGCACGTGAGGAGCGCATGAAATTTTCCATCTATCGCTTCAATCCGGAAACGGACAGCAAGCCGCACATGCAGGACTACGAGCTGGCGGACGACTGCGGCGCGATCATGTTGCTGGATGCGCTGCTGCTGCTCAAACAACAGGATGATTCCCTGAGCTTTCGTCGCTCCTGCCGCGAGGGCGTGTGCGGTTCGGACGGCATGAATATCAACGGCCGCAACGGACTTGCCTGCATCCTGCTACTGCACGAACTGAAACAGCCGATCACGCTTCGGCCATTGCCGGGCCTGCCGGTGATCCGCGACCTGATTGTGGACCTGACCCAGTTCTACAATCAGTACCGGACGGTTAAGCCCTGGCTCATCAATAAAGACCCCGAGCCCGAGATCGAGCGCCTGCAGAGCCCGGAGGAGCGCGCACGACTCGATGGCCTGTATGAATGCGTGTTGTGCGCCTGTTGCACGACGGCCTGTCCCTCGTTCTGGTGGAATCCGGACCGTTTCCTCGGGCCGGCGGCGCTGTTGCAAGCCAGTCGTTTTCTGAACGACAGCCGCGATCAAGCCATGGGGGAACGTCTCGATGACCTCGACGACCCGTATCGGCTGTTCCGCTGTCACACCATCATGAACTGCACCGACGTCTGCCCGAAGGGGCTCAACCCCTCCAAGGCGATCGGCCATATCCGCCAATTGTTGCTCAAGCGCGTGCTGTGAGTGACGGCCAGAACGAAGCCCTGCGGCGCCTGCGTTGGCAGTGCCGGCGCGGTCTGCTGGAACTCGATCTTTTGTTTGTGCGCTTTTTGGAACAACATTACGACGCACTAAGCGTGGCGGAGCAGGGTGCTTTCCAGCGTCTTCTCGAACAGCCTGATCAGATACTGCTCGCCTGGCTCCAGGGCCAACAGGAACCGCCCTCTGACTTAAAGACGATTATTGAAAAAGTTGTTCAATAACTTGATTATAAATACAAATAAATCATTGATTCTGACCGCCATCGTGTTCAGTGCCCATTCCGGCGCACTGTTGCTGATTTTCGTTCTACCGATCGCGCTGGGGCTCAAAATCGGGCTCGCTGTGTTGATCGGCGCGAGTCTCTGGTGGCAAGGCCGGTATGGTGTAGCGGCGAGCGTGTGCGAGATCAGGCTGGAGGAAGACGGTTCATGCGTCCGCACTGCAAACGGCGAGCAGCGCCACTATCGGATCGCGCGCGCAACCGCTCATGCCGGCTTCGTGCGCCTTATGTTGCTGCGCGCGGGTGAGAGAACGCGCATACAGCTCGTGCCGCGCGATGCCGTCGAGCCGGAGGTGTATCGAGATTTACGTGCCCGGATCGTGCAGCGGCGTCTGCCGGTGCCCGATAAGACACCGGCTTAAGCACCAGTGAACAACTAGGGTCAGCTCGTAGGTCCGATTAGCGTAGCGTAATCGGACGCATGCAATTTCAGAACGGCCTATTGGCGTAGTCATCGACAATATCGCGGCATGCAGATATCGCCCGCCGAACACGCGGTCGCGATATCGGGGAATCGTGCAGGAC
>DATEYP010000004.1:0-5761 GCA_035256085.1 Acidiferrobacterales bacterium
ACCATCAACGGCCAGGCGCCGTCCGAGGCCGCGTTCGTGGCGTTCCCGGCCGACAACACCAGCGGCAGCGCGCTGTGGAATATCGGCGCTGTGGTCACGGCCTCGGAGAACGACAGCGCGACCAGCGCCATCAGCCCGGCGATTCGCATCAGCTACTACGCGCGCGTGAACAACGATCTGGTGACCGACGCCGGCGACACGCTGCAGAACACCATCGCCGTGGGCTACACCCACGGCGAGACCGGCGCCCCGCAGACCATCAATGCCGCGGCGCCGGTCGTGACCGTGGTCGAGCCGCGGCTGACGCTGGCCAAGACCCTGGCCAATGTCACGCTTGGCAAGGCACCGACGGATCCGCCGGTGGCCGGCGACATCATCGAATACCGCGTCACCGCCACCAACGCCGGCACCGCGACGGCGTTCGACGTGAATGTGGTCGATACGCTGCCGGCCGGGGTGGTGCTGAATTCCGGCTTCACGCCGACCGCCACCATCAACGGCGTGCCGGTCGCCGGGTTTGTCGCGACCCCGGCCGGCGCGCCGGCCGGCCCGCTGGTGTGGGGCCGGGGCAACGGCGACGGCAGCCTCGACGTTCCAACCGGTCAAACTCTGATCCTGACCTATCGCACCAGCGTCCAGGTGATCGTCGATCCAGGCGGCCTGATCGAAAACGGCGTGCTGGCCGACTGGACCTCGCTCAACGATGCCAATGCGCACGAGCGTACCGGCGCCGGCTGTCCAGTCATCACCGCGCCGAACGACTACTGCGTTGGGCCGGTGACCGCCACCGTCATCGGCACCCGGCCGCTGCTGCGCTTCGAGAAGACCGTGTTCAATGTGACCACCGGCCAGTCGCAGCCGGCCTCGCCCGCGTTGCTGACCGCGACCCCGGGCGACGTGTTGCGCTACACCCTCCGCGTGCAGAACATCAGCGCCACGCCGCTGAACAATTTCGTGCTGACCGACGAGCTGGACCGGCTGAATGCCGCGGCCATGTTCGTGCCCGGCAGTCTGGCGTTGACCTCGGTGCCGGTTGGTGCCGACAGCAGCAATACCAGCGCCACCGGCGGCACCCGGGGCACCGGCCTGGTGGATGTGCGCAACCTGAGTGTCGCGGCCGCCGGTGGCGCCGATACCGTGACGATCGTGTTCGAAGCGCGTCTGGCGCCGGTCATTGTCAACGGCACGGTGGTGCCGGACCAGGCGCAGATGACCGTGGCCAGTGTGCTGCTGGCGAACAGCGACGACCCGATCCTGAACGGCGCCGAGAACCCGGCCATCCTCGGTGACGAGGATCCGACCTCGGTGCGCATCACCTCGGCGCCGGCATTCCGCGTGCTCAAGATCTCCGACGATATCACTGGCGATCCGGCGGTGCTGAACGCCGGTGAAACCCTGCGCTACACCATTACCGTCAAGAACATCGGCACCGAGAATGCCACCGGCGTGAGCCTGCGCGACCAGATCCCGGCCAACACCACCTATGTCGCCGGCAGTACCACCCTGAACGGATCGGCGGTCGCCGATCCGGTGGCCGGCACGTCGGCGTTGCAGAACGGTTTCCTGATTTACGCCCCGGAAAATACCACCCCGGGGGTCATGCGTGCCGACGCCACCGCGACCACCGGCAATGTCGCGACCGTCACCTTCGACGTGGTGATCAATGCCAGTGTCCTGAATGGCACGGTGATTTCGAATCAGGGCTTCGTGAACGGCTCCGGCTCCGGCGGGCCGGTGCCGGAGCAGCCGTCGGATGACCCGGCCACGCCGGTGGCCGATGACCCGACCCGCGACGTGGTCGGCAACCTGCCGCTGGTGTACGCCCTCAAGACCGTGCAGATCCAGACGGATGGCGGCACGGCAGGACAGGTGGACCCGGGCGACGTGCTGCGCTACACCATCACCATCACCAACTCCGGGGCGATTCCGGCCACCGGGGTGGTGTTCACCGATGCGGTGCCGGCCAACACCACCTATGTGGCCAACACGGTGCAGTTGAACGGCCTGCCGGTCGGACAGCCGGACGGCGGCGTCTCGCCGCTCATTGCCGGCGTGCCGGTCAGCTCCTCGAACCTGACGCCGCCGTTGCCGGGCGCCGGCGCCGGCACCTTGTCGCCCGGCGGCACGGCCACGCTGACCTTCGACGTGCAGGTCAACGGCGGCGTGCCGGCCGGCACCATCATCAGCAACCAGGGCGCGGTTACGAGCAGCGAGCTGCCGTCGCTGCTCACCGACGCCGACGGCGACCCGGGCAATGGTTACCAGCCGACCCTGATCGTGGTCGGCAACGCCCAGCAGCTCGTCATCACCAAGCAGGTCGCGGTGGTGGGCGGTGGTGCGGCGCTGGTCGGCTCGCAGATCGAGTACACCATGATCGTGCGAAACATCGGCACGGTGGCCGCCACCAATGTAACGCTCACCGATGCCGTGCCGGCCAACACGACCTACGTCGCGAACACGGTCACCCTCAACGGCTTGCCGGTCGGGCAGCCGGACGGCGGCGTATCGCCGCTGATCGCCGGCATCCCGATCAGCTCCTCGAACCTGACGCCGCCGCTGCCGACAGCAGGCAACGGAACCCTGTCGCCGGGTGCCAGCGCGACGGTGCGCTTCCGTGTCACCATCAGCTCCGGTTCGATCGGCGATACCATCACCAACACCGCGCAGGTGAGCTGGAACACGCCGCCCCAGAACGCCTCGGCCAGCGCCTCGGTGGATATCGGCGGCATCCCCGGCAGCGGCATCCTGAACGGCCGCGCCTGGCACGACGCCAATTTCAACAACCTCGTCGACGGCACCGAGCTCCCGCTCGCCGGCTGGAGCGTGCGGGTGTACGCCAACGGCGCGCTGCTCGGCAGCATGCTCACCGACACCAGCGGTCTGTTCACGGTCAGCGGTCTCGCGCCCAATGTCGGCACCGCCAATCAATATGAAATCCGCTTCCGCGCGCCGGGGGCCGGCGCCACGACCGCGCTGCTGGGTCTGGCGGATTCGGTGTTCACCAATAACCTGCAGCGCATTTCCGCCATCGTCGTGGCGTCCGGCAGCAATCTGCAGAACCTCAACCTGCCGATCGATCCGGACGGCGTGGTCTACAACTCCATCCTGCGCGGCCCGGTGCCCGGCACGACCCTGGTGATGCTGCGGGCCGCGACCCAGATGCCGTTGCCCGCCAGCTGCTTCGATGATTCTGCCCAGCAGGGGCAGGTGACGCTGACGCCGGGTTATTACAAGTTCGATCTGAATTTCAGCGACCCGTCCTGCCCGTCGGGTGCGGACTACCTCATCCAGGCGACGCCGCCGGCCGCCAGCTTCATGACCGGACTCTCGGGCGTCATTCCGCCGGCCAGCAGCGCGCTGACGGCGCCGTACTCCGTACCGTCCTGTCCGGCCGACGCGCTCGGCGCGCCGGCCGGATACTGCGAGGCGCAGGCGTCGGAGTTCGCACCGGCCACGAGCGTGCCGGCGCAATCGCCGGGTACGCTGTACTACCTGAAAGTCACCCTCGCCAACGGCAGCATTCCGGGGCAGAGCCAGCTGTTCAACAACCATGTCCCGGTTGATCCGAAGCTGGACAACGCCATTACCATCACCAAGACCTCGCCGCTGGTCAATGTCACGCGCGGCCAGCTGGTGCCGTACACCATCACGCTGCGCAACACCCTGACCGCGACACTACCGTATCTGACGGTCATCGACAGCCTGCCGCCCGGGTTCAAATATGTGCGGGGATCGGCCCAGTACGATGGCGTGGCGCTCGAACCGGTGCAGAACGGGCGCGAGATCAGCTGGGGCAATCTGCAGCTGGCGGCGGATACCCAGCACACCATCAAGCTGCTGCTGATCGTCGGCGCCGGCGTGTCCGAGGGCGAGTATGTCAACCGCGCGCGCGTGATCAACACCGCCACCGGCGGCAACGCCTCCGGCGAGGCCAGCGCCACGGTGCGCGTCATCCCCGATCCGACCTTCGACTGCACCGACGTCATCGGCAAGGTGTTCGATGACACCAATGCCAACGGCTACCAGGACCAGGGCGAGCAAGGCCTGGCGGGCGTGCGCGTGGTCAGCGCCCGTGGCCTGATCGCCACCACCGACAAGCATGGCCGCTACCACCTGACTTGCGCGGTGGTGCCGAATGAGACGCGCGGCAGCAATTACATCCTGAAGCTCGACGACCGCTCGCTGCCGAGCGGCTATCGGGTCACTAGCGAGAACCCGCTGGTCAAGCGCGCGACCCGCGGCAAGATGATCAAGTTCAATTTCGCCGCCGCCCTGCATCGCATCGTGCGTCTCGATATCTCGGACGCGGTGTTCGAGCCGAAGACCAGCGTGATGCGGCCGCAGTGGAAGCCGCGGCTCGACCTGCTGCTCGCGGAACTGAAAAAATCGCCGTCGATCCTGCGGCTGTCCTATCTGGCCGATGTCGAGAATCCGGTGCTGGCACAGCGGCGCCTGGACAGCGTCAAGCGCGAAGTGGCCGGACTGTGGAAGCAGGCCAACTGCTGCTATGCGCTGACCATCGAGACCGAAACCTATTGGCGGCGCGGCGCGCCGCCTGCGCGCCGCGGGTTGGCCAATGACTAGCCTTCGGCCACTGCAACGCTGCCCGCTGTTTGTTGCGCGGGCAATCCGGGCCGCGTTCCTGCTGCTCGCCTGCCTGGCATCGACAGCGCTGCGCGCCGAGGAGACCAGGTCGGCGGCTCCCGCTGCGACCGCCGAGCAGCATGCCGGCACCGATGCGCCGCGCACCCAGTGGCTGGGCAGCGAGGGCACGGATACAAAAACCGGCGACATCCTGGAAGTGCGCAAACTGCCGGCCAGGGACGTGAAGACCGTCAAGCTCCAGAATGTCGTGCCGCCGATTCGTTTCGGCTCCGGCGAGGCAAGCATACCGCAGGACTATCTTGCGCGGCTGCGCGACGTCCTGCGGCGCATGAAGGACCGCGCCAATGTCCGTCTGCACTTCGTCGGGCATACCGACAACCTGGCCCTGCAGGGCGCGATCCGCCAGACCTACGGTGACAACCAGGCGCTGTCGCGCGAGCGCGCCGGGACGGTGGCGGAATATTTCCAGAAGGGGCTGGGTCTGCCGGCGGAATCGATTTCCTATGAAGGCCTGGGCGAGTCGCGACCGGTGGCGAGCAATGCCAGCGAAGCGGGGCGCGCGCAGAACCGGCGCGTCGAAGTCGAGGTGTGGTACGACGAGGTGGGCGAGAAGCTGGTCGAGAAGGAAGTGGTCATTGCCGGGGAGACCAACCGCGTCAAGGTCTGCCGGGTGGAGACGGTGTGCAAGCTGCGCTACAAGGAAGGCCATGCGAAGCGCGCGCGCATCCGCAACCTGATCGCCCCGTTGCATATCGACGACGAGACCATGGGCATTCCGGCGGAGTTCCACCAGAAGATCCGCCAGGCGCTGGCGGATCTGGCCGGCAAGCAGAATGTGGCCGTGAAGTTTATCGGTTTTACCGACAATGCCCCGCTCAGCGGGCGCGAGGAACGTATTTACGGCAGTCACCTCGGCTTGTCCAGGGCGCGCGCCCGGCGCGCCGCGCTGGCGGTGCAGGATGTCCTGAAGCTGCCGGCCGCGGCGGTCGTTGTCGACGGCAAGGGCGCTGCTTACCCGATCGCCTCCAACGACAGCGATCGCGGGCGCGCCCTGAACCGGCGCGTCGAGGTGGAGTTCTGGCATGACGATGCGCTGCAGGAACTGAGCGATGAACCGCAGCTCTGCCCGGAGGCCGCCGGTGCCGAGACCGTCACG
>DATEYP010000005.1:0-2985 GCA_035256085.1 Acidiferrobacterales bacterium
GGCACCGCGCTGGTGCGCGCCATCCTGTCCATCAAGGCCAGCAAGCTCAAGGGCGACAACCATGACCAGGACATCGGCATCCAGATCGCACTGCGCGCGATGGAAGAGCCGCTGCGCCAGATCGTGCAGAACGCCGGCATCGAAGGCTCGGTGGTGTACCACAAGGTGGCCGAGAGCAAGGACAACAACTTCGGTTACAACGCCGCAACCGGCGAGTACGGCGACATGCTCAAGATGGGCATTCTCGACCCGACCAAGGTGACGCGCACCGCACTGCAGAACGCGGCATCGGTCGCCGGCCTCATGATCACGACCGAGGCCATGGTGGCCGAGATCCCGAAGGACGAAGCTGCCGGCGGCGGTGGTGGCGGTGGCATGGGCGGAATGGGCGGCATGGAAGGCATGATGTAAGCCGACCGTTTCACAGTAGCAATGAAAAAGGCCCCGGAAACGGGGCCTTTTTTATCTCCAGGGATGGAGTGTATGCCACGTGAGCGACAGAAAACCGCTCCTGCGTTTTCTGCACTTCCGCCATCCATGGCGGTCGCAGGACGCGCGGAGCGGCGCATTGGCGAGTCAAGCAGGTGGGCCTCAATCGCTGTAGAAATACGGATGCAAATCCGTAACAAGGATATACCGGCTCGCCTGCCGGAGGATGGCCCGGCAGGTACCGGTATCGAGTTCAGGATGGTTTGGAACGGTGAGCACCTGCCGTTCTCCGCCGGGCAGGGCACGAACGAGTTTTACATGACTGCCTTTCTGCGAGGCGACGGTAAAACCGAACTTTTGCAGGATGACAATAATTTTGCGTCCGCTTAGCCGTCTAAGCTTGGGCACGCAGCGGCTCCATCTCGTAGCTCACGAGGATCGGTGGGTTGCTCGTAAAACCGAGCTCCGCAAGACTCTCGCCCTCAAGGTGCAACGCGATCGCGTCACGCAGATTCTGCGTCACCTCGTCGAGTGTCGCGCCCTGCGTTACCACGGGTAGTTCCGCGCACTCGGCGACGTAACCGGACTCCTCGCCGCGAAAAACGATGGCCTTGATGGTGTAGATCATGGTGGGATACCTCGGTTCGCTACTATAAGAGATTCTAGCACAACGGCGTCAACTCAATCCCTCCTTGCCGCCACCGGTGAGTACGGCGACATGCTGAATATGGGCATCCTCGATCCCGACCAAGGTGACGCGCACCGCACTGCAGAACGCGGCGTCCGTTGCCGGCCTCATGATCACCACCGAGGCCATGGTGGCCGAACTGCCGAAGGAAGAAGCGGCCGGCGGCGGCGGTGGCATGGGCGGAATGGGCGGCATGGAAGGCATGATGTAAGCCTTGCGCTCAATCTTGTCGTAGCAGAAAGGCCCCGGAAACGGGGCCTTTCTTTTTACCCCGCCGATGAGTCTGTCGGCCGATGGTGTCACCTGTGATCTCGTGAGCGCGGGCGGCTAAAGCGAACCCGGTTTACGGCGGCACAAAGGCATTCGTGCGTTCCGGGATCGCGGTGCACCCCTGGAACAAGATTCCATCCCTGGGTTAGCGCAGCCCCGCCAGTTCCTGCAACAGCCACCAGTTCTTGAGACGGTCGTCCCGTGCCTTGAGCAGTTCGGGCGAGGGCTTGCCGTCCTTGTCGAAGTTCTTGGCGAAGCGCCCCTCGGTGCGCGCGAAGGTCACGAAGTCCACGGTCTCGCCCTTGGGGGTGACGAACCAGTCGTCCTTGCGCGCCGGGTTGCCCTGTAGCGACAGGCGCTCCTTCATCCGCTCGCCGGCGCGCGGGTCGTAAACCAGCAGCGGGAAGGCGCGCGAATCCACGGCCAGTTTCGACTGCGCGAACGCCGCGTCGTCGCCGATGCCGTGCTCGGGCATGCACGGCGCGTAGGTGATCACCACCGCCGGGCCGGGGTATTCGTTGGCGGCCATGATCGCGCGGTAGAAATGATTGATGTGCGCCGGCGTGGTCTGCGCGACGAACACGCCCGGGTGCATGATGGCGATCTGCGCCAGCTCCTTGCGCTGCTCGCTCTTGCCGTGCTCGCGCTTGCCGTAGGCCGCCATCTTCGCGTCCTGGGCGGTGAAGGTGGCGGTCGAACTCTGGCCGCCGGTGTTGGAGTACACCTGGGTGTCGAGCACCAGCACCTTGATGTCCATGCCGCTCATGAGCATGCGCGATAGCGACTGGAAACCGATGTCGAGCATGGCGCCGTCGCCGCCCAGCACCCACAGGCGCTTGGCCTTGAAGCCCTGCCGGTCCCACATGGCGCGCACGCCCATGGCCACCGCCGGCGCGTTCTCGAACAGCGAGTTGGTCCACGGCACTTGGTAGGGGTTGTACGGATACGTCGAGCCGAACACGGTGTTGCAGCCGGTGGCGGCGACAATGCCAATCGCCTGTTCACCGTATGCGAAGTTCGTGGCCGCGAGCATCATGCGGATCGCGGTCGCCTCGCCGCAGCCCATGCACGAGGCCGCGCCGCCGGTGTACAGCAGCGTGGACTGCTTGAGCATGATGTCGGCCAGCACCTTGTCCTGGATGTAGTGACGCGGGGTGTCGGGCAGCTCGCGGAACAGGCGCGCGGCGGCGCGGAACCGCCCCATCAGCTCGGCGCTCTTCGGCTTCATGGTGAGTGCCGCGTGCGAGCCGCAGGCCTGCACGCACTCGCCGCAGCCCTTGCACTTGGCGGGGTCGGTCATGAGATAGAACATGCCGCCCTCGTGGCCCTTGCGCGCCGGCACGTCGAAGTACTTGGTGGTCTTGGCGAATTGCGCGCCGAGAAATGCGCCGTTTGGGTCGGCGGCAAGTTTTTTCAGCAGCGCTTCATGCTCGCCGGCCGGCACCACCTTGGCGAGAATCGCGGTGTCCGGGCACTGGGTTACGCACTCCATGCAGCCGACGCATTTTTCGGCATCGAGCACCGGCAGGTCCGGGGCGATGTTGGAGAAGTCACGCAACGCGCCGGTACCGGCCGGCACCCACGACAGGCCGGCGGTC
>DATEYP010000006.1:0-9602 GCA_035256085.1 Acidiferrobacterales bacterium
CATAGGTGTCGGCCACCGCCAATACCCGTGCCAGATAGGGAATCGCCTCGCCCTTGAGGCCGTCCGGGTAACCGCCGCCGTCCCAGCGCTCATGGTGGTGACGTACGATCGGCGCGAGATGGCGCAGCGCCGGCACCTGCTCGATAAGTTGCGCGGCGACCGCCGGGTGTTGGTGGATCTGCTGCCACTCGGCCGGCGTGAGCGCTGTCTTCTTGTTCAGCACGGCATCCGGGATCACCACCATGCCGATGTCGTGCAACTGGCTCGCCAGGCGCAGCGCTTCGCGCTCCGCAACGGGCAGGTCGAGCGTCTCGGCCAGGCGCGCGGCGGTCTGCACGACCACGTCGTTGTGGCCGCGATAGAACGCCGCCTTGGCGGCCACCGCCGTCACCACCGGCTGGATATTCTGCGGCCCTTCCCGCAGCAGCTCGACAATGCGGTTCGGGTCCTTCTCGATCTCGGCGGTCAGCATGTCCCGATACAACACGATGCGGTTGCGGCCCGCCTGCTTCGCCAGGTACAGCGCCTGGTCGGCGTGCACAATCAATTCCTCGGCGCCGGCCGCGGAACCCGGATAGGAGGCGACGCCGATGCTCACGGTCATATTAATTTCACCGCCGTCCGGCAGCGTGAAGGACGTGCCGGCCACCGCCCGGCGGATGCGTTCCGCGCCGTGCTTCGCGGCGGCGGCGTCCGCTTCCGGCAACATGACCACGAACTCCTCGCCGCCGTAACGTGTCGCTATATCCACCTCGCGCAACTGGCTCACCACCACCTCGGCCAGGCGCCTTAGCACATAGTCGCCCGCCGGGTGACCGTATTGGTCGTTGATACGCTTGAAATGATCAATGTCCAGCATCAGTATCGACAGCGACTTGCCAAAACGCTGGCTGCGCTGCACCTCTTCCTGCAGGCGGCCGTCGAGCCAGCGGCGGTTGTACAGGCCGGTGAGCGCGTCGGTGACCGCCATCTCTTCGGTGCGCGCATGCAGGCGCGCGTTCTCGATCGACTGCGCGGCGAGGCGCGCGAACGCCGATAACAGGCTGGTTTCCTCGGCGCTGAACGTTTCGCTGTCACTGCGATAAAAACACAGCACGCCGAGGCGGCTCATGTGACTGAGGAGCGGCAGGCACAGGTAGGAGCGGATGCCTTCGTCGCGCGCGAGCGGACTGAGCTTGTGCACGGCCGGCGGACGATCGCTGCACAGGACCGGTTCGCCGGAAGTGAACACCTCGTCGGCCAGCCCGCCCGGCCTGAATTGCATCTGGCTGATGTACTTGTCGGACAGGCCGTTCACGAAGCTTTCACCAAACTGCCCCCTGTTCTCGTCGTAGAAGGTGAGGCTGACCGCCTTCATGCCGCTCAGGCCGACGCTGTAGGGCAGGATCTGATTCACGATTTCCTGCACGCTGAGCGAGGAGGTGATCGCCGCCGCCACGCGATTCAGTGACATGATGCGTTCAGTCTTCTCTTCGATCGCATCCAGCATTCGGTTGAAGGTCAGGGCCAACTCACTCAGCTCGTCCTGCGAGGACACCGCAATGCGCCGATCGTAGGCGCCGCCGGTCACGGCGCGTGTGGCGCCGATCAGGCGACGCAGCGGCAGCGTCACGACATAACGCGCCATGATGAGCCCGACCAGACCGAGCAGCAGGGACAGACCCAGAATGACCCCCTGCATCAGGGCCAGCCGACGGCTGAACCGACGGGTATCGTCTTCCAGAATCGCCACCGCCCGATCCAGGCGAGCGACCTGGAGGGTCGCCAGCGTCTCGTAGCGGGCCAGGGCGATATGCGCAACACGCGGACGGGCCGGGTCGATCCCGAGCAACAGGGGCCTCATCTCCTGCTGCCAGGCCCGCTGTGCCTCGGTGAACAGTGCACGCGCCGGCATCTCCCGTTCGGCATCCAGCAGCTCCTCGATCAGGCTACGCCCTTCCACGAACTGTGCGAGACGCTTGCCGAAATAGGTTTCGTAAAAGGCCAGGGTTTCATCGAAGGCGTGGCGTTGGGCCGGCGACCAGGAACCGGCAATCACGGCCTGGTGCGTCAGGCTGGCGAGCTGGAACGTGCGCATGCGCTGCCGACCGGCGTCGTTGATAAGAGCCGCCTCCCCGCCGACATGCAGGTTTCCGAATACGCCGATGAAAAGCTGTGCGCCCTGCAACAACAGGAAACCGACCAGCAGCAGAATGAACTTGCGGGTCAGCGTGCGACCCAGCCAAGTGAAGATTCCGGCGAACCCGATCATCGCACTGACCCCGCTGACCGGTCGCTGACCGGCGTACCCTTCGTTATTTACTTACTTTAGCCCATGCCGACTCGCCTTGCGGCAATGACGGATGAGCGTGATCAACCAGATTGCAGTACCGAGCAGCACCAGACCGAAGAGGAAAACGAGGTCACCGCCGCGGATTATCTTGTCGCCGTAGCGCGCTGCCGTGCTGGAGCGGCGCTGACGCTCAGGGCGTCTTTTCTTCGAGCACGCGCAGCAGCGCATCCACCATCGCGGGATCGAACTGGGTCCCGGCGCCGGCCTTGAGGCTCGCCCGGGCCTGCGCCGGTGGTACGGCCGCGTGCCCCAGCCAGTCGCTGATCATCGACCCGTAGGCATCGGCCAAGGCCAGCACGCGCGCGAGCTTCGGCATGGCCTCGCCCTGGAGCCCGTCGGGGTAACCCGCGCCGTCGTAGCGCTCGTGATGATGACGCACCAGCGGCGCGAGGTGACGGAGTTCCGGTACCTGTTCCAGGTAGGCCGCGCCGGTTACCGGATGCTGCCTGATGGTCTCCCATTCCTCCGGCGTCAACGGAGTCGTCTTGGCGAGCAAGTCATCGGGGATCGCCGCCATACCGATGTCGTGCAACTGCGCGGCGAGGCGCAGCGTGTCGCGTTCCAGCGTGGACAACCCGAGCGCCTGCGCCAGCAGGGCGGCGGCCTCCACGACCTTGTCCGTGTGCGGACGCAGTAACGGCGCCTTGGCGGCGACCGCGCTGACCACGGGCAGGACGTTGTCCGGGTCCTCGCGCAGCAAGGCGACGATGAGGTCCGGGTCCTTCTCGATGCGCGCCTTGAGCGTCTCGCGGTACAGCAGCACGCGGTTGCGCCCCGCCTGCTTGGCGATATAAAGCGCCTGGTCGGCGCTGTTGACCGCGGCCTCGGGACTGGCCGCGCAGTCCGGATAACAGGAGACGCCGATGCTGACGGTCACGCCGATCTCACGGCCGTCCGGCAGGGCGAACGGCGTCGCGGCGACGGCACGGCGCACGCGCTCGGCCACGCCCTGGGCGGTGCCGCCGCTGATTTCGGGGAGAATGACGGCGAATTCCTCGCCGCCGTAGCGCGCCACCACATCCACCTCGCGAAACTGCCGGGCGAGTATCTGCCCGAGCTGCGCGAGCAGCGCATCCCCGGCGGGATGACCGTGTGTGTCGTTGACACGTTTGAAATGGTCGATATCGAGCAGCGCGAGCGAATACGGCTTGCCGAAACGTTTGGCGCGGTTGTGCTCCGCGGCCAGGCGCCGGTCGAAGCTGCGGCGGTTACGCAGGCCGGTGAGCGCATCGATGCGTGCCTCTGCTTGCACCCGCGCATAGAGCCGGGCGTTCTCCAGCGCCCCTGCCGCCAGATGCGCGAAGGTCTGCAGCAACTCGATTTCATCCGGCAGAAACGTATCGCGGTCGCTGCGGTAGAAATAGATGACGCCGAGACGGCCGGTGTGGCTGGTGAGCGGCAGACAGATGAACGAGCGGATGCCTTCGTCGCGGGCCAGCTTGCTCAACTGATGTTTGGTGCCGGGGAGGTCGTTGCTGAGAATATAGGTGCCGGAGGCGAAGGTTTCGTCGGCCAGCCCACCGGGACGGAACGACATGTTCTGCACGAAGTGATCGGACAGGCCATGCGTGACCCAGTCCTTGAATCGGCCGGTCTGCTCGTCATAGAAGGCGAGGCAGGCGGCCTTGGCGCCGCTCAAGTCAATGCCGTGGTACATGATCTGATCGAGGATGTCCCGGACGCTCAGGGACGAGGTAATGGACCCGGCCGCGCGGTTGAAGGCCGTAATGCGCGCGGTCTTTCCGCTCACGGCTTCGGCCATGCGGTTGAAGGTGCCGGCCAGCTCGCCGATCTCATCGCGCGCCGCGACCTGCGCGCGCCGGTCGTAGTCCCCGGCCGCGATGGCTTCGGTCGCCTCGTTCAAACGCCGCAACGGCCGCAATACAACTGACCGGACAGTGATTAAGCCGACGATTACGAGCAGCAGTGACAGGCCCAAGAGTGCGCTCTGAAGAACGGCGAGATCCCGGATGTCCTCCTCGACGTCACGATCGAGCAGGTTCACGATGCGCTCCAGGCGCGCAACCTGCGCCGGCGCCAGGGCCTCGTACCGGCGCAGCGCCGCACGCGCCGGGTCCCGGCGCGCCGGATCGAACCCCGCCAACAGCGGCTGGAGTTCCTTCTCCCAACTGGCGCGCGCCTCGGCCAGCAGCGGCTGGAGTTGCAGCGACTTGCGCGCCGTCGCCGCGAGCCGCTGGAACTCGGCGAAGTAAAACTCGTACTCCTTCCACACGGCCAGGAACTGTTCGTGCCCTTCCGCCGTCCAGGCACCGTCGGCCATGGCCTGGCGCGCGAGCGTGCCGAGCAGCAGCGTGCGGTAGCGTTGCCGGCCGGCCTCGTTGACCAGCCCGGCGGCCTCCTCGCCGATATGCAGGAGGCCGGAGATGCCCACGCCCAGCTGCAACGCCTGCAACGCCAGAAACCCGGCGAGCAGCAACATGAACTTGTGCGCAAGGGTGCGGCCGAGCCAGTTTCGGATATGCGACTTCAAGCCGGCGAGGCGAGGGTTAGGGACGCGGGCCGCCCGGTGTAACGGATGCCAGGCAAGGTTCTCATCCTGTCTACAGATGAATTGCCTAATTCCCGACGCATACTCATTTTAGCCCATGATCGCGCGCCTTGCGGCGATGACGGATGAGGGTTGCGAGCCAGATGGCGAGCCCGAGCAGCACGAGCCCGCCCAGCACATAGAGGGCGTATTTGTGGTAGTCGTCGATGAACAGCGTGAACGTCTGGCCGAGCAGGTAGCCGCCGTAAGCGAAGGTGTGGGCCCACACGATCGCGCCGATCAGGTTCAGCACGAAGAAGCGCAGGCGCGGGATCTGCGCCGAGCCGATCACGAACGGCGTGACGTTGCGCAGGCCGTAGTAGAAGCGGAAGCTGAGGATCAGCCAGTACTGGTGCCGGTGCAGATGCTTGTACACCTTCGCCGCGCCCTCCTGCCAGGACAGACGCCGGGCGATAATTTTCGGCCCCCAGCGGCGGCCGATGTAATACCAGGTCTGGTCGCCGGCGAGGGTGCCGACAATGGCGGCGACGATCACCCAGTTGATGTCGAGGTACTCGAGGTGCGCCGCCACCCCGGCCAGGATCACGATGGTTTCACCTTCGATGAAGGTGATCAGCAGAATGGCGAGGTAACCGTACTCCTGTATGAGCGACTCGAGTGTCACGGCTTCATGGTGTCCTGAATATTTACACCTGTGGTCACAGGGTTCGCCCGCCCCGGTGGTGCTTGCACCACGCTGTATAGGTACCCTTCTGAAAATTCAGAAATACAGGCTGGGTCAGGCACAGCGCATCCACCAATCGGTAAGGTTTTATTGGGCTCGCTACTTGCGCGGCTCAACCCAATCTGCATTACTGATCCGGTCGCTAAATAGTGCATGTCGCTTTACTCCCTCTCCCTGCGGGAGAGGGCCGGGGTGAGGGTCAGGCAGCGCAAAAAACGGCCTTCATCCTCGACCGCTTGTTCCCGACGCGGTCTACCGCCTCCATCCCTGGAGGCGTGTCCTTCTCCCGCGGGGAGAAAGGACCCAGGGCTTGACGGGGTGCGCACTATTTACCGTTCTCCTCAGTAACACCCGCTTTCAGAGGCGTCCTTATGATACCCGACCCTCGTTAAACTATCCGGTCACGGCGAAAAAAAACCCGCGCGCGGCGGGGCTGGGCATGCTTCCGGTGAACGCTTAACGTGGAATCACGCGGCTGGCCTGCGCGCCTTTCGGTCCCTGGGAGGATTCGAATTCCACCGTCTGTCCCTCGGTCAACGATTTGTAACCTTCTGTCTCGATGGATGAAAAATGCACGAACACATCCGGGCTGCCGTCGCTCGGTGTAATAAATCCAAATCCTTTGGAATTGTTGAACCACTTGACAATACCGGTCAGCATACCGCTCAAAGCCCTCCTCGTCCTCCGGGGGTTCGGGCGATCTTTGGCCTTCCCACCGTGAGCTGGTTATTTCCCGGATAACAGAATACCGCCTCCTGGGAAAAATCATCCTACGTCAACTTACCTGCGATAACAAACAGGCAAACCGGTCGGCTTCCGCGGAGGGGTTGCATGCTTGCCGTACTGTGAACGATCGTCAATCATGGCGCAACCGGCTGGTGACGGCCATACACCCCAAGGCGCCCAAAGCCGGTCACGCCGGCAGAATATTATTGTGGATACGAACATGAACCGCCACACCGCTGCCGCCAATACTCCAGCGCGCCGCCTGCCGCGGACCGTGATTGTTATCGGTTTCGTCAGCCTGCTCAACGATTTCGCGAGCGAGATGGTGACGCCGCTCATTCCGATCCTGCTCGCCACCGTGCTGGGCGCCGGGCCGATGGCGCTCGGTTTCATCGAAGGACTGGCCGACACCACCACCAACCTGCTCAAGCTCTGGGCCGGACGGCGTTCGGACATGGCGCGGCGCCGGCGCAAGCCATTTGTGCTGTTTGGTTACGCCCTCTCCAACCTGGTGCGTCCGCTGATCGGCTTCTCGGGCAGCTGGCTGATGGTGCTGGGCATCCGCGTCACCGACCGCGTTGGCAAGGGACTGCGCACCGCGCCGCGCGATGCCATGCTCGCCGACGCCATACCGGAAGGCCTGGCGGCGCGTGCCTACGGGCTGACGCGCGCGCTCGACCATGCCGGCGCGGTGCTCGGCGCGCTCGCCGCCGCGGCCGTGGTGTACTGGGGGACGGAGCGTCTCGATCTGGTCATCGCCTTCTCCGCGATCCCGGGGCTGTTCGCAATCCTGCTGATCGTGTTCGGGATCCGCGAACCGGCGCGCCACACAACCAGCCTGGAGCCACTCGCACCGTTGCGCTGGCGGGGCTTGAGTGCAAAAACCCGCACCTATCTCGTGGCGCTTGGCCTGTTCGCCCTCGGACGCATTCCAGAAACCTTCCTGTTGTTGCGTGGCCATGAACTCGGCATGGATGTGGTGCAATTGCTGCTGCTCTGGGCGGCGGTGCATACCGTGAAGGTGCTGACCGCTGAAAGTGCCGGGCGGCTCGCCGATCGCAATGGCCGCCGGCCGGTGTTGCTGGCGGGTTACGCCGTATACGTGCTGGCGCTCGCCGGACTCGCCTTCACCATTTCGGTGTCACACCTGTGGCTGTTGAGCCTCACGCTCGGTCTGCACTTCGGACTGACCGAGGGCGCGGAACGCGCGCTGGTCCGCGACCTTGCGCCGCCCGTGGAACGCGGCACGGCGTTCGGCTGGTTTTACATGATCGTGGGACTGGCGGCCATTCCGGCGGGCTTACTGATCGGTGGCCTGTGGACACTGTGGAGCGCCAAGGCGGCATTCCTGGTCTCGGCAGCGATCACGACCACCGCCACCCTGTTCTTCTGGTGGCGCGTGCGGGTGTAGGAGTTCAGCTATATGAACTCGGCCACAGATGAACACAGATAGACACCACTTCCTGGGTTTTTATTTATCTGTGTTTATCTGCGTTCATCTGTGGCTGAAATATTATTCTGACTTCATCCTTCATCCCGCACCCGGCCGCGCAGGCGCTTGGCGGCACTCGTCTGGCGCTTGCCTTCGAGGCGGCGCTTTTTGGCGCCGAGTGTGGGGCGGGTTTTCTTGCGTTTCTTCGGCACGAAGTTGAGCTTACGCAGACGCTCGATCAGGCGCTCGAAGGCGAGCTCGCGATTACGCGCCTGCGAGCGCGTGTCGGAGGCGATCACCACTACACCGGAAGGATAATGCGTGAGGCGAACGGCCGATTCGGTCTTGTGCAGATGCTGACCGCCCGGACCGCTGGCGCGCATGGTGTCGAGGCGCACCTCGTCTTCGAGCTGGTCGCGGACCAGATGGTACGGCGGCGGTCGGCGTGCGGTTTCCGGCATGCAACCAGCTTAGCGCAGGACGGCATGCGGCGGAAATACTGCTCCTGCGTTTCTGGCAACCGCTCCCGGCGTTGCTCTCGACCGCTTGTTCCCGGCAACTGCTCCCGGCGTTGCTCTACCTCCCCACATCCCTGTGGGTCTCCGACGCGGTCTACCGCCGCCATCCCTGGCGGTCGCATGGCAGTCGCGCCCAGCGTGGGCTTTCACCCTGGCGCCGCACGGTTACAATAGTGTCGATCCGCGTACCCGGAAACTCCGAGGCGAGCCATGATCATCATTTTGCAGCAACATGTCACATCACACAGCGCCGAGTACCGGCAGCTTATGGATTACCTTGCCAACCGGCCCAACATCCAGACACGCGTTCACCAGGAAGTCGGGGCACTACAGACGCTCACCGAGATTTACCTGATCGGCGATACCGCCAGCCTGGACCAGGCCGAAATCGAGGGCCTGCCGGGTGTGGAACGCGTGGTGCGCATCTCCGAAGAGTACCGCATTCTCGGCCGCCATCACGACGACCGCCGCCCCACCGGCTTCGATTACAACGGTGTCTTGTTCAGCCAGGACAGTCTCAATGTATTCGCCGGCCTGTGCGCCGTGGATGTCCCCGAACATGTCGAGCAGATGCTGAAGGCGCTGCGTGACCACGGCCAGGTGTGCACGCGCATGGGCGCGTACAAGCCGCGCACCAATCCTTATTCCTTCCAGGGGCACGGCAAGGCCTGCCTGCCGTGGGTGTTCGAACTGGCCGGCAAGTACGGCATCAAGGTGATTGCCATGGAGATCACGCATGACTCGCACCTGGATGAAATCCAGGAGGCGCTGGAGAAAACCGGCAAGCCTACCGGTGTGATGTTGCAAATCGGCACGCGCAACACCCAGAATTTCGAATTGCTCAAGATCGTCGGCCGGCAGCGCGAACTCCCGGTATTGCTCAAGCGCGGTTTCGGCATCACGCTGGAGGAATCGCTGAACGCCGCCGAATACCTGGCGAGCGCCGGAAATCGCAACGTGGTGTTCGGCCTGCGCGGCATGAAGACCAACATGGGCGATCCACACCGCAATTTCGTGGACTTCGCGCACGTGCCGGTGGTGAAGCGCCTGACGCGCATGCCGGTGTGCATCGACCCGTCGCACTCGGTCGGCACGCGCGAGCGCGCGCCGGATGGCCTGCTGGACGTGATGCATGTCACCGCCCAGGGCATCGTGGCCGGCGCCAACATGGTGCTGGTCGATTTCCATCCGCACCCGGCGAAAGCGCTGGTGGACGGACCACAGGCGCTGACGTTGCCGGAACTGCCGTGGTTTCTGGAAGATGTGGCGATCGCGCGCGCGGCCTACGAAAAACGCCGGATACTCAGCGAGCGCTCCGCGCCTGGATAATATTTCTGGCCACAGATGAACACAGATAAACA
>DATEYP010000007.1:0-29056 GCA_035256085.1 Acidiferrobacterales bacterium
AAATGTATTGCAGCTCGCCGCCGAGGCGCGCGCGCAGCTTCTTGGCCACCAGCGTGTCGAGCACCGGCCAGAGCAGGTTCTCGCCCAGGCTGGCCTCTTTCTTGAAGCGTTTCCAGCCGATGTCCACGGTCCTCTCGAACAACTTGCGCTTGGTCGAGCCGGCCGGCAGGTTCTCCTCCACTTTGGAATACACGCGCTCGAAGATGCGCGGCACGCTGACGATAATGTTGGGTTTCTGGCTGACCATGTCCTCGCCCAGTTCGAGAATGCCGCGCGCGTAGATCACCTGCGCATTGGCATCCATGCACATCGGCACGTAATAGCCGGCGGTGCGCTCGAACATGTGCGACAACGGCAGGAACGACAGGAAGCGCTGCGGCCGGCCGCAGATTTCCGGCACCGCCTCGATCACCGCGCGCAGGTCGCTCACGATGTTGCGGTGCGAGAGCATCACGCCCTTCGGCCGGCCGGTGGTGCCGGAGGTGTACACCAACGTCGCCAGCTCGCCGGCCTGGGTCGGGCTCGGTTGCAGCGCCACGCCCTTCTTCGGCAGCCACTTTTTCACGCTCACGGCCTTGGCGTCCGTGTTCGGCGCATCGTTGATGCACACCGCACGCTCGATGGTTTGTGCCTGACCACGCAACGCCTCCCACAGCTTGCCGTCTTCGAGCAGCAGCAGCCTGGCGCCGGCGTCAGTCAGACAATAGGCCATGTTGTCGGGCCGGTCGTTGTAGAACAGCGGCACCACCACCAGTCCGAGGCCGAGCGCCGCCTGGTCGAAGCACATCCACTCGACGCGGTTGCGCGAGCACAGGCCGACGCGGTCGCCGGGCTTGAGATTTTCCCTGGCCAGCGCCGCCTGCCAGCGGCCGACTTCGGTGGCGGCCTCGCCCCAGCTCATGTCGGTCCACGCCGTTCCGTCGAACCAGCGATAGGCCTTGCCCTCCGGGCTCAGGCGCACGCGCTCCAGAAAAAGATCGGTCAGGGTCCAGTTGGCTTCGGGAACGATACGCATGGTCACTCCTTTGGCAGCAGTTGACGGATGAAGAGCTCGCGCCGCGTCCAGCCGGCATCCGGCTCGAAGCGCTTGTTGTACTCCTGTGTCAGGCGCCGCAGCGTGCTGCAGATGCCGACGTCGCCGAGCGTTTCGGCATAGCGCATCGGCCCGCCCAGGTAGGGCGCGAAACCGGTGCCGTACACCATGCCGGCATCGATGCTGTCGAGGTCGGTGACCACGCCTTCGCGCAGGCAGGCGACGGATTCGTTCACCATGCGCAGAATCAGGCGCTCGGTGATCGGTACCTGCGTGACGCCGCGCCTGCCGCGATTGCGCGCCTTGCCCTGCTTGTCATAAGAGTAAAAACCCCGGCCGCTCTTCTTGCCGAGATGCCCGGCCGCCACTTCGTCGCGCAGGCGCCGTGGTACCTCGATGCCGAGCGGGCCGGCGAGTTCTTCCGCGACCGACAGGCAGATGTCGAGGCCGACGGTGTCGGCCAGCAGAATCGGGCCCATGGGCATGCCGAAGTCGGTGGCGGCGCCGTCGATGTCGGCCAACGCCACGCCCTCCTCCGCGAGCATCACCGCCTCGATAAGATACGGCATGAGCACGCGGTTGACCAGAAAGCCGGGGCTCGACTTCACATCCAGCGGCAGGCGGTCGAGCGCGGTCGTGAAGCCGCGCGCGCGGTTGAGCGCCTGCTCCGAACTCTGCGCGCCGCGCACGATCTCGACCAGCTGCATCTGCGCCACCGGGTTGAAGAAGTGCAGGCCGACCAGGCGCGTCGGATCCTTGAGCGCCTGGGCGATGTCCTCGAGCGGAATGCTGGAGGTGTTGCTGGCAAGCAGCGCCTCGGGCCTCACCCGGGCCTCGACCTGTGCGAACAGCGCGCGCTTCGCCTCGACATTCTCGATAATCGCCTCGATCACCAGGTCGGCGCGCGCCAGACCGTCGCCGTTGAGGTCGGGCATGAGCCGGCCCATGGCTTCCTGCACGGCGCGCGGCGCTTTCAGCTTTTTCCTGTAGAAGCCATGGGCCTTCTTCACCGCGTTCGCCAGAATCTCCGGCTTGCGATCCTGCAGGCTCACGTGAAAACCGCGCGCCGCCGCCCAGATGGCGATGTCCGCGCCCATCACGCCCGCGCCGATCACGTGCACGCGCTCGATATGGTGTTCATGCTTCTTGCCGCGGCGTTTCAGTTCCTCGGCCAGCAGAAATACAGTCACCAGGTTGCGGCTGGTGCGCCCGACCAGCAGTTCGCCGAGCGAACGCGCTTCTTCTTCCTGCCCGGCGGCGCTCCGCCACAAATCGAGAATGCGGTAGGGCGCCGGGTAGTGATCGGGATTGGCCTTGGCGCGCACGCTGCGCTCGACGAGCTTCGCCATTGGCTTGCGCAGCGGCGCCCAGTGCGGCAGGCGCTGCCACCAACGGGCGCGGCGCGGCTTCGGATGGTTGGCGAGTAGCGCCTGCGCGGCGCGCAGCAGATGGCGTTCCGGCACGGTTTCGTCGACCAGCCCCATGCCGCGCGCCTGGCGCGCGCTGACTGTGCGACCGGTGAGCATCAGGTTGAGCGCGGTCAGGTCGCCCACCAGCGGCGGCAGGCGCACCGTGCCGCCAAAACCAGGGTGAATGCCGAGCTTCACTTCCGGCAAGCCGAGGCGCGTGCCCTCATCCTCGCGCGCCACGCGATAGGTGCAGGCCAGCGCCAGCTCCAGGCCGCCGCCGAGGCAGTGTCCGTGGATGACCGCCACCGTGGGGAACGGCAGCTTGGCGAGGCGCGTGAAAATATGTTGCCCGCCGCGCGCCAGGTCGGCGGCGCGCGCGCTGTCGCCGATGTTGCGGAACTCGGTGACATCCGCGCCGACAATGAAGCTGCCCTTGGCCGAACGCAGGATCACGCCGGCCAGCGATTTTTCGGCGAGTGCGGTGAGCAGCTGGTCGAGCTCGTCGAGCACCCCATGCGACAGCACATTGGCGTTCGCGCCCTCGACGTCCAGCGTGAGTGTGGCGATGTTCAGGTTTTCTTCGGTACGCCAGTGGCGGAAGCTCATGCCGCACCTTCTTTAATTTGTATATTATTATTCTGGAACCACAGATGAACACGGATTAGCAGGGGGAAACAAGTTTGCATGACGGTTCTCGGTCCGCGGTTATCTTTGTTCATCTGTGGCTGAAATAGCATGAATTTAATATCCTTTGCGGCAGAACGTGGTATTCAGGTTCCTTCAACTTTTACCAGCATGGCGCCACCCTGGCCGCCGCCGATGCACAGCGTCGCGATGCCCAGGCCCCCGCCCTTGCGTTGCAACGCGCGCAACAGGTGCAGGGTGACGCGCGCGCCGCTCGCACCGATCGGGTGACCGATGGCGATGGCGCCGCCCTCCGGGTTGAGGCGCGCCGCGTCCATCTTGCCGAACGGCTGCTCCAGGCCGAGTTCATCGCGTGCGTAGTCGGCGCTTTCCCACGCCGCCTGGCAGCCGAGCACCTGCGCGGCGAAGGCTTCGTTCAGCTCCATCTGTTTCAAGTCATCCATTTTCAGGTTGAATTGCTTGAGCAGCCTGGCCACGGCATGCACCGGTCCGAGACCCATCTGGCTGGGATCCACGCCCGCCCAGGCATCGCCCAGCAGTTCGCCGAGTACCGGCAGATTGTATTTTTTCACCGCTTCTTCGCTCGCCACCACCAGCATGGCGGCACCATCCGTGACCTGCGAGCTGTTGCCGGACGTGACCGATCCGTACTTGCGGTCGAACACCGCCTTGAGCTTGGCGAGCGCGCTCATGTCGGTGTCGCGCCGCAGGCCGGTGTCCTCGAAGTACACCTTGCCGCGCGTGTCGTACAGGTGGGTGACTTCGTCATTCATGTGGCCGGCGTCGAACGCCGCGCTTAGATTCTTGTGACTGGCCACCGCGTACTCGTCCATCTGCTCGCGGCTGATGCCGAAGCGGTGCGCGACAATCTCGGCGGTCTGGCCCATGTTGAGCTTGACCAGCGTATCGGTGAGGCCGAGCAGCAGGGTGAACACCGGCTTGAGGTTGCCGAAACGGAAAGCGGCGATCGCCTTGAGACGCTGAACGACATTGCGTGCGCGCAGCATGCTGGCCAGCCAGTTCACCATCGCCGCGTTCCACTGGATGGGCGCGCGGCTCATGACCTCGGTGCCGCCGGCCAGTATCAGATGCGCCTGGCCGAGTGCGATGCGCTCGCGCGCATTCGAGATCGCCTGCAGGCCGGAGGCGCAGTTGCGCTGCACGGTATAGGCCGGCACGCTCTTGCCGCAGCCCAGACGCAGGGCGATGAAGCGCGCGATGTTGGCCTCGTCCGGCGCGGCGATCACGCAACCCACGATCACTTCGTCGAACGCGGTCGGCTCGAACGGCATGCGCGCCAGTACCGGGCGCGCGGCGGCGACCGCCAGATCCGTGGCGCTGAATTCGCCCTGTGACCCGCGCGCCTTGAGAAACGGCGTGCGCGCACCATCCACCACGAATACCCGCTGCTGGTTCATACCTTCTCCCTGAAGCTGTTGGGCAACTCTAGAAATTCCATACTTACCGACCCGGCTGGCAAATAGTACGCACTGTTTCCCCCCTCTCCCTGGTGAATGAAGCCTCCTTCACTAGGGTTAGGGTGAGGGGACAATAGCTGTAAACTCCCCTCATCCCGTCCTTCTCGGCAAATACTCCCGGCTTTGCTCTACCTCCTGCATCCATGCAGTCGTCCCGGAGGGAGAAGGGACCCAATAGATACAGCGGTGCGCGCTATGCGCCACTCACCTCAGTAAAACATCTCACCTCTAAAGAAGCGCTGGAAATTTTCAACCAGCTGGAAAGTCGTCGACCATAATCACCGCGCGCCGCGCGATCTGCGCGGCACGCAACACCTCGGCCTCCTGCGCGTCGATCAACTTTTGCGCCAGCGCTTCGCGCACCTGGCCCTCGTGGTCGCCGTGCAGCATCGGCTGCTCGCTGACCAGTTTATAAAGCTTACGCTCCAGCGGCTCGGCGGCAATCACTTTCGGCAGGGCGTCCTCGAGGCGGCCGGTGACATCGGCCGGATCGTTGCAGATGTATACACCTTTGGTTAGACGGTCGCGGGCCGCCGAAGGTTCGAGCAACAGTGCCGCGACCTCGTGGCCCAGCTTGTCGCTCGGCACCAGGTAACGGCGCCCGGCCGGAAAGGACAGGCCGCCGAGCAGCCAGCGCAGAAACGCGTTCGGCAGGTTCTTGATGATTCCCACCAGGGTCTTCTCGGCCTGATGAATGGCGTAATCGCACGCCCAGCGCAGCAGCGGAATATCCTCGGCCGGCCGGCCGTCGTCCTCGAAGCGCTTGATGGCCGCGGAGGCCAGGTACATGTAGCTCAGGACATCGGCGAAGCGTCCGGAAATGCGCTCCTTGCGCTTGAGCGCGCTGCCGAAGGCCAGCATCGCCACGTCCGACACCAGCGCGAACGTGGCCGACACGCGCGTGAGCCGGCGCGCGTAGCGCCGGCCGGGGCCGTCGATCGGCACGCGCACGAAATGTTCGCCGCCGAGCCCGAGCCACAGGGAACGCGCCACGTTGCTGATGACGAAGCCGACATGCCCGAAAAACGCGCGGTCGAATTCAGCCAGACCCACGGCACGGTCCGGGTTGCCGACGGCGCGCATCTCCTTGAGCACATAGGGGTGACAGCGGATCGCGCCCTGGCCATAGACAATCAGCGAGCGTGTGAGAATGTTGGCGCCTTCGACGGTGATGCTGATCGGCACGGCCTGGTAAACGCGGCCCATGAAGTTGTTCGGCCCGAGACAGATGCCGGCTCCGCCCTGCACGTCCATGGCGTCGATCACCACCCGGCGCATGTGTTCGGTGAGCTGGTATTTCACGATGGCCGAGGCCACCGCCGGCTTCTCGCCGAGATCGACGGCGCGCGCGGTGAACACGCGCGCCGCGTCCATCAGGTAGGTGTAGCCGCCGATGCGCGACAGCGCCTCCTCGATGGCCTCGAAGCGGCCGATCGGGACTTTGAACTGCTTGCGGATGCGCGCATACGCGCCCACGAAACGCGCGGCGTGCTTGCCGGCGGAGGCCGCCTGGGCCGGCAGCGAAATCGAACGGCCGGCGGCCAGACAATCCATGAGCATGCGCCAGCCCTGGCCGATGTAGTCGTGGCCGCCGATGATCCAGTCCATGGGAATGAACACATCGTGGCCCCAGTTCGGGCCGTTCTGGAACGCGCTGTTGAGCGGGTTGTGGCGGCTGCCGATTTTCACGCCCGGCGTACTAGTAGGTATAAGCGCCAGGGTGATGCCGAGATTTACTTCCTTGCCGAGCAAATGCTCCGGGTCGTACAACTGGAACGCGAGGCCGAGCACGGTCGCCACCGGGCCGAGGGTGATGTAGCGTTTTTCCCAGTTCAGGCGGATGCCGAGCACATCCTGCCGGCCTTCGAATTCGCCGCGGCACACGACACCGCGATCGGGAATGCTGGCGGCGTCCGAACCGGCCTCGGGACCGGTGAGCGCGAAGCACGGCACCTCCTGACCGCGTGCCAGACGCGGCAGGTAGTGATTCTTCTGCGCGTCGGTGCCGTAACGCAGCAACAGCTCCGCCGGGCCGAGGGAATTCGGCACCATCACCGTGACGCCGGCCGACACGCTGCGCGAACTGACCTTCATCACCACCGCCGAGTGCGCGAGCGCGGAGAATTCGAGACCGCCGTACTGCTTCGGAATGATCATGCCGAAGAAGCCGTTGTCCTTGAGGTACTGCCAGACCTCCGGGGGCAGGTCGCGCCGCACATGCGTGATGTCCCAGTCATCGAGCTTGCGGCACAACTCCTCGACCGGACCATCCAGAAACGCCTGCTCCGCGGGCGACAGTTGCGCCCTGGTCACAGCGAACAGCTTTTTCCAGCGCGGCGCGCCGTTGAACAGCTCCGCCTCCCACCACACCGTGCCGGCCTCCAGCGCCTCGCGCTCGGTATCCGACATGGCCGGCATGATGCGCTGGAACAGCGCGAATACCGGGCGCGTCAACAACCGGCGGCGCAGCGGCGGAACATTCAGCAGCAGCGCGAGCACGCCGAAGACCGACCACAATCCAATCTGGATGGCGGCCGCCACGGCGCAGAAGTGCAGGACCAGGCCGAACGCCAGCGCGGCCAGCGCCGACCACAGCCAGAGCGGGGCGCGGTGATAGGCAAGCCCCCCGATCGCTGCCAGTGCTGCCAATGTCCATATAAGACTCATCGCGCGTATCCCTCGTTATTAGATTTATGACACCAGGGCTGAACTCACAGCATAGCAAAGTGCACCGCGGCGTACGCCGGTAAGCTTACAGGCTGCGTTGATCATAAACCTGCCGGCGGCGGAAACAACAGCTCGGGCGGATAGAAGGGACTACCAGGCCAAGGTACGGCCGAATTGACGGAGTTCGGCGCGCAGGCGGCGCCAGTCCGGCAGGACGCGGGCCACCTCGGCCCAGAAGCGCGGCGAGTGGTTGGGCACCAGCAGGTGGCAGAGTTCGTGCACCACCACGTAGTCGAGAATTTCCGGCGACGCCTGCATGAGCCGCCAGTTGAGGCTGATGGTACCGCGCACCGAGCAGCTGCCCCAGCGGGTGCGCTGGGCGCGAATCACCAGCTTGTGCGCGGCGCGCCCCACCTGCGGCGCAAAGTGCGCGAGGCGCGCGGCGGCGTGGGTCGCGGCCGCGCGCCGGTACCAGGCCTCGATGGCCGGGCGAATCGCCGCGCTGTGCGGAACGCTGAGCGCCAAACTGCCCGACTCACAGCGGCAGGCCGCGCGCCGGGATGGTGCAATGGAAACGTCCAGTGCGAGCTCGGCACCGAGATACGGCAGGCGCGCGCCGTTCTGAAACAGGAAACGCGGGGCCGAGGGTTCTGACTGCACCAGCAGTGCGCGCTTCGCTTCGATCCAGGCGCGGCGGCTTTCGACGAAGGCGCGAATCACATCGAGCGACAAACCGCGCGGCGCGGCCACGGTCAGCGAACCGTCGGCCCGCAACTCGAGACCCAGGGTGCGGCGGCGGTCGCTCGCGCGGATGGCATAGGTAAGACTGGCGTCCGGAAACTCCAGAACATCGCGTTCCGGCAGCGGGGCACGGCGTGCAAACAGGGCCACAAGCCGCTCTCTCATGAGAAACGTTGCCAAAGCGATGGCCGGCCCCGGAAAAAGCGCAGAGAGCGGCCGCTCCTGCGCATCCTGCGCCCGCGGCATTCGTACGTCCCTGTACAGCACAGAGGCGCAGAGATCGCAGAGAATTCAATTCTCTGGCTTTTCTGATTTAACAGGTTGTTGAAAAACGCCGTTCGCCCTGAGCGTAGCGCAGCGAAGTCGAAGGGTAATTGCGATAACCGTCTGATTGGCAGTGTTTCGACTTCGCGGCAATCACCGCCGCTACGCTCAACACGAACGGTTGAGGTGTTTTTCAACAACCTGTTAAACCCATTGCGTCCTCTGCGCTCTCTGCGTAACTTCCAGAGCGTCGGTTTCGTTTTAGGAACGTTTCTCTGCGAGTGCGCGGACATGCCGAAGTAACCCCTAGATCTCCACCATCTCGAAATCAGACTTGGGCGCGCCGCAGTCCGGGCAGGTCCAGTTCTCCGGCACGTCTTTCCAGCGGGTCCCGGGTGCGATGCCCTGGTCAGGCACGCCCTTGGCCTCTTCGTAGACGAAACCGCAGATGACACACATGTAGGCTTTCATTCCTCTCCCCCGAGATGCGCAGTTGGCGCGCGGATTTTCGCATGTTTCGCCAAGTCGTGAAATGCGACCGCCAGGGATGGCGGAAGTGCGGAAAACGCAGGAGCAGTTTTTCCGACGACCGCCATGGTGTGGGTTTGATGTAGGGGCGGGTTTGAAACCCGCCCCTACGACCGGGGCGGAAGTGCCGGAAACGCAGGAGCAGTTTTCCCGCCGACCGCCAGGCGACCGCCATGGATGGCGGGAGGTAGAGCAACGCAGGGAGCAGTTGCCGGGATGGCGTAAGTGCCGGAAACGCAGGAGCAGTTTTTCCGCCGACCGCCATGGTGTGGGTTTGATGTAGGGGCGGGTTTCAAACCCGCCCCTACGACCGGGGCGGAAGTGCCGGAAACGCAGGAGCAGTTTTCCGGCTACACGCCGTCTCAGGTAGAATCGGTTTATCCTAGAAACGGCGTTTGGCCGCAGATGAACGCAGATTGGCGCAAATGAATCAGGTCATGGATACACCGAGGCCATTCACCCTTTTGCTGGCGAATGCAGGCAGCGCAATGAATATCCAGGTTTATCTGCGTTCATCTGCGGCTGACTGCTTTTTCTAAGGTTATACCTTCCGACAGCACCCCATGCAAAACCGCACGGCTGTTGTGCTCTTCAATCTCGGTGGACCCGATTCGCTCGACACCGTCGAGCCGTTCCTGTTCAACCTGTTTGCCGACCCGGACATCTTCAAGCTGCCGCTCGGTTTTCTCACCCAGAAGCCGTTCGCGCGTTTACTGGCGCGTCGGCGCGCGCCCGAGGCACGCCACAACTACGCGGCCATCGGCGGCAAGTCACCGTTACTGGAAAACACGCAGAAACAGGCCCGGGCATTGGAGACAGCGCTGCGCGCGTATGGCGACTACGACGTGTTCGTGTGCATGCGTTACTGGCACCCGTTCACCGACGCCGTGGTGGCCGAACTCAAGCAGCGCGGTCATACAAACGTGATTTTTTTGCCGCTCTATCCGCAGTATTCACACACCACCACCGGCAGCTCGGTAAATGAATTCAAGCGCGCCTGCGTACGCCAGAAGTACCACCCGCGGACACAGCTGGTGCGCGAATGGTACGGGCATGCCGACTACCAGCAGGCCATCATCGAGTGCATCCAGGCCGAAGCGCGCAAGCTGCCCGACCCGGATCCCGCGCACATCGAGCTGTTGTTCTCGGCGCACGGCCTGCCGAAGAAACTGGTTGAGCGCGGCGATCCGTACGAGCAGCAAATCCGCGCCACCTTTGATGCGCTGTCCGCCACGCTTGGCTGGCCGCACACCGCGCTCTGTTACCAGAGCCGCGTCGGTCCGCTCGAATGGCTGCGGCCGTATATCCAGGACGTGATCCGGCTGAAGGCAGCAGTCGGTTGCCGGCAGATGCTGGTCTACCCGATCGCGTTTGTTTCCGACCACAGCGAAACCCTGTACGAACTCGGCATCCAGTACGCGGCGCTGGCGAAGGAAACCGGAATCGCGCATTATCGGGTCGTGCCCGCGCTCAACGAGCACCCGCTCCTGATGCGAGCGCTGACTGACCTGGTTCTGCAGGCCGGCGGCGTATAAGCAGGTGGGTTTGAAACCCGCCCCTACAGACATATTTGCAGGGTGGGCATGCCGCACGTGCCCACGCGTGCGACATAAAATAAAATCAACGAACAGCACAGGGCTTCATTGATGATGCCGAATAACCGTCCCGTGGTATTGGTATTCGCCGGCAACGACCCGACCGGCGGCGCCGGTATTCAGGCCGACATCGAAACCCTTTCCAGCCTCGGCTGCCATCCGGCGCCGGTGATTACCGCGCTCACGGTGCAAGACACGGCCGGCGTCAAGCACTTCGCACCGGTCGAGGCCGGCCTGGTCATCGCGCAGGCGCGCGCCGTGCTCGAGGATATGCCAGTGGCGGCCTTCAAGGCCGGCATGCTGGCCAACGCCGAGAACGCCACGGCGCTGGCGGCGATCATGCACGACTATCCGGATATCCCGCTGATCCTCGATCCGATACTGGCCTCCGGCCACGGTGACCCGCTGGCCGACGATGCGCTCGCCGATGCACTGCAATCGCTGCTCGTTCCGCAGGCCACGCTGATCACGCCCAACACCCTGGAACTGATGGAACTCGCGCCGGACGCCGACAACCTCGATTCCGCCGCGCAGGCGCTGCTGGCGACCGGCTGCACGTTTGTGCTCGTGACCGGCACACACGAAAAAACCCCGGAGGTGGTGAACCGCCTGTACGGCAATCGCCGCCTGCTGGAAACCTTCCACTGGGAGCGCCTGCCGTACAGCTACCACGGTTCGGGATGCACCCTGGCGGCGGCCTGTGCCGCGACCTTCGCGCACGGCTTCGATCCGATCGAGGCCGTGGCCGAGGCCCAGGACTTCACCTGGCACGCGTTGCTGCACGCCAACCGTCTCGGCATGGGCCAGCACCTGCCCGACCGTCTGTACTGGGCGCGCGACGAAGACGAAGATGACGACGGCCCGGTGGACGAACCGTTGCACTGATGTCCCCGGCCACGCCACGCGTCGCCGGTCTGTATGCGATCGCCGACAGCAGCTATCTCGCCGCCGACCAGTTCGAAACGGCGGCGCGCGACGCGCTCGACGGCGGTGCGCGCATCATCCAGTACCGGGATAAAAAAAGCGGATCGGCACAACGCGCGGCCATTGCCCGCAACCTGAATGCCCTGTGCCGCGAGTACGACGTGCCGTTCCTTGTTAACGACGACACGGCGCTCGCCGCGGTCGTGGGCGCTGCCGGGGTACACCTCGGGCGCGACGATCTGGACATCGCAGTGGCACGCGGCGCGCTCGGCGACGCGGCGCTGATTGGCGTGTCCTGCTACAACGAGCTGGCGCGCGCCCAGGCGGCGCAGGCGGCGGGCGCCGATTACGTCGCCTTCGGCCGGTTTTTCCCGTCACGCACCAAGCCGCAGGCGGTGCCGGCCACACCGGAGCTGCTGCGCGCGGCGCGCGCCGTACTGAAAATTCCGATTGTTGCCATCGGCGGCATCACCCCGGAAAATGGCGCCTCCCTGATCGCGGCCGGCGCCGACGCACTGGCGGTGATCGAGGGCGTGTTCGGTCAGCCGGATATCCGCGCGGCCGCCGAACGCTACGCGCGGCTGTTCGAATAAGCTATGAATAAAGGCTTAGGCCACAGATGAACCCAGATAAACACAGATTGTGTTTCTTTTATTCTTATCCGCGTTAATCTGCGTTCATCTGTGGCGTGCTTTTTATAATCCATTCCCGCCGCTTTCGAAATTGGACCGACCCCCATGACCAGAACCGATCGCTTCCAGCACTCGCACGAGCAATTCGCCCGCGCCAAAAAGTCCATTGCCGGCGGCGTGAACTCCGCGGTGCGCGCCTTCAAACAGGTCGGCGGCGACCCGGTGTTTTTTGCACGCGGCGAGGGCGCGTACCTGTTCGATGTCGATAACAACAAATATATCGACTACGTGGCCTCCTGGGGCCCGTCGATTCTCGGCCACGCGCATCCGACCGTGGTGAAGGCGGTGTGCGACACCGCCGCCACCGGCATGAGCTACGGCGCGCCGACCATCATCGAAACCGAAATGGCCGAGCTGCTCAAGCAGCTGGTGCCATCCATCGAGAAGCTGCGCATGGTCAGTTCCGGCAGCGAGGCGACCATGAGCGCGATACGCCTGGCGCGCGGCTTCACCGGACGCGACAAGATCATCAAGTTCGAAGGCTGCTACCACGGCTCGGGTGACTCGCTGCTGGTAAAGGCCGGTTCCAGCGCGCTCACCCTTGGCGTACCGAGTTCGCCGGGTGTGCCGACGGCGCTCGCTGCACTCACCCTCACCCTCGACTACAACAACATCGAGCAGCTGCGCGCCACCTTCGACCAAATCGGTCACGAGATCGCCGGCGTCATTGTCGAGCCGGTGGCCGGCAACATGAATTGCATCCCGCCGGTGGCGGGCTTCCTCCAAACCCTGCGCGAACTGTGCACCCGGCACGGCGCGCTGCTGATTTTCGACGAGGTCATGACCGGTTTCCGCGTCGCGCTCGGCGGTGCGCAGGCCCTCTATAAGGTGAAGCCGGATCTCACCACCCTCGGCAAGGTGGTGGGCGGCGGCCTGCCGGTCGGCGCCTTCGGCGGGCGCGCCGATATCATGGACCGCATTACCCCGGACGGCCCGGTGTTCCACGCCGGCACCCTGTCCGGCAATCCGGTCGCCATGGCCGCGGGGCTCGCGACCCTGAAAGAAGTGATGCAGCCCGGCTTCTACGCCGGCCTCGAAAAGAAAGCCATGGCCTTCATGAATGGCCTGAGCGAACGCGCCAAGAGCGCCGGCATCCCGCTCACCACCGTCGTGGTCGGCGGCATGTTTGGTTTCTTTTTCACCGCGGAGCCGCGTGTCACGAGCTACAAGCAGGCAACTGCCTGCGACATCGAGCGCTTCAAGAAATTCTTCCACGGCATGCTCGCCGAGGGCGTGTACCTCGCGCCATCCGCGTACGAGGCCGGGTTCGTGTCCGGCGCGCATACCGATGTCGATATAAACGCGAGCATCGCCGCCGCGGGACGCGTACTGGCGACCATCCAGTGACCTGGTAGTGTGCGATTGTCGGCAATGTCTATGAATCTGCCAATCGCGCTGTTAGCCTAGCGGCATCGTCCTAAACGTACCAGGTGTCTTTTCCGGCAGGTTGGGATGTCCGTACTGAATTTTTATGCTTGAGGAGTAATCCACATGGGCAACCGTTTCCATCGAAGTCTGTTTTTCTGTGTCCCGCTGCTCATGATGGGTTGTGGGGACTTCAATGATCCAGTCATCGCGTCTCCCGGCATTTCCACTACGGCCATTACCTCCACGTCGGTTTCGCTTTCCTGGACCAAGGCCTCGGACGGACGCAGCGATACTACTGCGCTGGTTTACAAGATCTACCAGTCTGGCCCGAATCCGGCCTACCAGAGCTTTGACACCATTGGCGAGGTTGAAGCCGGAACCTTGGTGCAGACACTCACCGATGCCGACAGCATCACGATCAGTTCCGGTATCGTCGCGGGCAACACGTACTACTTCAACATTGTGGTGCTGGACGAGGAAGAGAATAAGGCCTTGTATGATCCTTTGGGGGAGTACTTCCAGTCCGCTCTGGTTTCCTACTATCCGTTCAATGGAAACAGCAACGATGTCGCGGCCGCAGCCAACCATCTCGTGGTGGCCACCGGCCTTGCGCTGCCGGTCCTGACCCTGGATCGCTTCGGTCATCCGGGCAGCGCATACAGCTTTAATCCCACTACCCCGCAATGCCTGCAATCGACCAGCAATGTTGGCATTACCGGCAACGCCAGCCGATCCGTGAGTTTCTGGGTGCGCTCTTCCAACACGCCGGCTGGCACGGTGCGCGTACCCTTTGCCTGGGGGGACGGCAGCGCGAATGGTTCCAATTTCGGTGTTTTTGAGAGCGGCGTGGGCGCCAACTGGATTGTGTGGCTGTGGGGGACGGCAAACGTTTCAACCAGCACGGTGGTTACAACCGACTGGGAGCACTGGGTGATCGGTTACGGTTCCGGCCTTGTTTATACCTATAAAAACGGCGTGGTGGTCAACAACGGGACCGTGCCTACGGCCGTAGCCAACACGGTGGATACCCTGCTCTATGTCGGTTGTGGACTGGAGGCTGGCGTTCTTAGCTATCCGTACCAGGGCTACATCGACGATGTCCGGATTTATAATCAGCTGCTGGGCAGCACGGATGTGGCCAACCTGTATGCGGTGACCCGTCCGTGAATCATGTTTAAACCTAAAAACGGCTTCAGCCGCAGATGAACGCAGATGAATCGTGTCATGGAGGCGCCGGGGTCATTCACCCATTGACGGGCTGGCGAATACCGGCGGCGCATTGAATATCCGCGTTCATCTGCGGCTGACTGCTTTTTCCAGGTTGAAGACAACGCGGCCACAAAAAAAGGCCGGGTCGCCCCGGCCTCACATTCACACACCCCACTCAAATCGTTATTGCGGCTGACTCGCTGATCAGCTCGACAGAATATGGTTGCCACCGAAGGTCACGGTCGCGACATGCGGGCGCAGGGCCTCATCGCTGAGCGCGATATCGACACCGATGATATTGGTCACATCGTCGTGATCGCGCACCCCCGGCAGCTCCTCGCGCAGGTAGCTGTAGTGGGTCTCGTTCATGAACACGAGGTTCGGGCGCATCCCGTGGGACTGTTCGTAGGTGCTCACGAGATTCACGATGTGGCTCAACATGGTCGCTCTCCTGATAAATCCGGTCTGCCCGGTGATACGTTTGGGGGGTCCGCCCCTTTGTCCCATGTAGTTGCAACGCCTGTGCCAACAGTTCAAATGCTGTTTCAACTTATTGATAGGAATAAAGAATCGTCTTTTTCGCCGGCTCGACGCCAAGCTCAAAAACCGCTTGGCGCAGTGACGTGCAAGGTCACTACGCGACCTTGCAGGCGCGAATGACAAAAAACGGCATATGGGTGGGGGTGTCGGATTGAACCCGGGAGGCAGGTGCCGCCCGGGGGGAAGCTAGATAAACCGCCTGTTTTCCAAGCGCAATGGACTTTGTGCGGGCCGCGGATAAACGTGGGTATTCAATGCGTTGTCTGTATTCACCGACACGCCATAAAAGGTGAATGGATTCGATGCATCCATGGCATGCTTCAATTGCGATAAATCTGCGTTCATCTGCGGCTAAACATCAATTCAGGCGATTCAGCGCAGGCCGGCCATGTACTCGGAAACGGCCTTGATCTCGGCCTCGGACAGGCGGAAGGCGATGCGTGTCATGATTTCGCCGTCATTGCTGCGGGTGCCGGTCTTGAAGTCGAGAAGCTGCTTCTGGCTGTAGGCGGCATGCTGACCGGAAACCGCCGGGAAACGCGGCGGGATGCCAGTACCGGCCGGGCCATGACAGCTTATACAGGCGGAAATGCCGTTTTTGGCATCGCCGCCGCGATATAGGCGTTCGGCCTTTTTCAGGACATCGGCGCTGGCGCCGGTCGTGCCCGTGCTGCGCTTGCGGCTGGCGTAGTAGGCGCCCAGATCATCCATGTCCTTCCTGGAAAGACCGGCCACCATGCCGATCATGAGCGGGTCCTTGCGTGCACCGCTCTTGTAATCAGCCAGCTGCTTGGCGATATATTGCGCATCCAGGCCGGCGAGTTTCGGGAAATTCGGCGCAGCGCTGTTACCGTCTACCCCGTGGCAAGCGGCACAGGCGGCGGACTTGGTTTTCCCGGCGGCGACGCTACCGGCCGCCACGGCGCTGCCTGCCGCGCCCACACACACCATGAGCACGACCAGCGAAATCAGCTTCTTCATACTTTCACCTCTGTTAAAGTTACCTGGATACGGCGAACCGAGAATCTATTTAGACTGCGTGCGGCATGATCGCCTGCCACGGGGTGCTACACTGTGCGCGGATGGCAGAAAACTGTTCCTGCGTATTCTGCACTTCCGCCGTCCCTGGCGGTCGCAGGCAGGACCGGTGACTGCGCCGGAAAAACCGGAAAACCATCGAAACAGACTCGTTTAGCGCCGCCTTATATACCAAGAGCCTGCCGTGAGGTCAATTTTACTGGTAGATATGCTGCGCCAGGCCAGTTTTCGCCTGAGCGCCCAGAACGCCACGCACCTGCCGCCGGACCAGGGTGCGGAAGTGGCGTTTGCCGGCCGTTCCAATGCCGGCAAATCCAGCGCCCTCAATACCATCACCGGCCGCAAGGGGCTGGCGCGCGTCAGCAAGGCCCCCGGGCGCACCCGGCTGATCAATTTCTTCAGCATCGACGAACAACATTCCCTGGTCGACCTGCCCGGCTATGGCTATGCGCGCGTGGCGCGCAGCGTGCGCGCCGAGTGGGACGAGATGGTCGGCAACTATCTGCACGAGCGCCAGTCGCTGCGCGGCGTGGTGCTGATCATGGATAGCCGGCATCCGCTTACTGAATATGACGAAGCCTTGCTCGAATTCTGTGCCGAGAATGCGCTGCCGGTACACGTGCTATTGAGCAAGTGCGACAAGCTGAACAAAAATGACCGCCTCGCCACGCTGCGCGCCGTGCGTACGCGTCTCGCGGAGCATGGCGCTGGTGCGAGCGCCCAGTTGTTTTCGGCACTGAGTGGCGAAGGCGTGGACGAGGCCCAGGCCATGGTGGCGGGCTGGCTCGGGATCACGGCAAAAGCGGCGAATAAAAAAAGCCCCGGAACCAAGGGGAGAGAGTCCGGGGCGTATAAGTAATTCCGGACTTGGCGTCCGGGATTTACCCGCTCAGGGAGGGTAAGCGGGCAGGACATAAATGAATACGTCCTGACACTATGACTGGGGGCGCTTTCAAAAAGTTCAACCGAACGGCACTACGGTTGATTCGGCGCTTTCGCCGCAACACGGCCGGCCTTCTGACCACGGCCGGGTTAAAGCCGGGACTCCGATGCCTCGGATACCCGTTCGATGCGCCTAACTCTAGTGTAGTGCGGCATACTGTTTGGAACTTATTCCGATGTGCCCGGAGACTTGCAGGTCGGGCCTCAGCCCGACGTGTCGGCCTGAAGGCCGACCTACGAAAGGATCAGGCCATGTGCCGGGAATTGTGACGAACTACACTAGTGCGCTTCGTCCCAGTTATCTCCCACACCCACGTCCACCAGCAGCGGCACGGACAGCTGCGCGACGCCGGTCATGTGTGCCCGGATCCCGGCCTTGGCTTTTTCGAGGTTGTCGGCGTGCACTTCAAACACGAGTTCGTCGTGCACCTGCATGATCATCACGACCGGCAGGCCGGATTCGCGGATCCAGCGGTCCACGGCCAGCATGGCGAGCTTGATCAGGTCGGCGGCCGTGCCCTGCATGGGCGCGTTGATCGCGGTGCGTTCCGCATATTGCCGGCGTGCCTGGTTGCTGGCATTGATCTCGGGCAGATACAGGCGCCGCCCGAACACGGTTTCGACGTAGCCCTGTTCGTGCGCCTGGGCGCGGGTGCGGTCCATGAACGCCTTGACCCCCGGGTAGCGCGCAAAATACAGGTCGATGTACTGCTGCGCGGCGCTGCGCTCGATCTTGAGCTGCTGCGCCAGCCCGAACGCCGACATGCCGTAGATCAGGCCGAAGTTGATGGCCTTGGCCGATCGCCGCAGGTCGTCGGACACCAGTTCCGGCGCCACGCCAAACACCTCGGCGGCGGTGGCGCGGTGGATGTCGCTGCCGGCGGCGAACGCCTTGAGCAGGCCGTCGTCCTGCGACAGGTGCGCCATGATGCGCAGCTCGATCTGCGAATAGTCGGCCGACACCATTTTATAACCCGGCTCGGGCACGAACGCCTGGCGGATGCGCCGGCCCTCCTCGGTGCGCACCGGGATGTTTTGCAGGTTCGGATCGCTGGATGACAGCCGCCCGGTCGCGGCCACCGCCTGGTGATAGGAGGTGTGCACGCGCCCGGTCTTGGGGTGGATCATCTCCGGCAGCTTGTCGGCGTAGGTGCTCTTGAGTTTGGCGATGCCACGGTGTTCGAGCAGCACGCGCGGCAGCGGATAATCGAGCGCCAGTTCGGTCAGCACCTCTTCCGCCGTGGACGGCTGGCCCTTGGGGGTTTTTTTCAACACCGGCAGTTGCAGTTTGCCGAACAGGATTTCCTGGATCTGCATGGGCGAGGCGAGATTGAACGCCTGGCCGGCAAGTTCGTGCGCCTGGCGTTCCAGTTCGAGCATGCGCTTGGCGAGCTCGGTGCTCTGCTGGCGCAACATGGCGGCGTCGATCTTTACGCCGTGACGCTCGATGCGCGCCAGCACCGGCACCAGCGGCAGTTCGATCTCCTGATAGAGCTTGACCAGCGCCGGGGTTTCATTCAGCCGCAGCCACATATGTTGGTGCAGGCGCAGGGTGATGTCCGCGTCTTCGGCCGCGTATTGCGCCGCCTGCTCGACCGGCACCTCGCGGAAGTTGATCTGGCCCTTGCCCTTGCCGGCCACCTCTTCGTACTTGATGGTCTTGTGGCCGAGATACTTGAGCGCGAGCGAATCCATGTCGTGGCGCGAGGCGGTTGAATCCAGAATGTAGGATTCGAGCATGGTGTCGTGCGCGATACCGTTCAGCGCGATACCGTGATTGGCGAGCACGCCCAGATCGTATTTCAGATTCTGCCCGACCTTGCGCGGGCGCGGATCTTCGAGCAGCGGTTTCAGCTTGCGCAGCATCGCGTCGCGGTTGAGCTGCGCCGGTGCATCCGGATACTCGTGCGCCAGCGGCAGGTAGGCGCCTTCGCCGGCGCGGTCGGTGAACGATACGCCGACAATCTCGGCGCTCATCACATCAAGGCTGGTGGTCTCGGTATCGACCGCATACAGCCCGGCCTTTTCCAGGCGTGCGATCCAGGCATCGAGCTCGGCCTCGGTGAAGATCGTCTGGTAATGATTGTGGCTGACCGTGGGTGTCGCGCTGAACAGTTGTTCCTGCGTGTTCCGCGCCCCTGCTTTCGTCGGCGCAGGGGCGTTCATGCCACCGAGCTCGGCCAGCCAGGTTCTGAATTCGAGTTCATGGAACAGTTCGCGCAGGCGTTCCATATCCGGTGTCTCGCGCTTCAGGTCGGCCGGACGGAATTCCAGCGGCACATCGCACTTTATCGTAGCGAGCTGCCGCGCCAGCGGCAGCTGGTCGAGCGCGGCGCGCAGGTTCTCGCCGGCCTTGCCCTTGATGTCGGCGGCATGCGCAACCAGATTATCCAGCGAACCGTATTCGGTGAGCCACTTGACCGCGGTCTTGGGGCCGACGCCGGGCACGCCCGGGATGTTGTCCGAGGTGTCGCCGATGAGCGCCAGGTACTCGACGATGCGCTCCGGCGGCACGCCGAAGCGCTCTTGCACGCCGGCGCGGTCGTAACGCGCGTCCTTCATGGTGTCGACCAGCTCGACGTGCTCGTCGACCAGCTGCGCCATATCCTTGTCGCCGGTGGAAATCAGCGCATCGCGGCCCTCGGCCGCGGCCTGGCGCGCGAGCGTGCCGATCACATCGTCCGCTTCCACGCCTTCCACCATCAGCAACGGCAGGCCCATGGCGCGCACGATCTCGTGGATCTGCTCGATCTGGCTGCGCAGATCATCCGGCATCGGCGGGCGGTGCGCCTTGTACTCGGGATAAATATCGTCGCGGAAGGTTTTGCCCGGGGCGTCGAACACCACCGCGACCTGCTCCGGGTCGTAGTCCTTGAGCAGGCGGCGCAGCATATTGGTCACGCCGTACACCGCGCCGGTCGGTTCATTGCGCGAGTTGCTCAGGTTCGGCATGGCGTGGAAGGCCCGGTAGAGATAGGATGAGCCGTCCACAAGCACCAGGGGTTTTTTTCCAGCCATACTGTGTGGTTGCGTCTGCGTGTGCTAAATATGGTTTATGGAAGATAAAACAATCCCCGGCAGGAAATCCATCGAATCCTTCACCACCTCCTCCAAGATTCTGTCACGCGAGTCGTGGAAGATCTTTCAGATCATGGCGGAGTTCGTGGAAGGCTTCGAGCGCCTCGAGCAAATTCACCCGTCGGTCAGCATCTTCGGCTCGGCGCGCACGCCGGTCGGGCACCCGTACTATGTCATGGCCGAGCGGATTGCGCGCCTGTTGTCGGATGCGGGCTTTTCGGTGGTCAGCGGCGGCGGACCGGGCATCATGGAGGCCGTGAACAAGGGCGCGCACGCCGGCAAGAGCCCGAGCGTCGGCCTTAATATCGTGCTGCCACACGAACAAACCAGCAACGCCTACCAGGACATTGGCCTCACCTTCCGCCACTTCTTCGCGCGCAAGGTGATGTTCGTCAAATATGCCTCGGCATACGTGGTGTTGCCGGGCGGATTCGGCACGCTCGACGAACTCATGGAGATCATGACCCTGATACAGACCGGCAAGAGCCGGCGCATCCCGGTCATTCTGGTGCACACGCCGTTCTGGAAGGGTTTGCTCGCCTGGTTCCGCGACTCCCTGGTTCCGGAGGGAACCATCAGCGCCGCGGACCTCGATCTCGTCACTGTGCTGGACAATGCGCAGGATGTCCTGCAGGCCATCTTCCAGTATTATGAACACCGCGGTTTCGAACCCTCCGTCGAAGAAGAGCAAACCCAGCTCAACCTCTAGGCCACTCCTAATTATGCGTCTCCTTCTCCTTATGCGTCTCCTTCTCCCTGCCGCACTTCTGGCGCTTTCCATGCTCGCGGCCCAGGCTGCAGACAAGCAAAAACCCGGCACCCTGCCGGAACCGCCGCCACCGGTGAAAAACTACAAGGCCTCGCCGCCACCGGCGAACAACAACGATGCCGGTGCGCTTCCCGAGCCGGAAGTCACCATCACCACCAAGGGCGCGGATCGCCACGAGCAATACCGTATCGCCGGCCGCCTCTATATGATCAAGGTCATTCCGAAAAAAGGCCGGCCTTACTATCTCGTCGACAAGGAAGGCAGGGGCGAATTCGTGAGGGACGACCTCCAGTCCGGCGTCAGCCCGCCGATGTGGGTAATCAAGCGATTCTGAGGAAATGGGTATGGTGCGCGCCAATCTGGTTCCGGTAAAAAATGGCTGGGGGTGGATCAAGCAAGGCATGCTGCTGTTCGGCAAGGAACCGATGCTGTGGCTGGCGATGGCCTTTGTGTATCTATCGATGGCGATTCTGCTCAGCCTCATTCCATTCATCGGCTGGCTGATCCTGGTGCTGATCACACCGTTGTGCATGCTCGGCGCGCTGCCCTTGGCGCAGGCGCGCGACGGTCTGGGATTACCGGCCGATACCGTGCCGCCGCTGGACACGCCCGCGTCTCGCCCCTGGCTGCACTACCTACGCGACCTGCTCACGCGCGCTGCGCGCCGTCTGTTTAGCGGCTTCCGGGAGGAAGACAGGCTGCTGCCGATCATGGTGATCAGCACCCTGCTGCTCGGCGGCGTGGTGGTCATCAAGATCCTCGCACAGCTGCTCAAGATCGGCGGCGCCACCCTGCCGGCGATCCTCGCGGGCAGCGTCGGACCGTCGGTGTGGATTACCGCCCTGATCGGGCTGGTGGTGGTGCTCAGCCTGGAGGCGCTGCTACTCATGGCATTCCTCTATACCGTGCCACTCATCCTGTTCCGGCGCGAGCATCCCTTGCCGTCGATTGAACTGAGCTTTGGCGGCACCCTGAACAGCCTGGGTGCGTTCGCCATTTTCATCGGTGTATTTGCCGCTGCCGGCGAGACGGTGCGCGTGCTGTTCCTGCTGCTGCGCTTTCCATTCGATTACCTCGCCGTCTTTTTCGCCGGTCTGCTGCTGCTGCCGGTGTTTATCGCCGGTCTTTACGCAAGCTATCGAGACCTGTTCACCCAGCCTCCCGTGACAACGCACGATTAGGGCAGTGCACTGTGCCGCCGGGCTGTAAAATTTCAGGCGTCGTCCCTTGAGTTTACGGCTCACCTACGGCGATGCGCTGGCGCGTTATGGCTTCGGCGCCGGCCACCCGGTAGTGAATGAGGCCTCATTAACATCAATATGATGACAGCTCTGCTCGCCCTGTCCCGCGCCATCGACGCCGTGAACGAACGCGTCGGCCGTCTTGTCTTGTGGCTGGTGCTCGCCGCCACGCTGGTCTCGGCGGTCAACGCCGGGATGCGTTATGCCTTCAGCATGGCGTCCAATGCCTGGCTGGAACTTCAGTGGTATCTGTTCGCGGCCATTTTTCTGCTCGCCGCCGGCTACACGCTCAAGCACAACGGTCATGTGCGCATCGACATTCTCTACGGCCGGCTGTCGGAACGCGCGCGCGCGTGGATCGATCTTCTCGGCACGCTGATCTTCCTGCTGCCGTTCAGCCTGCTGCTGGTGTGGTTCTCCTGGCCCGGCTTTGCCGATGCCTGGCAGCACGGCGAGATGTCGCCGGATGCCGGCGGCCTGTTGCGCTGGCCGGTACGTCTGCTGATCCCGCTCGGTTTCGCGCTGCTGGCCCTGCAAGGCATTTCCGAATTAATAAAACGCATTGCTTTCTTGCGCGGGCAACTCACGCTCACGCTCGAGCGGCCAGAGGAAAAAGTATGAGCCTTCATTCCGGAACGACGGGAGGCCGGAAATGAGCTTCGAGCTCATGGCGCCGCTCATGTTCGTGGCGCTGGTCGTGTTGCTGTTGCTCGGTTATCCGGTGGCGTTCGCGCTGGCCGCCAACGGACTGCTGTTCGCCATCATCGGCATCCAGGCCGGGTTCTTCGACTTCGTCCTGTTGCAGGCGCTGCCGGAGCGGGTGTACGGCATCCTGTCGAACTCGACGCTGCTCGCCATCCCGTTCTTCACCTTCATGGGCCTGGTGCTGGAGCGCAGCGGCATGGCCGAGGCGCTGCTCGATACCATCGGCCAGCTGTTCGGCACGCTGCGCGGCGGGCTCGCCTACGCCGTGATTTTCGTCGGCGCGCTGCTCGCCGCCACCACCGGCGTGGTCGCGGCCTCGGTCATCGCCATGGGGCTGATCTCGCTGCCGGTGATGCTGCGTTACGGCTACGACCGGCGCCTGGCGACCGGCGTGATCGCCGCCTCCGGTACGCTGGCGCAAATCATCCCGCCGTCGCTGGTGCTGATCGTGCTCGCCGACCAGCTCGGCGTGTCGGTCGGCGACATGTACAAGGGCGCACTGTTGCCCGGTCTGGTGCTCATGGGCCTGTATGTGCTGTATGTACTCGGTATTACCTTCGTACAGCCGGCCGCAGCGCCGGCGCTGCCGGCGGAAGCACGCGCCCTGCGCGGCATGGCGCTGGCGCGCCGCGCCGCGATGTCCATGCTGCCGCCGCTGATACTCATATTCCTGGTGCTCGGTACCATCTTCCTCGGCATCGCCACGCCCACCGAGGGCGGCGCACTCGGCGCAGTCGGCGCACTGGCGCTCGCCGCGATGAACCGGCGCCTCAATCTCAGCCTGCTCAAGCAGGCCATGGATTCGACCATGAAGCTCACCAGCTTCGTGGTGTTCATCCTGATCGGCTCGACGGTGTTCAGCCTGGTGTTCCGCGGCATGGATGGCGACCGCTGGGTGGAACAGCTGCTTACGCAGCTGCCCGGCGGCGTGCTCGGCTTCCTGGTGGTCGTGAACCTGCTGGTGTTCACGCTCGCGTTCTTTCTCGACTTCTTCGAGATCGCGTTCATCCTGGTGCCGCTGCTCGCGCCGGTCGCCGCCCTGCTCGGCATCGATCTCGTCTGGTTCGGCGTGTTGCTGGCCGTAAACATGCAAACCTCGTTCATGCACCCGCCATTCGGCTTCGCACTCTTCTATCTGCGCAGCGTGGCGCCAAGGGAAGTAAAGACCAGCGACATCTACTGGGGCGCGGTGCCGTTCGTGCTGATTCAGATCGTGATGATCGTACTGGTGCTCGCCTTCCCGCAGCTGGTCGGCCGGGTGCCGGACACGAACAGTGGCGAAATCATGGAGATTCAACTGCCCACAGATCCGGCCAGCTTCTTGCCACCAGAAAGTGATATAAAACGGAGGGCGGATTAGGCGCCAATTTTCATAGCGCTGTATCGCCAACTCCCCCTCTCCCGCGCGCGGGAGAGGGCAAAAGGAGAGGGCGCGCCGTAATCCGCCGTATGCTTCGCTTCATGCAAACAACAAACACCCATTCGGCGGAATACGCTTCGCTATTCCGCCCTACGCGCTACGCGCTCACCGGCCTACGAACTGTGGATCTCGCGTGTCTTTCTGATCCAGAAGCGCAACAGGCCATCCTGCTCTTCGTGCTGGAGCAACTCGTGCCTTGTCTGATTGCAGTAGGCCGGGACATCCTTGCGCATGGAGTCCTTGTCCGCTTCGGCGAGCAGCACTTCGCCGACCTGCATGCCTTTCAGTTCGGCGGAGAGCTTGATGACCGGGGCCGAGCAGCACAGGCCGCGGAGATCGACGAGACGGTGATGGTCCATGGTGTGTGTCCTCTTTGAGCACGATTGATTTTGGTGGGTATCACAAACGTCAGCGCGTCCCCTGCCTTACTTGCCCGAGTACTGAAAGTTGGCATACGACGCCTCCGCCACCTTGAACCACTGGATGCTGAGGTCGCGGAACTTCTTCCACTCGACGTAGATTTTTCTGAAGGCCGGATTCTTTTTTGCTTCCTCCTCGTAGAGCAGAAACGCCGCCTTGCGTGCCGCGATCATCACCTCCTGCGGAAACGGGTGCAGCTTCACGCCCGCGCGCACCAGTCGCATCAGTGCTTGCGGGTTTTTGGCATCGTACTCGGCCAGCATGTGCGCATTGGCTTCGGCGGCGGCGGCTTCGAACGCCGCCTGGTACGCGGGCGGCAGTTCCGCCCATTTCTTGAGGTTCACGTAGAGCGACAGTTGCGGACCGCCTTCCCACCAACCGGGGTAGTAGTAATGTTTGGCCACTTTGTGGAAGCCGAGCTTTTCGTCATCGTACGGACCGACCCATTCCGTGGCGTCCAGTGCACCGCGTTCGAGTGCCGGGTAGATATCGCCACCGGCGAGCGTCTGCGGCACCACGCCGAGCTGCGCCATGATCTCGCCGCCGATTCCGGGGATGCGCATTTTGACGCCTTTGAGGTCTGCGAGCGACTTGATCTCCTTGCGGAACCAGCCGCCCATTTGCGTGCCGGTGTTGCCGCCCGGAAAATTCAGGATGTTGTATTCCTTGAAAAGTTCACGCGTCAGCTTGAGTCCGCCGCCCGAGGTCATCCAGGAATTCTGCTGGCGCGCGGTAAGGCCGAAGGGTATGGCGCAATCGAAGGCGAACGCCTTGTTTTTGCCGACGTAGTAATAGCTGGCCGAGTGTCCGCACTCGACGGTGCCATTCTGCACCGCATCCAGCACCTGCAGACCGGGCACGATCTCACCGCCGGCAAACACACGCATCTGGAACCTGCCCTGGGTGATTTGATCGAGGCGCCTGGCCAGCACTTCGCCGGCGCCGTAGATCGTGTCGAGGCTCTTGGGAAAGCTGGACGCCATGCGCCAGCGGATGGCGGGCAGATCGGCGGCATGGGCAGGCGTAAAGGCGCCGGCCAGCAGACCGGCGCCGGCACCCTTGATAAGATCGCGTCGCTTCATGATTTATTCTCCGGGTGGCGTTTACGAAACCGCATTGTGCCGAATTCAGCCGGGCGGCGCCAACCATCAATATGGTGGAATATCGGTTTGGCCCGGGACCAACGTTGCGCGGTCAGTACGGCGGGCGACAATTCCCTCGTCTGCCATGCGTTGTCTGCGTTTTCGTATACAGCCCGGAATAAAAAGGCCGTCTCGCGACGGCCTTGTATTACTGCTGCACATCCTGATGCATTACGGAACGGTAACCGTCGTGGCATCGAGAACTACCGCGGTCTGCGCCAACAGTCTGCCGTCGATCGAGGCCAGATTTCCAAACGTGATCGATGTCGCGCCAAGAATAATTCCTTCAAAGTGCGTGCCCGCGCCGATGTTCACGGCACCGGAGACCTGCCAGAAAATGTTCTGGGGCAGTGCACCACCGATGAGGAGAACGTTCATGGCAGCAGCCATGTCGAGCGTGCCCGCAACCTGAAAGATCCAGACATCCGTTGCGCTGCCCGAGAGCGTCAGATCCGTCGGGATGTTGAGCGCGCTATTCCAGGTGTACGTGCCGGGGACAAGGGTATCGTTGGTGAGCGTACCGGCTCCGCGGTTCAAGTTGGTGGCACCCACTCCTGCGGGTCGGCCGGCAGCGTCGGTATAGGCGGTTTGCATGTTGGCGACGGCTGTGGTCAGGTCAACTGACGTAGTCCCGCCCACATAGTCGGCTGCATACAATTTTCCCGGTGCGGCCACTTGCGCGGATGTTGAGTAGGTGTCCGAGGCGTCCGGTGCGGCTGTTTCTGACCATCCCGTCAGGTAACCCCTGGCGGCAGGACTCAAACCCACATTTCCGGTCACGGCCGAGCTTGGGACGGTTGAGACGCCTGTTTTTGCCAGAATTGCATAATAGCCGGCTGTACCGAGGGATACAGCGCCCGCTGCCGTGCTGACTGTCCCTGTTGGTCCCGAGGCTGCTGCGCTTGGATCGGTCCCAGCACCGTCGTCGCCGCATCCAGCCAAAGCAGCGGCCAGAAGTAGTATCATAGACCACCGTAGTGGTTTGAAAAGGTTTCCGAATCTGTTCATAAACTTCTCCTTGTTGTGAGATGCCAAAGGCACCGGTGTGCGGCTGATCCATTGTGGCCGCGGATACTTACGCATGACACCGAAGGTTCGGCGCCGCGCGTCGTAACCACGACTATCCGCCTCCGGCACAAGCCCTTCCGTGCGCCTGAGAACATAGGCCGAAATGAAGAAGTCCGTTCGACGTGTGACGGTTGGCTTTCTTGTCTTGCTTTCACAACCCGGTGCTGAATGTCTTGCCGAGTGCCGCCACGGTACCGCTGTTAGAACTTGAATTCGACGCCGCCCATCAACGTATACAGATTGATTGACGCCACGTCATAACGTTCGACCTCGATGCGGATTGCAACGTGGTCGTTAAAACCGAGTTTGGCGCCGACGCCATAGAACGGGTCGTTGCCATTGCTGGCGCCCAGCGTTCCACCCAGTACCGAATCCGAATTCCACCAGTACTGTCCGCCCTTTACAAAGAGCGTGGACGTTGGCCCGATCGGAAGCGAGAACACCACGGACAGGCCTTTACCATCCGCCTCGAACCTGTTGCTACCGCTGTCGGTGCGGTTGAAGTCGGTCCACGAGCCTTCGCGCCGAACCAATTCGTGAATTGACCGCCGACGTAGGCCTTGATGACATGGTCATTCTCGCTGAGGTCGCTTTCATCGATGCTGTAGGCGCCTACCCCGGCACCAACATAAAGACCCGGTTTTTGTGCCTGTGCGGCGGTCAAGGGACCGAGCAAGAGCACCGTCGACAGGCCGATGAGGGAACAAAATTTATTGATTCGCATAGCTGCTTCTCCTTGGTCCTGATCGTCATTACTTGGAAACGCACCGTAGCATCGATACATGCGATACATCTGTTTGTTACCGCACATAGATGCGCATGCCCATCCCCATGACGGCGGGATATACGTATCGACAACCCGTCTGTGTCTGAAAATTGAATGCCCCTATCCCTGACCCTTGGCATTTCTGCGTGGACGCCAGAAGCGTTCCATCAGCGGTTTGACGCTGGTGCCGTGGACAAGGATCGACAGCGTGACCACCATCAGTGTCAGGTGCATGAGTTGCATCGCCAGTTCTTCCGGGAGTCCGTGTTGTATGGCATACATAAGATAGTAGAGCGAACCGATTCCCCGTACCCCGAACCAGCCCACCATGCCGCGGATATTCCATGGCGTGCCGGTACCGGCCAGACCGACCAGGACGCTGACCGGACGCGCCACCAGGAACAGGAACAGCGCGAAGCCCACCGCCCGCCAACTCCAGGAATCGATGAACAGCATGCCGCCAATCAACAGGATCAGCATCACTTCCGAGAGCCGCTCCAGGTGTTCCCCGAAAATCAGCGACCCCTCGCTGGTTCTTGTGTGTTGTGCATCCGCGTGACCGGTCTCGCCAGCGTGCAGCCGTTGCGGGGCCTCCGGCTTGATGCCGGACAGTTTGAGTTCGGTTTGACGCAACGCCACGGCGGCGAAGAACACCGCCAGAAAGCCCCAGGCACCGACATACACGCTCAGTCCGTACACCAGACCGATCAGCCCGAGCCCCAGAAAATCATCCAGAAGTTTGTGTTCCGGATGCTTGCGGCGCAGCCTGCACGCAAGGCGACCCAGACCGTTACCCAGCGCCACGCCAATCACAACGCCGGCGGCCGTTGCCCACAGCACATCCACCATTACCCAACGCAGGGCGTGGTCACCGATCTCGTGCAGACCGAGCAGCCCCAACCCCAGCATGACAAACGGGAATGCACTGCCATCGTTGATGCCCGCCTCGCACGTCAACGTATAGCGCAGCCGGTCACGATCATCGGCGTGACGAATCTGGACGTCCGTGGCCAGCACCGGATCGGTCGGCGCCACGATGGCGCCGATGAGAATCGCCGCGCCGAGCGGCAACCCGAACGCAAAGTAAGCCAGGGCGGCGACCAGTCCAACCGTCACCGCCATCGACACCACCGCCAGCAGAACCGGCGTGCGCCAGCGCACGATGCTGACGGGCACGGGCATTTTTACCCCGGCGGAATACAGCGAAATCAATACCGCCGCTTCGGTGAGTGACTCCAGCAGCGCCGACTGCTTGAGCGGGTTGAAATGGAACAGATTCAGGACCATGGGCCCGACCGCTATTCCCACCGCAAGGTAGATAATGGCTGAGGTGACCGGCAGGCGTTTGAGCGTCGTGGGAATGAACCCCATGGC
>DATEYP010000008.1:0-36555 GCA_035256085.1 Acidiferrobacterales bacterium
CCCTGTCGAAGGGCATGTCTCCTCCAGTCAGGGGCGTTTAGCTGTCCCGGCCTGGGGAATGGGCCGTCGACTTACGGGTTCAGCGCAGTCCCGATTCGCCGGAATTCGTACCCGGAGTAACGCAGTGTATCCTTGCCATCACGCTGCACGACCTGCACGGTTTCGCCCATCAGCCAGCCGGTCCCGGAAGTGACAAGCTCGGTGTCGGAGACTGGCCTCACGGCTATGTTGGCGGCCAGACCGAGCCAGCCGGGTACGCGATAGCGGAAGTAGAGCAGGCCGTCGTTATAGATGAGGGTGACGTTCCCCAGTTTCACGAGGTCGAGCAGCGGGTCGCGCTCCACGACCTGGTACTCGCCGAGCCGCTTGCGCCAAACCGCGGACAGGCGCAACGGCTCGATGCGGGTGCCGAGGCGGTGCGCCTGATTTCGGTAATAGGCGATTGCGACGTGCTGTCCGCCGATCTTTGCCGTTGTGATGCGCGCTTCTTTGAGCATGGAGATCGGTATGGGAAAAAGGCCGAGAAGACGGTATTCGGCAGCGAACAGATCCTCCGGCTGGCGCAACAGGTTGAATGTTTTGCCGAGCATCTGTGCGCGGTAGCGCCCGCCGTCGGCTCTCACGGAGATCAGGCCGAGGGCCGTGGCGTAGTGGCCGAGGATGTCGTCGCGCTTCTGCGGTGCGGATGGCGCCGTCGCGGCCTGTTGCGATTCCACCGGCGTCACCGGTTTGCGTGTCTGCAGCACCAGTTCCATCAGGCGTTCGCTGACCTTCTCCACCGCTTCGGTTGCTCCGGAGCTGTTGGCGAGCACGATCACGCCGAGCTTGTATTCCGGCACGAGCAGCATGCGGCCGCGCGCGAACGGGCTTTCGTTGCTGAGCCAGGCAACAGTTCTTGCCTGCGGGAAGCGCACGCCGCTCAGGCGCCAGCCCAGGCCCACGCGCGTGTCGAGGTCGAGTGCGACGCCGGCGTTCTGTATGCGCAGCATCTCGCTGACGCTGTGCGGCTTTAACACCTGCTTACCGCCCAGTTTGCCGTTGGCCAGCAGCATCTGCATGAAGCGCGCAAGTTCCGGAACGCTGCTGATCAGTCCGGCGGCCGGCACATCGCGCACGGCCACCGATGGCACCGGCTTCTCCGACCAGTAATGCGTGGCGAGCAGCGCGCGCTCGGCACGTTCGACATCGAAGGTCGAACGCGGCATGCCGAGCGGCGCGAGCAGTCGCTCCTGCATGCAGCTGGCAAAGGATTTGTTGCAGTGCGTCTCGATCACACGCCCGAGCACGTCATAGCCCGGGAACGACGGCGAGTACACATGCCCCGGCGGGTTGGCGACGTACTCATCCTTGAGGCGTGCGACGAATGCGGCGAGCGGTTCCGGCTTCGGCGTCCACATGTTCATGAAGTGCATCGCCGGCAGCCCGGAGAGATGCGCGAGCAGATGGCGCGGGGTGATGGCCGGCGCATGGGTGAAGCGCGTGCGCACCGAGAACTCCGGCAGATATTTCTTTACCGGCTGGTCGAGGTCGATCGTTCCCTGATCGGCGAACTGCAGCAGCGCGGTGGCGGTAAAAAGCATGGACAGCCCGCCGGCCGAATACAGCGTGTCGGCACGTGCCGGCAGGCGTCGCGCGCGGTCGGCATAACCGAAGCCCTCTGCCCACACGATCTTCTGATCCTCGACGAGCGCGATGCTCAGGCCGGGCACATCCTTCGCTTTCATCTCCTTGCGGATGAGTTCGCTTACGGCGTGCTTGATGGATGCGAACTGCACCGCGGTCAGCGCAGCCGGTTCGGCGGCGACGGCAATCGGTAAGGCGCAAACAACCAGGAACAAGGAACCGATGAGGCGCAGACCGCTGAGGGCGTTCATGACGGGCGGGCAATTCTCATGGTCGAATTACGATTTGCACTGCTGCAAAACCACACAGCCGCCAGTATACCGCAAGGACGGAGTGGGCCGCGTCAGCGGGCAAAGATGTCGAACAGCATGCCGATGGCAGCGATAAAACTTCCCACCGTCAGGATGTCGAGAATGATGTCAATCCAGAACTGCGAGGCGATGCGCGACCAAAAGCGATACAGCGGCGAGTGCAGGAAAGACGGGTTGTCCTCACCGTAGTAGCAGTACCAGTTGGCGTACTTGTTGAGGAACGCCACCACGATCTGCGCGGTCACGCCGCTCAGGAACAGGATGACCACGGTTCGGGTCTGGCCCGAGGCGAGCAGGGCCTCGCGCACCGGCGACTGCACCAGAAACAGGGCCAGGCCGCCTACGCCGAAGGCCACAAACCAGGAACGCAGTATGCGGTTGTATTCGGCGTAGCTCTCAAAATAGCCTTGCGACACTGCATTGGTCTTCTTTGCTCTGGCCATGCCTGTCTCCTGCTGGTGTGTGACCCGGGCCGCTTGCAGTACAATACCACGCTCCATGACAGCCGCGACTGGCGCGCTGACGTGTCCAGGCCCCCTCAGGATCGACAACGCATGAACAAGTATCTGGTGATTTCCGCTCTGGGAAAAGACCGGCCCGGCATCGTTAACCTGCTCTCGCAGGCCATTCTGGAGGCCGGTTGCAACATCCAGGACAGCCGCATGACCGTCCTCGGCGGTGAGTTCGCGCTTATGTTGTTGGTCTCCGGACCGTGGAATGCGGTGGGCAAGCTGGAGAGCCAGACCAAGGCACTGGAGAAGAAACTCGATCTCATGCTGGTCGCCAAGATCACCGAGCCGCGCGTCACCAAAGACAGCATGGTGCCGTATGTCGTGGACGTGGTGTCCATGGACCACCCCGGCATCGTGCACGGCATCGCCGAATTCTTTTCCACGCGCGAGATCAACATCGAAGACCTGAACACCTGGACCTACGCCGCCGCGCACACCGGCACGCCGATGTTCTCGATGAACATGACTATCAGCGTCCCGGCCAGCGTCAACATCGGCCGCCTGCGCGACGAGTTCACGCGTTTCTGCGACGAGCTGAACCTGGATGCGACGCTCGAGCCGGCGCGGCACTGAGCCGCAAGCAGGCTGCAATATTTCTGCCAACGAAGTAATTCACTGAGGTAAGCCCCCGGCTCTGCCGGGGGGACCCACCCAGGTTTGACCCCCGCTTTCGCGGGGGCAGGCTCTGTGCGACGGTCGCAAAAAAGTATTTCCCTCCCCCTGGAAGGGGGAGGGCGAGGTTGGGGGTCGAAGCGTGAACGGCGGGCATAAGCCGACGCATTTCACCCCCATCCCAACCTTCCCCCTTGAAGGGGGAAGGAGGAAAAATCCGCCGCCTTCAGGCAGCTCACAGTAGTATGGCGCCTTCGACGACTGCATAGATGCACGACTCCATGGATGGAGGAGGTACGAACCCATGGATGGGCGAAGGTAGAACAATGCAGGAGCAATTGTCGAGAGCAACGCAGAGAGCAGTTGCCGAGGCGCTCACCGAACAAGCCCCCGGCTTCGCCGGGGATCATTAACACACCTTAAGGAACCTCTGAACAAGTACCGTTCGCCCTGAGCGCGTCGAAGCCTGTCCTGAGCGGAGTCGAAGGGGACGATCCCTGCAAGTTCTTGTTTTCGTGCTTCGACGGGCTCAGGGCGAACGGAGGACTTAATCAGAGGCTCCCTGACCCGCAGATCTGCCACCCGCGCTTTTCCATGACGGGCCGCACCCCGCACCCCGCAGACCGCAGACCGCCGTGCGCCTGTGTCAGGATCAGGGCGCCATTCATCCCGCCGGACTGGCGCATTCGTCCGTTACTTCCCTCCGGATTCAGCAGGCCGTCTGTATTTTCCTGGGCACGGTGGCTACGGTTGTAGCTGGGCAGCGTTGTTGCCGGTTCAAGAAAGTCCGGCCTGCGCCTTCCACTGTGCCCTCTCGGAAGGGACATCACTCAATCAATAAAAGGGAGACTTCAGATATGAAGAAGTTACTGTGCGGTGTTGGGTTCCTGGCGCTGATCTTCCAGGTCGGTTTTGCAACGGCCGACGAGGGCAGGCGCTCCAGCAATAAAGACTGTCCGGTCGGGCTCGTTTCCGGCTTGACCCTGGATCAGGAATTTGGCACCGGGACGTCGACAATCACCCATTGCCTGGAGCGCCGTCATGGCGTGAAGCTGGTGTTGCAGATCAACCAATTCTGCCTGGACAATGTACCGAACAGCCAGTGCACGCGCCCCTTCGGCCTGGTCCACCTCGCCAACATGATCGACGATTACGAGATCACCCACGGCATGGTGCTTGGACGCGACTACGAGATGGTCGCGGTGGCGCACACCGCCGGCGGCATGCTGATGGTCAAGGCCGAGCGGGGCAATCAGTTCGAGGATCAAGTCAAAAAGCTGATGGCGCGCGGTATCAAGTTCTACATGTGTCAGAATGCCACCCGCGCCCTGGTGCGCAGCGGTGTTCTGCCGGCGGGTAACGCGACCGGCAATATCATCGAGGGCGTGGAGTACGTTACCGCCGGCGTGACCGCCGTGGTCGATTTCCAGAACCAGGGTTATCGTTACGTGCAGCCGTAACGAGACTCAGAGGTGTGAGTAGAGGGGCCGGAGCGATTCAACCCGAATCACTCCGGCCCTTTTTTTACCGCTCCGACCGCTTTTTTGTCAATCCAACCCGCCATGGGATCGCGTCCTTACGCGGGGATGTGCTGCAGATCCCAAGCGGCGGAACCACCGCACAAAATCCTTCAGCTGGTAATGAGCATTCAGTCCGCTCGGGTTGGGTAGTAACCAGACAGCCGCGCTGCCCAAACGCTGTGGCTGCGGACCGACGGTGCTGTGCCTGGCACCGAAGGCGCTTCGGTAGGCATCGATTCCGAGGAAGGCGACGATGCGCGGGCGCAGGCGGGCAACCTTGGCGGCGAGACGCTTGCCGCCGGTGGCGAGCTCGCGTTTGCCGAGTTCCGCGGCGGCGGCGCTGGCGCGATTCACAATGTTGGTGATGCCAAGGCCGTGTTTCAGCATCTCGCGTTCTTCATAAGGAGAGAGCAGACGCGGTGTCAGGCCGGCGCGTTGCAGTGCCGGCCAGAAGCGATTGCCGGGGCGGGCGAAGTGGTGGCGCACCGCCGCCGAATACAGACCCGGATTGATGCCGACAAACAATACTTTCAGGCGCGGTGCGACGACGTCCGGCACGCGCTTGTTGTGCGCCAGACGCAGTTCGGCAGGCGTCGGTCGCCGGGGCCGCGGTGATGGTTGTGGCAGACGCTTCCGGCACATCAGGTGAGCCGCGGAGCTGGCGCCTCACGTCCCTCGTCCGCTAGCGCATTGCGCTGCTCGGTTTCCACGAAGCCGAGCAGTTCTGGAAAAAAATCGAGGAAGTGCTGTTCGAGAGCCGCGTAGTTGTGCAGCAGTTCCTGCACGACGTCGGCCAGCACGGCGGCGCGCGCAAAGCGCCGGAATCGCCGGGCGATGCCGTGCAGGGCGGCATCCACCGACCCGATCTCGGCGTAGGAAGCCAGCCAATCCTCCGCGATCATGCGCGGCAGGACGTGCTGCAGGCGTTCCGGGTAACTCGCGATGCCCGGCAGCAGGGTCGCATACACGTGTTGCGTGAAATCCTCGAGCGGCAATTGGGTGTAGCGCGTCCAGTGACATGCAAGGAAATGGTCGTAGAACACATCCACCAGGATGGCGGCAAAGCGCCGCCGCACGGGCGAGATGAGCGCGCAACTGGCGCGCACAATGGCGTGCGCATCGGTGTAGCGGTCGATGGCGCGGTGCAGGCGGATGCCGACGCACACCGCCGGGCTGTACTGCTTCAGATGTTCGCGGCCTTTCACGAAATCACCCAGCAGCCCGCCAATGAGCAGTTCGGGGGACGAGCGCGACAGAAAGGCGTGGGCGAGATAGTTCATGACAGGCGACCGCTGTGTAACCATGTTCCCACAAAGTTGGGGGAGTCGGAAGCTCGGTGTAATTTTTCTCCCGGCGCGAGTTCGTGGTCACCATGTTGGCTGTCGGTTTTGCCGTGGCGGTGCGTGGACTGCACGGCCAGCTTTGCAAAAACCTACGGGGTCATGTTTTCCAGCGCAGCGCGATGCCGGAAAGCAGAACATTGGCACGCAATGAGTCGCTGCGCTCAATTTTGTAACCGAGGTCGAGATCGATGTTCGGGCGCGGTGAATAGATGAGACCGGTAACCAGAAACACCAATTCTTTGTTGCTCTCGGGGTCGGCGTTGGTGTAGACGCCGGTGTCAATAACGATTTTCAGGTCATCCGTGAGCTTGCGTTCTGCGGCGGCCGAGGCGTGCCAGATGTTTACCCTGTCATTTGCGGTGTTGTTGAAATGCAGATAGCCCACATGCAAGTGAAATGCCCACTGCTCCAGGGCATAGCTGGAAACGAAATTGGCGCTCCAGGTATACCGGCCGGCACCGAGGCCGAGTACATCGTCGCCGGTCGGAATGGAAGCGCCACTTCACGTCCAGTCCGAGATCACCCATTCCTTGCGTGCCGGGTGTGCCGTCGCTCTCCGAGGCACCGAGTTTCAAATAGGGCACGCGGACAATCATGTCGACGCTATCCACCACGCCGTAGCCGAGCGTCAGGGTGGTCAGCGCCAGCTTCTGCTTGTCCGCGTCTTCCTCGATGGTGAACTGCTCGTTGGTGAGCTCGGCCTGGAAGTTGCCCTGGCCCTGAGTGCCGGTGTCTTCGGTGATCAGCGGGTGTGCGGCGCGTCCGGATAACGGAGCGAGCGCACACAGCAGGGCAAAAAGAAACCGGAGCAGAAAACTGGTTGCAGGCATGGACGAACTATCTGGTTTCGCCTCAGCGTGTGCTTGGTTTGCGTTTGCCGCGGGCCGGAGGCTTCTTTTTGGACATGGCCGCCGCCGCATTGCGACGTGTCCACCACAGCCAGCCGAAGAACCCGACGAAAATCGCAGAACCGACGACCAACAGGCCGGTGTATTGGAACATACCCAGCACGACGACACACATCACCAGAATCACCAGAATCGGGAAAGTCCGGCGATCGTGATGGGACGGCGTCGACCGGGTGCGTGTAACGCGGATTTTCTTTTTTGTCATGTGTATTGATGATCTCCCTGCCGCCTTTATAGCAGAGGTTGGTGCCGGGAGAAACGTGCGCAACAAAAAAATCACACCTTCCTCGCGACTGATGGTTGGCGGTGATATGCTTGAAGCACGAGTGAAAACGCATGACCCCTGGTTGCTTTTCCTTATGTCGAGAATCCTTGTCCTGATCCTGGGACTGTTGACGGTGGTACCGGTGCAGGCCGGCCCTTCCGAGGTCCTGCCGGCGGAAGTCGCGCGGACGCTCAAACAGCACGGTCTTTCGTCCCGGGGCGTGAGCGTGTATGTGCATGAGATCGGCCAGCCCGAAGCCATATTGGCAGTGAACGCCGATGAACCGCGCAATCCGGCCTCGACCATGAAGCTGCTCACCACGCTCGTGGCGCTCGAAGAACTCGGCCCGGCCTACGCCTGGAAGACCGAGGCCTATGCCAGCGCCCCGGTGCGCGACGGGGTGCTGGACGGCGACCTGTATATTAAAGGATATGGCGACCCGTATCTGGTCATCGAACACTTCTGGCGTTTCCTGCGCGCGTTGCGCAAGGGTGGCCTGACCGAGATTCGCGGCGATCTGGTGATCGACCAGGGCTTTTTCGAACCCGTACCCGGTCAACCAGCCGACTTCGATCGTCGCCCGCACCGCGCCTACAACGTGCAGCCGCGCGCGTTGCTGGTGAACTTTCAGACGGTCAACTTCCGTTTCCAGCCGCAACCGGGCCTGAAACGCGTGCAGGTTATCGCCGACCCGCAGCCGGCGCAGTTCGCCATCGACAATCGCGTGCGTCTGACGAGCGGGCCCTGCCGCGGCGGTGCGCACGCCGTGGGCATGCAGGTGGCGGATCGCGCCGGGTTAGTGAATGAGGCTTCATTCACTCTGGTGTTGAGCGGCGGTTACAGCGCGAGCTGCGGCGCGGATGATTTCTATCGCGTGGTGGCCGGGCCCGAGGCCTACATCCATGGCGTGTTCAGAACCCTGTGGACCGAGATGGGCGGGCGTTTTGCGGGCGGGGTGCGCGAAGCGCCCGTGCCGGATGGCGCCGCGCTGCTGCACAGTGCGACCTCGCCGCCGCTGTCCGAAATCATTCGCGTGGTCAACAAGTACAGCAACAATGTCATGACTCGGCAACTGCTGCTCACCCTCGGCGCCGAAAAATACGGCGCGCCCGGAACAACGGAAAAGGGCGTGGCCGCAATCCACGCCTGGCTGGCACAGCGTGATTTGAAGTTTCCGGAGCTGGTGCTCGAGAACGGTTCCGGCCTGTCGCGCAACGAACGCATCTCCGCGCGCCACCTCGGCGCGGTGTTGCTGGCCGCCTGGCACAGCCCGGCCATGCCCGAGTTCCTGGCGTCGTTGCCGATTCTGTCCGTGGACGGCACCTTGAAGCGTCGCAACGGCGGCGGCCTCGCCGGACGCGCGCACCTCAAGGGCGGCAGTATCGATAATGTGCGCGCCCAGGCCGGCCTGCTGCTCGACGAACGCGGACGGCGTTTGGTCGTGGTGGTGCTGCACAACGATACGCGCGTCACCAGCGCTGGCGAGCAGGTGCAGAACGCCGTGCTCGCCTGGGCAAACAGCCGGCCGTAGTGCGGCAGAATGCCGCAGCTTGTCGCGCCGCCCGCGCCGCCGTAGACTGATGAACATGCCCCAGCTGCGATCCCTGCGCATACGCGCCGCGCTAGTCCCGTGGCTGGTGCTGCTGTTGCTGCTGGCGCAGGGGCTGCGCCTGTGCGTCCCGGCGGAAACGACGCATGGGCACGAGCAGCATGCGGATGTGCGCCTGGAAAGCGTCATCACCAGCGCCGCCGATCAACATGAATCGCAATCGCACGACGGCGATCTGGACGTGCCGTTGTCCGCGCTGCTCAAGGCATTCCAGAACAACCCGCTCTTCTTTGCGCTGTTTGCCTTCGTCCTGTTTGTTTTACCCACGCCGCGCACCCGTTCAGGCGTGTGGCCGGAAGCGCTTGCCTTCCGCCCACCACGCGGCCATTGCTTCAGCCCGCCCCTGCGCGCTCCGCCGCGCTGACATTCCCGTTCGCCAGTAGTACAGCCGTGTACCGGATTTGTCCGGTTGCGGACTTAACCTTGTACTGAGTGTGAATCGCCGTGTATCCGCCCGGATGTGCGGCAAGGAGTGTCAAATGGTTGGTGAACAATACCTGCCGGCCGTGGGCCGGTTATTCGTGGGCTTGTTGCTGGGAATCGCTTGCGCCAGTGCGTCGGCACAGGTCTGGAATCTGGAATCGAGCGTCGAACGCGCGACCACGGTGGCACCGGAATTACGCGCCGCCGAGGCCGAGGTTGCCGCGCGCGCCGGCGAGCTGACGCAGGCCGGCGCCTGGCCGAACCCGAGCATCGATCTGCGCGCCGACGACCGGCTCGGGCAGGAGGACGGCCGCGGCGGGACCGATCTCACCCAGATCGCGCTGAGCCAGCCGTTGCCGCTGCGACGCCTCGCGCGCCAACGTGCGGCGGCCGGGGCGAATCTCGAAGGCGCGCGCGAGAATCGGCGCTACCAGCGGCTGCTGCTTGAGCGCGAAGCCGCGCGCGTTTTCCACGCGCTGCAAACCGCCGCGGCCAGACGTCAGCTCGCCGCGGAACGCCTGCGGCTCGTTGAGGAATCTCCCGACGCCGCGCGCAAGGCGGGGGCGGACCGGCTGGTGCGCTATCTCACGCCGCTCGAACGCCGGCGCCTGGCCATCCTGAACGAGGAAGCCAACCAGGCCGTGGCCGCGGCCGAGCGGGAACACCAGAAGGCGCTCATCGATTTCCGGGCGCTGCTCGCCCTGCCGGCCGAGACACCGGCCGAACCGGCGGCGTTGATTTCTCCGGCGGCGCCCGCGGGTTTCGATGCATTGACGCGCGCGCTGGATACGCATCCGGCGCTGGCGGCGGCACAGAAGGAAGCCGAGGCCGCGCAGGCGGGGATCGCGGTCGCCCAATCCCAGCGCTTCGCCGATCCGGCGTTGAATCTCTTCCGCGACCGCGACTACCTCGCGGGCGAACGGCGCGACGTGACCGGCGTGGGCGTGAGCGTGCAGATCCCCTTCTGGAATACCAACAGCGGCACGGTCGCCAAGGCCAGGGCGGAGGCCGCGCGTGCCCAGGCGCGGTTCGAGGCGCTCCAGCGCGATGCCCGCAGCCGCCTCGAACAGGCGCACGCGCAACTGCTTCGTCTCCTCGAACAGACCGAGCGGCTGCGCACGAATCTGCTTGAACCCGCGCGCGAGGTCTTCGCGCTTACGCGCCGCGGCTTCGCCGCTGGCGAGCTTAATATTCTCTCGCTCGTGGACGCCAACAACACCTATTTCGACGCCCTCGCGCGTTACCTGGAACTGCAACAGGAAAGCGCGCGCGCCGCCGCCGACCTGCGCCTTGCTTCCGGTGTCTCGGTACTCAACGCTTCTATGGAGACTGCCCCATGATCGCCGCACTCATTCGTTTTGCACTGGTGCAGCGCCTGATGATGTTGCTGGTCGCCGTGGCCGTAATCATCGGCGGCCTGTGGGCATTCCGCACGCTGCCCATCGACGCTTTCCCGGACATCTACACGCCGCAGGTGCAGGTAATCGTGAAGGCACCGGGCATGACCCCGGCCGAAGTCGAGAGCCGCATTACCTTCCCGATCGAGATCGAAATGCAGGGTCTGCCACGCCAGACGGCGCTGCGCTCGCTCAACAAGTATGCACTCGGGCTGGTGACCGTGTGGTTCGAGGACGGCACCGACATCTACTTGGCGCGCCAGCAGGTAGCCGAGCGCCTGAGCCAGGTGCGCGGGAGCCTGCCACCCGGCGTGGAGCCGGTGCTGGCGCCGATCACGACCCCCCTGGGCGAGATATACATGTACCGCATTGAGGGCGGAACCTTGAGCAACGCCGAACGGCGCACGCTCCAGGACTGGACGATCCGCCCGCGCCTGCGCACCGTGGACGGCGTCGCCGATGTAAACTCGCTCGGCGGCGAGGTGCGCGCCTTCGAGGTGGCGGTGCAACCCGAACGGCTCGCGCGTCAGGGTCTCGGGCTCGATGATGTCGAGCAGGCGCTCGAGGCGAGCAACCGCAACGCCGGCGGCGACCGCATCAACCGGCAGGACCAGACGTTGTTGGTGCGTACCGTGGGTGTGTTGCGCAGCCTCGACGATATCGGCAAGGTGGTCGTGGCGACGCGTGCCGGCACGCCGGTACTTGTCAAGGACGTGGCCGAGGTGCGCCTTGGCTCACTGATCCGTTACGGCGCTGTGACCGCCGACGCCAAGGGTGAAGTGGTGACGGGTCTGGTGCTGCTGCGCAAGGGCGCGAACGGGCGCACCACGGTCGATGGCATCAAACGCGAACTCGCGGTATTGGCGCCAACGCTGCCCGAGGGCGTGAAAATCGTGCCGTTCTACGACCGTACCGAGCTTATCAACGAGGCGGTGTGGACCGTGGAGAAAGCGCTTGCCGAGGCGGTGGTACTGGTGTTGATCGTGCTCATCGTGCTGCTCGGGAATCTGCGCGCGGCGCTCACGGTGGCGCTGATCCTGCCGCTGTCGGTGCTGTTCACGTTCCTGGCGATGCGCATCTTCGATGTCTCCGCCAACCTCATGTCGCTCGGCGGTCTGGCCATCGCCATCGGCATCCTGGTGGACGCGGCCGTCGTGATCGTGGAGAACATCCACACGCAGTTCGCGCACGCACCCAAGGGCGTGAGCCGGCTGCACCTCGTCTACCGCGCCGCCGCCGAGGTTGGCGTGCCGGTGCTCTCGGGGGTTCTCATCATCGTCATCGTGTTCCTGCCGTTGTTCACGCTCTCCGGTCTTGAAGGCAAGATGTTCGCGCCGCTCGCGCTCACCATCTGCTTTGCGCTCGCGGGCTCGCTGATGCTCTCGCTCACCGTGATCCCGGTGCTCGCCAGCTTTCTGATGCGTCCCGGCGCGCATGCTGAAGACCGTGTCATTGCGGCGATCAAGCGCGTCTATCTGCTGGCGATGCGCTGGGCGCTCGCGCATCGCATGACCGCGGTCAGCGGCGCGCTGGTCGCGCTGGGCCTCGCCGCCGCGCTGTTTCCGTTCATCGGGCGCGAGTTCATGCCGATCATGGACGAAGGTTCGACCGTGGTGATCATCGAGAAAAAGCCGGACATCACGCTCGAGGCCTCGCTCGGCGCGGACGCGCAGTACCATCGGGCGATGATGGAGTTGCCCGAGGTCACCGGCGTGGTGTCGCGTACCGGCGCGGACGAATTGCGCCTCGATCCCATGGGTCTTTACCAGACCGACAATTTCGTGCTCACCAAACCGCGCGATCAATGGACGCGCAGCCTCGGCGAGTTCCAGGAGGCGTTGCGCCAGAAGCTCGAACAATTCAAGGACATTGAGTTGGCTTTCACGCAGCCGATCGACATGCGTGTCTCGGAAATGCTTTCCGGCGTGCGCGCCGCGCTGGCGATTAAGCTCTATGGCGATGACCTCGCGGTGCTGGAGGAGAAATCGAAACAGATCGAGGAGCTGGCCGCCAAGGTTCCCGGTGCGGTGGACATCGTGCGTCCGCCGGTCCTCGGGCAGCGGTACCTGCAAGTCGAGATCCGCCCGGAGCGGATCGCGCGCTACGGGATCAAGGTCGAGGACGTCAACCGCCTGGTCGAGACGGCGGTCGGCGGCAAGGTCGTGACCGAAGTGATCGAGGCGAGCCGGCGCACAGGCGTGCTGGTGCGCTTTCCCGAGGGCGCGCGCAGCACGCCGGCGGCGCTCGCGCGCCTGCTGGTCGAGACGCCGGGCGGCGCCAAGGTGCCGCTCGCGATGCTCGCCGATATTCGCGAGGTGGACGGCCCGGTGCAGGTCACGCGCGAGGCCGGCAAGCGCCTGGCGGTGGTGCAGGTGAACGTCGAGGGGCGCGACGTGGTCAGTCTCGTCGAGGACGTGCGCGCCGCCATCGAGCGCGAGGTCAAGCTGCCACAGGGCTATTACATCGACTACGGCGGGCAGTTCGAGAACCAGCAGCGCGCCGCGCAGCGCCTGGGTGTGGTCGTGCCGGTGTCGATCGCGCTCATCTTCTTCATGCTGTTCTCGACCTTCCGCTCGGTGCGCCAGGCGGGATTGATTATCCTTAATATCCCGTTTGCGCTGATCGGTGGCGTGGTGAGCCTGTTCGTCTCCGGGCTGTATCTTTCGGTGCCGGCGTCGGTCGGGTTCATCACGCTGTTCGGCGTCGCGGTGCTGAACGGTGTGGTGATGGTGGCGTACTTCAACCAGCTGCGCGAGGCCGGGCGCACGGTGTTGCAAGCCGTGCAGGAAGGCGCCGAGCGGCGGCTGCGCCCGGTGCTCATGACAGCCTTGATCGCGAGCCTCGGCCTGGTGCCGATGCTGCTCGCCACCGGTCCGGGTTCGGAGTTGCAACGCCCGCTCGCCGTGGTCGTCATCGGCGGGCTCATCACCTCGACGCTGCTCACGCTGGTGCTGTTGCCGACGCTCTACGCCTGGCTCGAAACGCGCGCCGAGCCGCGCATCAAGGGCTCCAAGGGAGAAACGCCATGAAGAAACTCACACTGATCGTGCATGCCGACAGTCAGCAGAACCTGGCCGATCTTCTTCGCAGCCAGCCGTCGGTTACGGGCTTTACCTTCACGCACGTCGAGGGCCACGGCGCCCAGGGCGAGCGCGATGCGTTCCTGTCGCCGCGTGACCTTGTCGTGGGCTACGTCCCGCACGTGCGCGTAGATCTCCTGTTAAAGGACGCGGATGTGAAGCCGGTGCTCGCGGCCCTGCGCGCGGCGCCGGGTGGCGCCGGCAGCGGGGTATATTGGATCACGCCAATCGACGATCAGGGCCGTCTGTAACCATGGTTAGGCGGACATTGCGCGTTACAAATCGGCAGCCCATAGGGATCGCCGACGCGTTGCACTGTTGCCTGAGAGGTTAAGCTCATGCGGGAAAATCAGAATGAGAATGGATTCACCGGTTCCTGGTGGCGCTACCCGCCGCTGCGCAACGCGCTGCTCTCCGGCCTCATCACCGGTACCGGTTTTGCGCTCGCGCATCTCGGCTTCATCCCGGAGCGCATCGAGAACGTCTTCTACTGGATCGCGATCCCGCTCGGCGGCTGGCACTGGGCGCGCGAAGGCATCGAGAAGCTCATCGAGGAACACGAGATCGGCATCGAGATGCTGATGATCGCCGCCACGGCGGGCTCGGGCATTCTTGGCCTGTGGGACGAGGCCGCCGCGCTCGTGTTCTTGTACGGCGCGGCCGAAGGTACCGAGGAATATACCTACGCCCGCACCCGCCATGCGATCCGCGCGTTGCTCGATCTCGCTCCCAAGGAGGCGCACGTGCTGCGCGATGGACAGGAGATCACCGTGCCCGCGGACAGCCTCAAGCCCGGCGACCGCTTCCTGGTGCGTCCCGGCGAGGCGCTGCCTACCGATGGAATTATCCGCGTCGGTCAATCGAGCCTGGATGAATCGCCAGTCACCGGCGAGTCGGTGCCGGTGGACAAGGGCCCGGGCATGAAGGTATTTGCCGCGAGCATCAACCGCCAGGGCGCGCTCGAGATCGAGGTGACCGCGGCGTTCGCCAACAACACGCTCTCGAAGATCATTCATCTCGTCGAGGAGGCGCAGGAACGCAAGGGCAGGGCGCAACAGTGGATCGAGCGCTTCGGGCGGCTCTACAGCCCGGCGGTGCTCGTGGCCTCCGGGTTATTCTTGCTCGTGCCTTGGTTATTCGATCTCTCTTGGGAGCAGTGGTCGCTGCGCGCGGTCGTGCTCCTGGTCGCGGCCGCCCCCTGTGCCCTCATCATGTCCATGCCCATCGCCATGGCGGCCGGCATCGGCGCCGCCGGCCGGCGCGGGATACTCATTAAAGGCGGCGCGCATCTCGATCACTTGGGCATCATTCGGATCGTGGCCTTCGACAAGACCGGCACGCTTACCCACGGCGAGCCAGCCGTGACGGATGTAATCCCGTTGGCGGGTAGCGAGGGCGAGCTTCTGGCACTCGCGGCGGGCTTGGAGCATTTCTCCGAACATCCCCTCGCCAAGGCGATCGTGAGCATGGCGCGCGAGCAGGCGGTAACACCCGTGGAAGTCAGCGGGTTTGAAGCGCTCGCCGGCGCCGGCGCCAAGGGCCTCGTTCAAGGACAGGCGTGGTACGTGGGCAACCCCACGTTGTTTGAAGGCCAGGGCGCCGATTTAAGTGCGGTGCAAACGCAATTCGCCCGACTGCAGGAAGAGGGTAAGACCGTTGTGCTGGTCGGCAACGCGACAGGTATCCGTGGTCTGCTCGCGCTTCAGGACCGGATACGTGCCGAAGCCAAACAGACCATCGCCGCGCTGCACGCGCTCGGGTTGCGCACCGTGATGCTGACCGGTGACAACGCTCGAACCGCACAGGCCTTTGCGCGCACGCTCGGCATCGACGACGTGCGCGCGGATCTCAAGCCGGAGGACAAGGTGCGCGCCGTGGGTCAATTGGAACGCGAACACGGCGCCGTGCTGATGGTCGGCGACGGCGTGAACGACGCCCCGGCGCTCGCCGCCGCCACCTGCGGAGTGGCCATGGGCGTGGCCGGGACCGACGCGGCGATCGAGGCCGCAGACATCGCGCTCATGGCCGATGATCTGACTAAGGTGATTGAGGCCCTGCGCTTCGGACGCCAAGCGCGGCGCGTGAGCATGCAAAACATTGTCTTCTCTATCGCGATTCTTGCGGCGATGATTCCACTCGCCGTTGCCGGCATACTCGGTGTGGCGGTTACCGTGTTGGTGCACGAGGCGAGCGAGCTGCTGGCAGTCGTCAACGGGTTGCGCGCTGGACGTACCGTGTGACACCGGATAGTTGATCTGCGGCGCTATTGCCGCGAGCTTTAGTGCGCCCCGAGTGTTGACCAGATTCCGACACTCGAAGCTTGTGCATCGCTCTCGGTGTCGATGTTGCGTTGCTCGCGAAAGTAATTCTTCCGGAAGGAACGCAGAGGTACAAGGAGCGTAGAGGACTTCTTTGATCTAAAATCTCCGCATCTTCCGCGCATTGATCAGGGCGCTTCGTGGAGCATGGATAGTATTCCATCGGGGGCGACGTCGTTGCGTTCAGTCAAGCATTACTTGACGATGGGGCCGCTCAGGCACTGCATCAGGTTGCGTTTTGTATGGGTGCGGCCGCGCGGCGCCGGAGCAGAAGCCAAGCGACCGCGACTACTGTCACAGCGATCAGCGGTATCACGCCATAGTTCACCGCCTGCCAGCCGAGACGGTGTTGCAACGTGCCGGCGGACAGCACGGCAATGGTTACCGTGCTGAACACCAGAAAGTCGTTGAGCGCCTGGGTCTTGGCCTTTTCTTCCGGCGCGTAGGTTTCGGTGAGCAGGGTGGTGGCGCCGATGAACAGGAAATTCCAGCCCACGCCGAGCAGGAACAGCGCCAGCCAGAAGTGCGACAGGCTGGTGCCGGCGAGATTGATGCCGACGCACACGGCGCTCAGTACGCCACCCACCAGCATGACTTGCAGCACGCCGAAACGCCGGATCAGATGGCCGGTGAAGAAACTCGGCGCGAACATGCCGAGCACATGCCACTCGATCACGAACGCCGTGTCGCTGAACGCGTAGTGATGGTCGTGCATGGCGAGCGGCGTGGCGGTCATCACCAGCGCCATGATGCCGTAGCCGAGCATGCCGCCGATGGCGGCAACGATGAACACCGGCTGGCGCGCGATCGCAGCGAGTGTCCGGCCGCTGCCGCGCGCCGCGCGCTCCGGTCGCGGGATATCGAGAAACCACTGCGTCGCAAACGACAGCAGCAGGATGGCAGTGAGCGCGAGATAGCTCCCGGCAAACGGTGCCACCAGCCATGCGCTGGTCCAGTGTGCCAGATTCGGGCCGATGAACGCGGCGATCACGCCGCCTGCCAGCACGTAGGAGATCGCCGTACTGCGGTAATCCACGGTGGCGACATCCGCCGCCGCGAATCGATAGTAATTGCCGAAGCCGGCGAACATGCCGCTCAGGGCGGCGCCAAGTATGAACAGCGCAAAATTGCCGGTGACAATCGCGACCGTGGCCAGCCCGGCCCCGGTGATGCCGATGCTGCTGCCGAGCAGGAAGCCGGCGCGCCGTCCAAAGCGCTGCATGAGCAGCGACGCCGGGATGCTGGTCAGCATGCTGGCCAGCATCTGCGCTGCCAATGGCAGGGTGGCAAGCGCCTTGTCCGGGGCCAGTCGGTATCCGACCAGCGCCGAAGTGGCAATCAGTAGCGAGCCGCCGGTCATGAGCATGGCTTGGCAGGCCGCGAGCAGCAGCACGTTCTTTTTCATGTTATTCATGGGATGACAGGATACTGGATTCCTGACGCCTGCCCAATGCAGCCCACGTCGATGACCGCGGGTGCGACGTGTCTGTCTGCTGCAAGCATCAACACATCCGTGAACCGGTGACGCCGTCAACGACGTTTGTATGCGATTCCCATATACCAGGATGCGAAGGACAAGCACGCCAGTGAAAATTGAAGTCATTTGGGCACGAGCGCAATGCGACCGCCACGGATGGCGTAAAGTACGCACACACAGATGTTGACGGTACGGGCCCAGGGTGGGCGAGGTTGACCGTGTCGGGAACAAGCGGTCGAGACTGCGCCGGGAACCGGCGGTCGAGGGCAACGCAAGGTGCAGTTGCCGGGAAGGCGGAAGTACCGGATATACCAGGGGGATTCAGGGCCATCCAGAATACATCAATTTATTAATGGGTTTTTCTGGATGCCGGCATTCACTGGCATAGCGGTAACGGACATCATCTGAGGTTCCCTGGTTTGCGTGACGCCAGGGCCACTTCGGCCGGTGGATGCTCGAGTGTTGATGTGGATCAATGCGCCCGCGCCGTTTCCCCTCTATTTTATGCCTGCATGAGTGTCCCAACTATAAGTTACGATCTGCGCGGCAGTCGCTATCTGAATGTCACCAGCCGATGCACGTTGCGCTGCGCCTTTTGCCCCAAATTCAGCGGCACTTGGACGGTGGCCGGCTACGATCTGCGCATTCCCGAAGAGCCGAACGCCGAACAGCTCATCGCCGCGGCCGGCGACCCGAGTACATTTCAGGAGATCGTGTTCTGCGGCCTGGGCGAACCAACATTGCGTCTTTATACCGTGCTTGAGGCCGGCGCCGAGCTGCGGCGGCGCGGCGGACGTGTGCGCCTCAACACCGACGGCCTGGCCAACCTGATACACGGGCGCGATGTCACGCCCGACTTCGAGGACAGTATCGATGCGATTTCGATTTCTCTGAATGCCCAGAACGAAGACGTCTATAACCGGCACTGCCGGCCGCCAATGCCCGGCGCCTTCGAAGCGCTGCAGGATTTCGCCGTACGCGCACGCGAGTTTGTGCCCAGCGTTACTCTCACCGCCATCGACGGATTGCCGGATGTGGATATAACCGCCTGCCGCGCGATCGCCGAGCGGCTGGGCGTGGACTTTCGCCGGCGCGAACTCGGCAAGGTGGGATAAAAACAGTGGCAAGATTCAAGATACAAGATACAAGGGGCAGGACGAGGCACGGTTACCCAGGGGGCCGTGTTTTTACTTGCTACTTGTATCTTGTATCTTGCCGCTGAGTCTATGGAACTGGTCTGTCCGGCCGGCAGTCTGCCGGCGCTCAAGGCGGCCGTGGATAACGGTGCGAATGCCGTGTACCTCGGCTTTCGCGACGCCACCAACGCGCGCAACTTCGCCGGCCTCAATTTCGGCATGGACGAGATCCGCGCCGGTATCCGTCACGCGCGCGCCGCCGGCGCCAAGGTATTCATCGCCCTCAACACCTACCCGCGCGAAGCGCACTGGTCGCAATGGACCGAAGCCGCCGACCGCGCCGCCGATCTCGGCGTGGATGCAGTGATCGTCGCCGACATGGGCCTGTTGCGCTACTGCGCACGTCACCATCCGCACCTGCGCCGGCATCTGTCGGTACAGGCCTCGGCCACCAGCCACGAGGCGATCGGTTTCTACGCCCGCCAGTTCGGCGTGCAGCGCGTGGTGCTGCCACGCGTGCTGTCGCTGCAGCAGGTGCGCCAGGTGATCGCGCACAGCCCGGTCGAGGTCGAGGTGTTCGGGTTCGGCAGCCTGTGCATCATGGTCGAGGGACGCTGCTTTCTGTCGTCGTATGTCACCGGCGAGTCGCCCAACACCTGCGGTGTGTGCTCGCCGGCGAAAGCGGTACGCTGGGAGGAGGCCGGCGGCACGCGCCGCTCGCGCCTCAACGGCGTGCTCATCGACGTGTACGCGCCGGGCGAGCCGGCCGGCTATCCGACGCTGTGCAAGGGGCGTTTTGATGTGGCCGGCGAGATCGGCTACGCGCTCGAAGAGCCGACCAGCCTGAACGTGCTCGCCATCCTGCCGGAGCTCCTGCGCGCCGGGGTGGCGGCCATCAAGGTCGAGGGCCGGCAGCGCAGCCCGGCCTATGTCGCGCAGGTGACACGCGTGCTGCGCGCGGCGCTCGACGCCTGCGCGCACGACCCGGAGCAATACGCGCCGCGCGCCGAGTGGCTCGCCGCGCTCGACAGGCTCGCCGAAGGCCGGCAGCACACCCTCGGCGCACTCGATCGCGCCTGGCAATGAGCATGAAGCTTTCGCTGGGGCCGATTCTCTATTACTGGGAACGCGAACGCGTTCTGGATTTCTACGCCGAGGTAGCCGGCTGGCCGGTGGACATCGTCTACCTCGGTGAGGTGGTGTGCAGCAAGCGGCGCGCGTTGCGCCCCGATGACTGGCTGGAGATTGCCGGGAGTCTCGCGCTCGCCGGCAAGGAAGTCGTGCTGTCCACGCTTGCGCTCATCGAGGCCGAGTCCGAGCTGGGCGCGTTGCGCCGCGCGGTCGGGAACGGACGCTTCACGGTCGAGGCCAACGACGCCGCCGCACTCAACATGTTGAGTGCGGCGGCCGGGGCACGCTTCGTCGCCGGCCCCTACCTCAATGTCTACAACGGCGAGACCCTCACGTTGTTGCGCGAATTGGGCGCCTGCCGCTGGGTGCTGCCGGTGGAACAATCACGCGACATGCTCGCGGCGCTGCAGGCGCGCCGCCCGCGCGGAATGGAGACCGAGGTGCAGGTATTCGGGCGTCTGCCGCTGGCGTTGTCGGCGCGCTGCTTCATGGCGCGCGCGCATCATCTGCCCAAGGATGATTGCGAAATTCGTTGCCGCGATTATCCCGACGGCCTGGCGCTCGCCACGCGCGAAGGCAACCGCTTCCTGACCCTCAACGGTATCCAGACCCAGTCGGGCAGCAGCTGCAACCTGGCGGGTGTCCTGCCGGAATTGCAGCGCCTCGGTGTGGAGGTCGCGCGCCTGTCGCCGCAATCGCAGCACATGGACAAGATCGTGCAGCTGTTCCACGCCGCGCTGGTGGGCGAGCTCGGCGAAATCGAGACCGAGCGCGCCATCGGTGCGTACTTGCCAGAGGGTGTCTGCAATGGTTACTGGCATGGCGAGCCAGGCATGACCTGGCAGCCATTGGCGCCCGCCGACTGAATCAGTTCTGCTTCAGCGGGCGGGCAAGACGTGTTCGCGCGACCGCGCGCCGACCGACGGGTTGTTGCGCCGCATCGCATGCAGCAGCGGGAAGCCGAGCAGCTGCGGCAGAAAACGCCAGTAGGGCGGCGCGACGCCCAGCCAGTAGAGCGCGTGATGTAATGACCGTTCGATGGCCGAGCCGCCTTCCTCGGCGGCATGCACGATGTTCGACTGGTTGCGGATGGCCTGGTTGACGCGCCGCAGCATCCACGCCTCGCTCACCTGTTGCGAGAAGTAGAATACCGGCTGTGCGAGGTCCGCGCCGGCCGCGGCATGCGCCTGTGCGAGACGTGTGCCCGGCAGCATGCGGATGCCGGTCATGAATACAGACAGGATCTTCGGGTGACTCAGTTCCTCTTTGACAAAGCGCAGGGTCTCGTCGACAGTCGCGCGGGTCTCGCCCGGGCCACCGAGCATGAAGAACCAGGTGCTGTGCAGGCCGGAGGCGCGCGCCAGGCGCGCGGCACGGCGCACGTCCTGCATGTCGAAACCCTTGTCGAGGTTGCGCAGCATGCTGTCGTTGCCGGCCTCGGGCGTGATCATCATCGAGTTGAAGCCGGCGTGCTTCATGAGCGCGAACAGCTCCGGCGAGACGCTGCGCGGATTGATGCCCATGGTGGTGAGGTTCACCTTGAGGCCGCGGCGGATGATTTCCTCGCAGATGCCGAGTGCGTGCGTCTCCGGCAGGTTGAAGGTGGAATCGACGAATTCGAAGGTGCGCGGCGCTATACTGCGCTGCACCGCCTCGATCTCATTGACGACGTCTTCGGCCGCGCGCCGCCGGAACGTGCGGCCCTCGATATCCGGATAGGTGCAGTAGTTGCACGGCATCGGACAGCCGCGCTTGGTCTGAATGGCCCAGGTGCCGCCGTGCCGCCGGTACGGCGCCCAGTCGATCCAGTCCTGCATGCCGGACGCGCTGAATACGGGCAACCGGGCGGGTGAGCTGTCGGCAAGCACCGTACTGTCGCGCGTACACACGCCGGCAATGCCGGCCGGGTCGCGCCCGCTGTCCAGCGCGGCGAGCATGGCCGGAAAGGTGATTTCGCCCTCGCCGCGCACGGCATAGTCGGCATCCAGGTGGCGGAGCGCGGCTGTGCCGAGAATGGAAATGGCCGGACCGCCGAGCACGATTGGCAGGCGCCGGTCGCTGCCGGCGCGGATCACGGCGATGAATTGCGCGAGCTCGCCAAGGTGCGTGTGCAGGCGTTGGCACACGATGTTGTCGATGTTGCGCACCGAAATGCCGACCACTTCCGGCTGGAAGTCGTGCAACGCCGCACGCAGCGCGGCCTGCGGATCGCGCGCAGTGAGGAGATCGACGAAGCGCACCTCGTGACCGGCGCGGCGCGTGGCGCTGGCGACATAACTCAGACCGATCGGCGCCGCCAGGATCAGGTCACGTGTCTGGTTGGAATAGACGAGCAGGACTCGCACGAAAGTTCGTGCTCAGCGGTGGCGCCGCGCCGGCAGCAGTGCCGCCAGCGGGCCGGCCACGGCCGCGACGTGCGCGTGCCAGTCGTATTCCAGCGCGTCCAGCAGGTTCTTGAGTGCGAGCCCGGTCTCGGTGTCGCCTTCGATTTCCAGGCGGCGGCTGAAGAACAGGGTGTCCGGGTCCTCGGTGCGTGTGGCCATGAGCCAGAAGTCGTCGAAACTGCCGCGGATGCGCACGTCCCATCCGCGCCCGGCGCGCTTGTCCCAGTCACTGGCAAGTCCGCGCCCGGTGATGCGGAAGCGCAATTCGCATGCTGGATCGGTAATCAGCAGGCTCACGCGTTTTCCGGACAATTCCGCGAGGCGTTCCTGGATCGGCTGACCGCGCATCAGGTGTGTAACCAACGCCGCGATCAGCGGTGACAGCAACGGTTCGGGGGTGAGCCGCAGGGCCAGCCGCAGCGGCGGTTGCGCCGGCGGCAGCAACGTGAGGAGGTTCTTCGGGTTGAACATGGATACGGAATTAGGCCGGTTAACGCCTGTGAGCACATTGACCTGGGTCAAGCGCCGGTGAGAAATCCGGCAACATGGCCGCCCGCCGCGCCGCGCGGTATAGTGCATCCATGCCCAATCACCCAGATTCCCATCGTGTTGTTTTCGACCCGGTCCTGATCAACCGTTATGACAAGGCCGGGCCGCGTTATACCTCGTACCCGACCGCCGTGCAGTTTCACGAGAATTTTGGCGAGGCCGAGTATCGCGCCGCCGCCCTGGCCAGCAATGTCGGCCATGCGCCGCTGTCACTCTATTTCCATCTGCCGTTCTGCGACACGGTCTGCTATTACTGCGCCTGCAACAAGATCGTCACCAGGAACCGCAAGCACACCGCGCCTTATCTTGAGCATCTGTTCCGCGAGATTGAGCTGCAAGGCGCGCTCTTCGATCGCAGCCGTCCGGTCGAGCAGCTGCACTGGGGTGGCGGCACCCCGACCTTCCTGAGTAGCGACGAGATGCGCGCCTTGATGCACAAGACGCGCACGCACTTCAATCTGCGCGACGACGACCGCGGCGAATACTCGATCGAGGTCGATCCACGTGAGGCGAATGCGGGTACCATCGCGCTGTTGCGCGAGTTGGGCTTCAACCGCCTGAGCCTGGGTGTCCAGGACTTTGACCCAACGGTGCAGAAGGCGGTAAATCGAATTCAGTCGGAGGCCGAAACCTTCGCCGTGCTGGATGCCGCGCGTCGGACCGGCTTCCGCTCGATAAACATGGACCTCATCTACGGTCTGCCGCATCAGACTGTGGCAAGCTTCGCGACGACGCTCGACAAGGTGATCGCCGCCGGACCCGACCGGTTGTCGGTGTTCAACTACGCGCACCTGCCGGAGCTGTTCAAGACCCAGCGCCAGATTGATGTCGCCAGCCTCCCGGCCGCGGACGAGAAGCTTGCCATCCTGCAGCACACCATCGAACATCTGACCGCGGCCGGCTATGTGTATATCGGCATGGATCACTTTGCGCGCCCGGACGATGAATTGGCGGTGGCGCAGCGCGAGGGCAGCCTGTATCGCAATTTTCAGGGCTACTCGACGCACGCCGACTGCGATCTGGTGGCGATGGGCATTACCGCCATCGGCGCCCTGCAGGGGAGCAGTCGTGCCACGAGCGCAACAGGTGCAGCAGCGGCCCAGGCCATCAGCTGTTACAGTCAGAACGTCAAGACACTGGATGAGTACGCCACGCTGCTCGATGCCGGACGCCTGCCGGTTTTCCGCGGTATTGTGCTGAGCGACGACGACAAGCTGCGACGCGCGATCATCACGCAACTCATCTGTCATTTCGAAGTGAATTTCGCGCGCATTGAGCAGGTCCACCGAATCCGGTTCCGCGACTACTTTGCCGCCGAGCTGGAAGAATGCAAGGCGATGCAGGCGGATGGGCTGCTGGACGTGCATGCGGATTCCCTGAACGTCCGCCCGGCCGGCAAGCTCCTGATTCGCAACATCTGTATGGTGTTCGACACCTACCTGCGCGCTGCGCACAAGCAGCGGTTCTCAAAGGTGATCTGAAAAAGCCGCTGAAAACCGGTCTCAACAGTAATCCGTAGTACAACATGCATCATTGTATGGACTCCTTGGGGTGTCTGATGGAGTGCAGTTGTGCGGTCGGACAGAATCAGCGTAGTATCGATCCAGTAAAAGACATCAAGTACTTACTCTGAATAAGGCATTACCTACAATTGGCATCCCGAGGATGACGATTTCGCATGCGCACCCCGAATTTCACAAACGTCATTAGTCTCACGACCCTCAAGGCCGCGTGCAGTGAGTGTTCCCTGCGCGACCTGTGTCTGCCAGTGAATCTGGATGACGACGACATGCGTACACTCGAAGCGACTGTCAAGAGTCACCGCAAGCTCAGCAAAGGCGAATTTCTGTACCGGGTCGGCGACCCATTCCGGTCATTGTTTGCGATACGCTCCGGCAGCACCAAGAACTGCGAAATCACTGCCGACGGCAGTGTGCAAATCACCGGCTTCCATTTAGCGGGCGAGCTGCTCGGCATGGACGCCATCAGCAGCGAGCGACATCCCTGTGACGTGGTGGCCCTCGAAACCACCGAAATCTGCGAGCTGCCATTCGCCAAGCTAGAGACGCTGGCGCGCGAAATGCCGGGCCTGCAACATCAGCTGTTGCGTCTGATGAGCCGTGAAATTGCCGACGAGGAAGTTCAGCTTGTCATGCTTGGCCGCATGAAGGCCGAGGAACGGCTTGCCGCCTTCCTGCTCAGTTTTTCCAGGCGCTTGCAGCGACTGGGCAATTCTTCCACGGTTCTGCGCCTGCCCATGTCGCGCCAGGACCTGGGCGATTACCTGGGACTCGCACTCGAAACGGTGAGCCGCCTGTTTTCACGCTTCCAGGAAGACAAACTGATCATCGTTCAGGGACGGAACATCAAATTGCTCGATGCGGCGCGCCTGAAGGACATCACCGAGCAATTCATCTCCAGCAAGAACGCCCGCATTTAATTCTTTCGTCAACTTACCGATTCTCTCAGGTTGACAAGCAGCGTCTCATCCCATAACTTTGTCGCCCGAAGTCCTTCCGGAGCCTCCCATGATGTATCGCCAGGCCGATGTCGAGGCGCTGTTTGCGCTGCCGTTCAACGATCTGCTGTTCCAGGCGCACAGCTTGCATCGTCAGCACTTCGACCCGAATGCGGTGCAGGTGAGCACGTTGCTGTCTATCAAGACCGGAAATTGCTCCGAGGATTGCAGCTACTGCTCGCAATCGGCGCGTTACCGTACGGGGGTTGAAAACGAAGCGCTGATGTCACTGAACGAGGTGTTGGCCGCGGCGTGTGCCGCCAAGGAACACGGCGCCACCCGATTCTGCATGGGCGCCGCCTGGCGCGGTCCGAAGGAAAAAGATCTGCAGCCGGTGCTGGAAATGGTGCGCGCCGTCAAGGCGCTCGGGCTGGAAACCTGCACCACGCTGGGCATGCTGAAAGCGGGCCAGGCGGAACAGCTGCGTGACGCCGGGCTCGACTACTACAACCACAATCTCGACACCGCGCCCGAGTATTACGGTGAAATTATTTCCACGCACGGTTACGGCGATCGTCTCGACACCCTCGACAAGGTGCGCAATGCCGGGATGAAGGTGTGTTGCGGCGGCATTGTCGGCCTCGGTGAATCGCGCAGCGCGCGCGCCGGGCTCATCGCCCAGCTCGCGGCACTCGATCCCGCGCCCGAGAGTGTGCCGATCAATCTGCTGGTGCGAATTCCCGGAACGCCGCTTGCCGATTTGCCGGCGCTCGAACCGATCGAGTTCGTGCGCACCATTGCGGTCGCGCGCATCTGCATGCCAACCAGCATGGTGCGGCTCTCGGCCGGTCGCCAGGAGATGCCGGATTACCTGCAGGCTATGTGCTTTTTCGCCGGCGCCAACTCGATATTCTACGGCGACAAGCTGCTCACCACGCCGAATCCTGGCACTGACCAGGACCGGCAACTGTTTGCGAAGCTCGGTCTGCATCCGATGCCGGCCGAGTACGGCACCACCCTGAAAGCGACCTGCGCCGTGCTCTGATCCACGGGCGCGGGGTGAGTGCCTCGCCCCGGTTCCACCCCAGCCTCCCGCCCAGCGCGAACAGCAGCATTGACAGCCCCCATCCTGTAGATGATAATAGTTATCATTAACAACTGTTCACCGAGGTGATGAGATGGGCTTGCACAAGCGAGGGGTCTGGTTGGCAATGGTCCTGGGCATCTGGACGCTGGCCGGGCCGGCACAGGCGGCGGATGAGGTGAATCTCTATTCCGCACGCAAGGAAGAACTAATCAAGCCGCTGCTCGACCAATTCACGGCCAAAACCGGAATCAAGGTCAACCTGGTCACGGGCAAGGAAGACGCGCTGCTCGCGCGCCTGATGAGCGAGGGTCGCAACAGCCCGGCCGACCTGCTGCTCACCAGCGATGCCGGCCGTCTGCACCGTGCCCAGGAGGCTGGGGTGCTGGCGCCGGTGGACAGCGCCACGCTCAGGAAGCTGGTGCCGGCCCACTACCGCGACCCGCAAGGCCACTGGTACGGGCTCTCGGTGCGCGCCCGGCCGATGGCCTATGTCACGCAGCGCGTGCATGCCAACGAGCTTTCCACCTATGAAGCGCTGGCCGAGCGCAAATGGAAGGGGCGCATCTGCATCCGTTCTTCCGACAACATCTACAACCAGTCACTGGTCGCATCCATGATCGCGCACCGTGGCGTGGCGGCGACCGAGGCCTGGGCCAGGGGATTCGTCGCCAACTTCGCCCGCCCGCCGGTCGGCGGTGACCGCGATCAGGTGCTGGCCGCGGCCGCCGGCCAGTGCGACGTGGTCATCGTCAATACCTACTATCTGGCCGCGATGCTGAACGACAAGGATCCGGCTCAGCGCGAGGCGGCGCAAAAGCTCGCAGTGTTCTGGCCAAACCAGAAGGATCGCGGTGCGCATGTAAACGTGAGCGGCATCGGCCTGACCGCGGCCGCCCGGCACCGCGAGCATGCCGTGAAGCTGATCGAGTACTTGGCGAGCGCCGAGGCGCAGGCATGGTACGCTGAGGTCAACCACGAGTATCCCATCCGGCCGGACATCCCGGTCAGCAAGACACTCGCGGCCATGGGCAAGTTCAAGGCCGATACTTTGAACCTGCATCAGCTTGGCCAATATAATGCCGAGGCCGTCAAACTCATGGATCGCGCCGGCTGGAAGTAACCGGCGCGCATGCAGTTCGCAGTAAACGGGGCGGGGTGCGCGAGCGCCCCGTTTCCTTGCCGGGAGCGGGTTGTGAGCGCCATCTCTGTCACAGCAGTTGAAGCGACGCGCCGTCCGCACGGCTGGCTGAGCGGCTGGCGTCTGGGCGTGCTCGGCGTGGCGCTGGTTGTGGCGCTGCCGGTGTTGACGGTGTTCGGCTTTTTTCTACAGCCGGCCACGGAGGCCTGGCAGCATCTGGTGCAGACCGCGCTGCACGACTACGTGGTTAATTCCGTGTTGCTGATGCTCGGCGTCGCGGTCGGCACCCTGCTGCTCGGCGTGTCGACGGCGTGGGTGAGCGCGACCTGCGAGTTTCCGGGCCGGCGCGTGTTCGAATGGGCGCTGCTGCTGCCGATGGCGATTCCGGCCTATATCATCGCCTATACCTATACCGGCCTGCTCGATTTCGCCGGACCGGTACAGGGCGCACTGCGCGCGATATTCGGCTGGGGATACGGCGATTACTGGTTTCCGAATATTCGCTCGCTGCCGGGCGCAATCGTGATGCTGTCGCTGGTGCTGTATCCCTACGTGTACCTGCTGGCGCGCTCCGCATTTCTTGAACAGTCGGTGTGTGTGCTGGAGGTCAGCCGCACGCTCGGTTCAACTCCGATGCACACCTTTGTGCGCGTGGCATTGCCGATGGCGCGCCCGGCGATCATGGCCGGGCTGCTGCTCGCGCTTATGGAAACGCTCGCCGATTACGGCACGGTGCAGTTTTTCGGCGTCAGTACCTTCACCACCGGCATTTTCCGCACCTGGTTCGGCCTGGGCGATGCGGTGGCGGCCGCGCAGCTGTCGGCGTTGCTCATGAGTTTTGTGTTCGTGCTGATTCTGCTGGAGCGCTGGTCGCGCCGCCAGGCGCGCTATCACGAGACCGGCACGCGCATGAAATCACTGCCGCGTCACCGGCTCGAAGGCTGGCGCAGGGCGGTCGGGCTGGCGGTCTGCAGCGTGCCGCTGGCGTTCGGCTTCCTGCTGCCGGCCGGACAATTGCTGGCATCGGTGGTGCGCACCGCCGGCCACATGCTGGATGCCGATTTCCTGCGCATCACCGTGAACAGCCTGGTACTCGCCGGCAGCGCCGCGCTGGTGACCTTGCTGGTGGGGCTGTTCATGGCCTATGGCAAGCGCCTGCACGGCGACCGCCTGGTGCAGGGCGCGGTGCGCGTCGCCGGCATGGGCTACGCGATACCCGGTACGGTAATTGCCATCGGCGTGATGATTCCATTTGCCTGGCTGGATAACACCGTCGATGCCTGGATGCGCGCGCGTTTCGATTTTTCCACCGGCTTGCTGCTGAGCGGCACGCTGGCGGCGCTGTTGTTCGCCTACATGGTGCGGTTCCTGGCGGTAGCGTTGCAGACGGTGGAGGCGGGCCTCGCCAAGATCCGTCCCAGCATGGATGAGGCGGCACGCGCGCTTGGGCTCGGGCCGCTCGACGTGCTGAAGAAGGTGCATGTGCCGATGCTGCGCGGCAGCCTGGTCACCGCCATGTTGCTGGTGTTCGTGGACGCGCTGAAAGAGCTGCCGGCGACGCTGGTGTTGCGGCCGTTCAATTTCAATACGCTCGCGGTGCGCACCTACGAGCTGGCGGCCGATGAGCGCCTGGCGGATGCCGCCAGCGCCTCGCTGGCGATCGTGCTGGCGGGTATCATTCCGGTGATACTCCTGAGCCAGAGCCTGAGCCGCACCCGCATCCGCTATGAATAAGCTGCTGGAAGTCACTGACGCCGTCATCGGCTACGGCGGCGCGCCCGTGGTCCGGCAGGTGTCGTTTGCACTGGAGCCCGGCCGGATCGGCTGCCTGCTGGGCCCGAGCGGTTGCGGCAAGACTACGCTGCTGCGCGCGATTGCCGGTTTCGAGGTCCTGCAGGGCGGTGAAATCCGCATGCGCGGCCAGGTGGTGAGCCACGCCGGCTGGTCGCTGCCGCCGGAGCAGCGCCGGGTCGGCATGGTGTTCCAGGACTTTGCGCTGTTTCCGCACCTCAAGGTCGGCGACAACATCGGCTTCGGGCTGCGGCACTTGTCGGAACGCGAGCGGCGCGCGCGCGTGCAATCGCTGCTCAGGCTCGTCGGCCTGCCGGAATACGAAGGCGTCTATCCGCACCAGCTCTCCGGCGGCCAGCAGCAGCGCGTGGCGCTGGCGCGCGCCATGGCGCCGCGTCCGGAACTGCTGCTCCTGGACGAGCCGTTTTCCAGCATGGATGCCGAGTTGCGCGAGCAGCTGGCGCGCGAGGTGCGTGACATCATCAAGGAAGAAGAGATCACCGCGCTGCTGGTCACCCACGACCAGTACGAGGCGTTTGCCATGGCCGACGAGATCGGCGTGCTGAACGCGGGCCAACTGATGCAGTGGGACAGTGGCTACAACCTCTACCACCGGCCCGGCAACCGCTTCGTCGCCGATTTCATCGGCCAGGGCGTGATCCTGCCGGGCGAAGTGCTGAACGAGGGATTGGTGCAGACCGAGCTGGGGGCGATCCGTGGCCAGCTGCCACCCGGCTGCAAGCCGGGCTGCAAGCTGGAACTGCTGCTGCGGCCGGATGACATCCTGCACGACGACCAAAGCGCCTTGCATGCCAAGGTGGTGGCCAAGGCGTTCCGCGGCGCCGAATTTCTTTATACGCTGGAATTGGCGAGCGGCACGCGCGTGCTCTGTTTTGCGCCCAGTCACCACGACCATCCGCTCGGCGAACAGCTTGGCATTCGCGTCGAGGTCGATCACCTGGTCATGTTCCCGCAGCCCGGGCAGGCCGCGAGCGTCGCTGGCAGTTAGCCGGTCACCGCCTTGCTGATCGGTTCGGCCGCCGGAATGTCTTCGAGCGGCACGACACGAATCTCGAATTCCATTTTGTCCAGATCACCCAGAATATAGGTCGGCTTGCTGCCGATACCGGCGGTCGTGCCCGGATCGAGCCGCAGGGTTTTTCCGCCTTTCACGTTGGCGATTTCTTCGACGCGCGCCTTGTGCTCGTGGCCGTTGCACACCAGATCGTAGTCGCCGGTCGCGGCCATGGCCTTCGCATAGTGCGGATAGTGCACCATGAAGATTCTTTTGCCCGCAAGCGTGAAGGCAGCGTCTTGCCCGTGATACGTGACAAGCCCCTTCGATTCGGCGGCAATGCGGCTCAGATGGAACAGGTCGCCGGTGTTGTTGCCGTAAATAATATGAATCGGCAGCCCGAATTTGGTGATGGCGTGCAGGGTGGACGGGGCGACCAGGTCGCCGCAATGCAGAACTACTTGGGCGCCGCGCGCCTTGGCATCGGCGACCGCCGAGGCCAGCAGACGGCGGTGGTCGTGTGAGTCGGACACGAGGCAGATTTTCATAAAGTCAGATACAAGGGGCAAGATACAAGGGAAAAGGGGAGCGCAACCGTGGCACGATTATATAACCGGCCCGGGTTTGTTTCCCAATGGTCGGACCCTTTTGCTCGCTTCGCCTCCCTCTCACTCCGGGAGAGGGAATGAGGGCGAGGGCCGGGAGGGCGCGAAAAGAAAAGGGCCGGCTTGCGCCGGCCCTGAAGAAAAGGTTGCCCTCACCCCTTACCCTCTCCCAGAGTAAACAAAATACGCGCGTTGCGCGTCTCGGCTCGCCTCCCTCTCCCGCATCAGCGGGAGAGGGAGTGAGGGTGAGAGGCGGGAGAGGGGGAGTGATAGAAAATCTCTTTATAAGAGGGGGACGATCAGCAGCGCCACGATGTTGATGATCTTGATCAGCGGATTGATCGCCGGGCCGGCGGTATCCTTGTACGGGTCGCCGACGGTGTCGCCGGTCACGGCCGCCTTGTGCGCGTCCGAACCCTTGCCGCCGAAATGACCTTCCTCGATGTACTTCTTGGCGTTGTCCCAGGCGCCACCACCGGTGGTCATGGAGATCGCGACGAACAGGCCGGTCACGATCGAACCCATCAGCACGCCGCCGAGCGCCTTGGTGCCGGCGCCCGGGCCCATCAGCCAGGTCATCACCACGACCACCACGATCGGCACCAGCACCGGCAGCAGTGACGGCACGATCATTTCGCGGATCGCCGCCTTGGTGAGCATGTCGACGCAGGTGCCGTACTCGGGCTTGCCCTTGCCGGTCATGATGCCCTTGATCTCCTTGAACTGGCGGCGCACCTCGACCACCACCGCGCCGGCGGCGCGGCCCACGGCTTCCATCGCCATGGCGCCGAACAGATACGGCACCAGACCGCCGATGAACAGGCCGATGATCACGGCCGGATCGGAGAGCGAAAAGGTGACCAGCTTGCCCATGGCTTCCAGCGCGTGCGTGTAGTCGGCGAACAGCACCAGCGCCGCCAGACCGGCGGAGCCGATGGCATAGCCCTTGGTCACGGCCTTGGTGGTGTTGCCGACGGCGTCGAGCGGATCGGTGATATTGCGGATCTTGGGCGGCAGGTTGGCCATCTCGGCGATACCGCCGGCGTTGTCGGTGATCGGGCCGTAGGCGTCGAGCGCGACAATAATGCCGGTCATGGAGAGCATGGCGGTGGCCGCCACGGCGATGCCGTAGACGCCGGCGAGTGTGAACGCGCCGTAGATGCCGAGGCAGATCACCAGCACCGGCAAGGCGGTGGCACGCATCGACACGCCGAGACCGGCGATCACGTTGGTGCCGTGACCGGTGGTCGAGGCCTGTGCGATGTGCTTTACCGGGGCGTACTCGGTGGCGGTGTAATACTCGGTGATCACGACCAGTGCCGCGGTCACGGCCAGGCCGATCAGCGCCGTGAAGTACAGGTTCTGCACGGTGTAGACGCCGTTGCCGGTCATCATGTTTTCCGTGACATACCAGAAGGCGACCGCCGAGAGACCGCCGGCCACGATCAGGCCGCGGTACAGGGCGTTCATGATCTTGCCGCCCTTGATCGCCCACACGAAGAACGTGCCGACGATCGACGCCAGGATGGAAACGCCGCCCAGCACCAGCGGGTAGAGAATGGCGTTGTCGAAGCCCTTGAGCATCAGGCCGCCGAGCAGCATGGTGGCGATGATGGTGACGGCATAGGTCTCGAACAGGTCGGCGGCCATGCCGGCGCAGTCACCGACGTTGTCACCGACGTTGTCGGCGATCACCGCCGGGTTGCGCGGGTCGTCCTCGGGGATGCCGGCTTCGACCTTACCGACCAGGTCGGCGCCGACGTCCGCACCCTTGGTGAAAATGCCGCCGCCGAGACGCGCGAATATCGAGATCAGCGAGCCACCGAAGGCCAGGCCGATCAACGGCTTGACCGGATCGGTGCCGGGCAGGAAGTGCAGGATGGCGGCGTAATAGCCGGCCACGCCCGCCAGGCCCAGGCCCACGACCAGCATGCCGGTGATGGCGCCGCCGCGGAACGCGATCTGGAGCGCCGCGTTCAACCCTTTTTTCGCCGCTTCGGCGGTGCGCACGTTGGCGCGCACCGAGATGTTCATGCCGATGTAGCCGGTCAGCCCGGAGAGCAGCGCGCCGACCGCGAAACCGTAGGCGGTCAGGGAATCGAGCGCGAGGAAGATCACCACAAACAGAATGACGCCGACCATGCCGATGGTGGAGTACTGGCGATTGAGATAGGCGGATGCGCCTTCCTGGATGGCGGCCGCGATTTCCTGCATGCGCGGGTTGCCGGCGGGTTTGGCCAGAATCCAGCGATAGGAAAAAATGCCGTACAGGATGGCCAGACCGGCACACGTAAATACAAACAGCAGACTGTCAGACATAGAAGCTCCTCCCAATGTGGTGCACCCGGGCGGCGCGTCTGCCGGCCGTCCACGTGCAAGAAAAACCTGATTCGTTCTTTACTGTTTGTACTCTCACGATTCGTTATTGTTGCGGCTTGAAGGCGAGTCCGCCGTCAAAACGCGTGCCTGGCTCGAAACCGAACACCCGGTCGAGCTCGCACTCACGGATCATCTGATCCACGGCCCCTTGACCATGTTCGCGGTTGACCTCCGCCAGAATCAACTTGGCGGAATTGGCGTTGTAGAACCCGCCGAAACCGGCTTGCACCTGCAAAAGCTCCTTGGCCCTGTCGAGTGTCATGCGCGAATCCGGGAAGAATCGCCGCAAGGGCGCGGGGACGCAAATTATTAATTTTTATGTGGCGATATTGTTTGCGTTTCCGCGCCGACGCGGTCATTCATGCCATATTTAGGGAGGCCCTCTCCCGCTTGCGCGGGAGAGGGGGAGTTAGTGGAAATTCTAGCAAGGAAGCCCTCACCCTCTGCCCTAGTGAGTGAGGCTTCATTCACCAGGGAGAGGGGAAGTTAAGGAAGCCCTCACCCTTTGCCCTCTCCCGCTGATGCGGGAGAGGGGGAGTTGGTAGAAATCTCTTATTTGCTAGGGCTTGAATTCGCCCTTGAGCTTTTTCTTCACCGCCACATTCTTCAGGCGCACGTATTGCGGCATGCCATCCTTGTACGGGGGGTAGTCCTCGCCCTTGATGAGCGGTTCGAGGTACTGGCGGCACTTGGCGGTAATGCCGAAGCCGTCGGCGGTGATGAAGTCCACGGGCATCATTTTCTCGACGTTCGCGACCTTGGCGAGATCGGCCACGCCAATCTTCCACTTGTACGGCTTGTTCGAGGCGCGTACCACGGTCGGCATCACCGAGTTGCGGCCCTTCACGGCCAGTTCCACGGCGGCCTTGCCCACGGCGTAGGCCTGGTCCACGTCGGTCTTGGAGGCGATGTGGCGCGCGGCGCGCTGCAGGTAATCCGCCACGCCCCAGTGGTACTTGAGGCCGAGCCCTTCCTTGACAATCGAGGCCACCACCGGCGCCACGCCGCCGAGCTGGGCATGGCCGAAGGCGTCGCGCAGGCCCTGGTCGGCCAGGAACTTGCCGTCCGCGCTTTTCACGCCTTCCGACACCACCACCGTGCAGTAGCCGAACTTCTGCACGTTTGCGCCCACCTTGGCGAGGAACTTGTCCTTGTCGAAGCTGACCTCCGGGAACAGGATCACGATCGGAATTTCGCAGTCCTTGGTGGAGGCGAGGCCGCCGGCGGCCGCAATCCAGCCGGCATGCCGGCCCATGACTTCGAGGATGAACACCTTGGTCGAGGTCTTGCACATGGAGGCGACGTCGAACGAGGCCTCGCGCGTCGACACCGCGATGTACTTGGCCACCGAGCCGAAGCCCGGGCAGTTGTCGGTGATCGGCAGGTCGTTGTCCACGGTTTTCGGCACGTGCACGGCCTTGATCGGATAGCCCATGGACTCGCCGAGCTGCGAGATCTTGAGGCAGGTGTCGGCCGAGTCGCCGCCGCCGTTGTAGAAGAAGTAGCCGATGTTGTGCGCCTTGAAGACCTCGATCAGGCGCTCGTATTCGCGCCGGTTGGCATCCAGGCTCTTGAGCTTGTAGCGGCACGAGCCGAACGCGCCGCTCGGGGTATGGCGCAGGGCGGCGATCGACCTGACGGAATCCTTGCTGGTGTCGATCAGGTCTTCGGTGAGCGCACCGATGATGCCGTTGCGGCCGGCGTATACCGTGCCGATTTTTTTCTTGTACTTGCGTGCGGTCTCGATAACGCCGGCGGCCGAGGCATTGATGACGGCGGTCACGCCGCCGGACTGGGCGTAGAAGGCATTCATGGGTTTTTTGCTGGTGGCCATTGTTGTGGGTCTCTTTTAGATATGAAATGAACGGGAAGTTGAATTGAAATGGTTACGCCGGATTGGCGGCGCTCTTGGCCGCGTGGTCGGCCTGCACCTGCAACAGCGTCATGACGCACTCGCCGATATCGGTGTACTCGTCGCGCCCGGTACCGTACTGATCGCGCACGCTGTAGAAGAACTGGTTGCGGTAGGCCTGTGCCCCGGTCTTGAAAATGACGAACTGTGCCTTGTCCTCGCGCCAGTACACCACGGGGCAGAGCGTCAGTTCGCGGTCACCCGGGTCGAGCCGCAGCTCGGCGTCGGCCTGCTGGAGTTCGACCTGCTTGCGGAAGCGTTCGGCCACCGCCTGGCGGATAACCCACAGTTCCGTATCGGTAAAGTCAGGGATCTTGTCGTGCATCGCGTCGGGGTGACCGGTTTGGGCGTCGCTGGATAGGGCGGTTCGGCGGCCGATTCTACCTGTTGCCGGCCGGTTTGCAGCGGCGATTATACGGCGCGTCCGTGCCGGGATGAAATCCATCGGTTTGTGGGTTTGCAGCCGCCTAAACCATTGACGCCACCATGGGCAGGAGTTAGTTTACCCCGGCATCAGCCCGGGTCCGGAGGGGAGGAACTCGTCCGGTCTGTACAACAATCAGCGAAACAAAGCGAGAACAACCATGCGAATCGTACTACTGGGAGCGCCGGGTTCCGGCAAGGGAACGCAGTCCAAGCTGCTGATCGAAAAATATAAAATTCCACAAATTTCCACCGGTGACCTGTTGCGCGCTGCCGTAGTGGCGGGCAGCGATCTGGGCCGCAAGGCCAAGTCGGCGATGGATGCCGGCCTGCTGGTGTCCGACGACGTGGTGCTCGGCATGATTCAGGAGCGCTTGTCCAAGCCGGACGCGCGCGCCGGTTTCATCCTCGACGGGTTTCCGCGCAACATTCCTCAGGCGCAGGCGCTGGATGCCATGCTGGCGCGCCTGAGCCAGCCGCTGCAACTGGCGCTGCTGGTGGACGTGGACACCGAAGTGCTGATGAAGCGCATCACCGGCCGGCGCACATGCTCGAACGCTGCGTGCGGCGCGATCTACAACATCTATTTCTCGGCCCCCAAGGCACCGGGCAAGTGCGACAAGTGCGGCTCGATCCTCGCGCACCGCTCGGACGACAACGAGAACACCGTGCGCAGCCGCCTGCAAGTGTACGAACAGCAGACTGCGCCGCTCGTGTCTTACTATAAGGCGCAGGGCAAGCTGCGCACCGTGCGCGGCACCGGCTCGGTGAACGAGATTTTCAAGAACGTCACCGACATCATCGAAGTGCAGATGCGTCCGCTCGCCGCGGCCATGTCGGCCGCCCAGGCCGCCGCCGCCAAAAGCGCCCCGCCCAAGCCAGCCAAGCCGGCAAAGGCGCCCGCGAAAGCAGCCGCCAAGCCGGCTGCCAAGCCCGCAGCCAAGAAACCCGCTGCCAAAAAGCCGGCCGCGAAGAAACCAGCACCCAAGAAAAAGCCCGCGCCGAAGCCGAAGAAGAAAGCCGTAAAGAAAGCGGCCCCGAAGAAAGCCAAAAAAGCCGCACCCAAGAAAAAGTCAGCACCGAAAGCGAAGAAGAAAAAGTAGTATTTCGCTGTAACACTCAGGCCCGGGCAACCGGGCCTTTTTATTT
>DATEYP010000009.1:0-6577 GCA_035256085.1 Acidiferrobacterales bacterium
CCTGGCTGGCGACTGACCCATTCCTATCGCCCGCTGCGCGCGACTGAGCAGCAGCCGCGCCTCGGCAAGCGAGACGCGCATGCCATATTGCAGAGCATCAAGTTCGCGCGGCATCTCTTTCGCGGCGTTCGCATCGTATCGTCCGATGGTCACTGTCTCGCGCCGGCCGTTCAGTCGGTAGTCGTAGCGGAACGCCACGCCCCCAGCGGGCGAGACCACGACATACAGTCCGTCACGGTCGGTGCACTTATAGGGTTTCGGTTTGGCTTTGAGGTTTCGCAGTTTCAGGTCGCTCAGCATCGTCGCATCTCCAGTTACCGTCGTTTCTACCGTCGGCGCTTGCTGACGGTAATTTTCCGACGTGTTGGGGCCACCGCTCGCGATACCGTCAACGGTACCGACATAACGCATCGGCTTGTGCTGAACGGTGGTGAGCGATGTTGTGAGCTAAGACTGCGGAACTACTGGAAAAACTTCAAGGGGCTGATCGTTGTTGATCGTTGTTGAATGATGCCTATTCATTCCCACTCGATGGTGGCGGGCGGTTTGCCGGAGATGTCGTAGACCACGCGCGAGATGCCGCGCACCTCGTTGATGATGCGGTTGGAGATCGTTCCCAACACCTCGTACGGCAGGTGCGCCCAGCGCGCGGTCATGAAGTCCACGGTCTCGACCGCGCGCAACGCAACCACGTACTCGTAGGCGCGCGCATCGCCCAGTACCGCCACCGATTTCACCGGCAGGAACACCGCGAACGCCTGGCTGACCTTGTTGTACAAATCATTGCGATACAGCTCTTCCAGATAGATGGCATCGGCCTTGCGCAGGATGTCGGCATATTCCTTTTTCACTTCGCCGAGGATGCGCACGCCGAGCCCCGGGCCCGGGAACGGATGGCGGTAGACCATGGCGTGCGGCAGGCCGAGCTCGGTACCGATGGCGCGCACCTCGTCCTTGAACAGTTCGCGCAGCGGCTCCAGCAGCTTGAGCTGCATGTGCTCCGGCAGGCCGCCGACATTGTGGTGCGACTTGATGACGTGCGCCTTGCGCGTGCGCGCGGCCGCCGATTCGATTACGTCCGGATAGATCGTACCTTGCGCCAGCCACTTCGCGCCCTTGACCTTGGCGGCCTCTTCCTCGAACACCTCGATGAACACGCGGCCGATGATTTTGCGCTTCTTTTCCGGATCGATTTCGCCTTTTAGCCCGTCGAGAAAGCGGCGCTCGGCATCCACGCGGATGACCTTCACGCCCATGTGCTCGGCAAAGGTCGCCATCACCTGGTCGCCTTCGTTGAGTCGCAGCAGTCCGTTGTCCACGAAAATGCAGGTCAGCTGTTTGCCGATGGCGCGATGCAGCAGCGCGGCCACCACGGACGAGTCCACGCCGCCGGACAGTCCGAGCATCACCTCGTCCCGGCCGACTTGCTGGCGCACGCTCGCCACCATGCTTTCGACGATGTTGCCCGGCGTCCACAACGACTGGCAGCCGCAGATGTCGTGCACGAAGCGTTGCAGGATGGCGGCGCCTTGGGTGGTGTGCGTGACCTCGGGATGGAACTGCACGCCGTAGAAGCCGCGCGCCTCGTCGGCGATGCCGGCGAGCGGCGCGTGGTCGGTCTCGGCAATCACCTTGAAGCCGGGCGGCAATTCGGTCACGCGGTCGCCGTGGCTCATCCAGACATGCAGGAATTCCTGGCCGTTGTCGGCCGCCTCATCGCGAATACCCTTGAACAGCTTCGAGTGACCACGCATGCGCACGCGCGCGTAGCCGAATTCGCGCCGATCAGAGCCCTGCACTTCGCCGCCCAGCTGGGCCGCCATGGTCTGCTGGCCGTAACAGATACCGAGCACCGGCACACCCAGTTCAAACACGAGTTGCGGTGCGCGCGGGGTCTCGGCTTCGGTTACCGACTCCGGGCCACCCGAGAGTATCACGCCGCGCGGCGCGAACTGGCGCAGCTCGTCGTCGCTAATGTCGTACGGGTAGATCTCGCAATACACCCCGGCTTCGCGCACGCGCCGGGCGATCAGCTGCACATACTGCGCACCGAAATCGAGAATTAATATTTTCTGGGAATGCGGATCGGTCATAAATTCAGTAGCAAGTTCCAAGTTGCAAGTAGCAAGAATATTCTTCCTTGATACTTGCGACTTGCTGCTTGCTAGTCCCGTTGGTAGTTGGGCGCTTCCTTGGTCACGGTGACGTCGTGCACATGCGACTCGCGGATGCCGGCGCCGGTGATACGCACGAACTCGCCCCGGGTGCGCAGCGCATCGAGGTCGGCACTGCCGGTGTAGCCCATGCCGGAACGCAGGCCGCCCATGAGCTGGTGAATGATATTGGTCATCGGGCCCTTGTAGGGCACGCGTCCCTCCACACCCTCCGGCACAAGCTTCTCGGCGCTCGCGCCTTCCTGGAAGTAGCGGTCGCTCGAACCCTCGCCCATGGCACCGAGCGAGCCCATGCCACGGTAGGATTTGTAGGAACGACCCTGGAAGATTTCGATCTGTCCGGGCGATTCATCGGTACCGGCGAGCAGACTGCCGATCATGATGCAGTGCGCGCCGGCGGCGATTGCCTTGACGACGTCGCCGGAATAACGGATACCGCCATCGGCGATCAGCGTGACGTCGCTGTCATGCAGGGCCTCGGCGACGTTGGCGATCGCGGTGATCTGCGGCACGCCCACACCGGCGACCATGCGCGTGGTGCAGATCGAGCCCGGACCGATGCCGACCTTGACGGCATCGGCGCCGGCGTCGCGCAGCGCCTTGGCGGCGCTGGCGGTGGCGATGTTACCGCCGATCACCTGCACCTTGGGGAAATGCTTCTTGGTCCAGGCGACGCGCTCAATCACACCCTGCGAATGGCCGTGCGCCGTGTCCACCACAATCACGTCGACACCGGCGGCCACCAGCTTTTCGACACGCTCCTCGGTGCCCTTGCCGACGCCCACGGCGGCGGCGACCAGCAGGCGGCCGGCGGAATCCTTGGCGGAGTTCGGATATTCACTCGACTTCTGGATGTCCTTGACGGTGACCAGGCCCTTGAGGCCGAATTTTTCGTCCACCACCAGCAGTTTCTCGATGCGGTGCTGATGCAGGAGCTTGAGAATTTCCTCGCGGGTCGCACCTTCCTTGACAGTCACGAGCCGCTCTTTCGGCGTCATGATGCGCGCCACCGGCTCGTCGAAGCGCGTCTCGAAACGCATGTCACGTCCGGTGACAATGCCGACCAGCTGGCCGTCCTGCGTGACCGGCACGCCGGAAATGCGTTTCTCGCGCGTGAGCTTGAGCACTTCGCGTATGGTGGTGTCGGGGGCAACGGTGAACGGTTCGCTGATCACACCGCTTTCGAACTTCTTGACACGCCGCACTTCCTCGGCCTGGCGGTCGGGGGTGAGATTTTTGTGGATGACGCCGAGCCCGCCCTCCTGCGCCAGGCAAATGGCCGCGCGTGCCTCGGTGACCGTATCCATGGCGGCCGACAGCAGCGGGATATTCAGGTGCAGACTGCGGGTAACCCGGGTCTTGAGGCTTACATCCCGCGGCAGAACCGCTGAATTGGCGGGAACCAGCAGGACGTCATCGAAAGTAAGGGCTTCTTGAAGTATGCGCATGCCGCATTATACAGATGCCGGGCCGGGCCGTAAAATGGCTATTTTTGTGCAGGCCTGCTTTCCCTGAATGGCTATTTTTGTGCAGGCCTGCTTTCCCTGAATGGCTATTTTTCCAGGCACCGTTAATGGCGCAATGGACTTTGTGCAGGCCTGCTTTCCCTGGCGGGGATAGAAAATCATGAAATGCTGTTACAGCCAACGGAAACGGTTGACCGATGGGGCAGAATAATTAATCATTGACCCTCAGTATCGGTTTCAACCATGACAAGAACCACTGGAGGAGCAACCTATGAAAAAAACCATCCTGCTGACAGCCTGCCTCGCGCTCACCCTGGGCGGCTGCGCGGAAATGGACACCAAGCCGGCAACCGCCGCGGCCGTGGTCAGCCCGGAACTCGATAAGGCCATTGCCGACGCCGAGAAGGAAATCGCCGCTGCCAAGAAGGGCGGCATCTGGCGCGACACCGAGAAGTTCCTGGATGAGGCCAAGAAGGCCAAGGCCGAGGGCAAAGCCGACGAGGCCATGAGCAAGGCGAAGAAGGCGCTCAAGGAAGCCCAGCTCGCCCAGAAGCAAGCGGCCGCCGAGGCCGCCAACGCCAAGCCGTATTTCCCCAAGTAGTGACACTTGCATGATCAAAAAAGCCGGGGTCACCCCGGCTTTTTTGTTTTCTCTCTTTTATCCCGTGCCAGCTAGCGCTATGTTCAGGGCATGACCCAGCTGCCGCTCACCCCTGCTCCGGACCGGGATGTCTATTCGGTTTCCCGCCTCAACCGCGAGGCCAAGGCGCTGCTCGAAGGCAGTTTCCCGTTGCTATGGGTGGAAGGCGAACTCTCCAACCTGTCACGCCCGGCTTCCGGTCACCTCTATTTCACCCTGAAAGACGCCCAGGCGCAGGTGCGCTGTGCGCTTTTTCGCGGCAGCCAACGCAATGTCAGCGTGTCGCCGAAAGACGGCATGCAGGTTCTGGTGCGGGCACGCGTCAGCCTGTACGAGGGACGCGGTGACTACCAGTTGATTGTCGAATCCCTGGAAGAGGCCGGAGAAGGCGCGCTGCGCCGCGCCTACGAACAACTTCGCAACCGGCTCGCACAGGAAGGCCTGTTCGACGGCGCGCGCAAAAAACCGTTGCCGCGGCTGGCGAAGCGCATCGGCATCATCACCTCGCCCTCCGGTGCGGTGCTGCACGACATCCTCACAACGCTCAAGCGCCGTTTCCCGGCGATTCCGGTGCTGCTGTATCCGGTGCCGGTGCAGGGCGATGGCGCGGCGGAAAAAATCGCCGCCATGATCCGGCTTGCCGGCCAACGGCGCGATTGCGATGTGCTGATTCTGGCGCGCGGCGGCGGTTCGCTTGAAGACCTGTGGGCCTTCAACGAAGAAGTGGTGGCGCGCGCCATTCATGCCTGCCCTGTCCCGATCGTGTGCGGCGTGGGCCACGAAACCGACATCACTATTGCCGACTTCGTGGCCGACGCGCGCGCGCCCACGCCGACCGCGGCCGCCGAGATGCTCAGCCCGCACCAGTCCGATTGGCTGTCGGCCATGGAGGAGAAGGAACAGCGTCTGGTGCGCCTGGTGCGCGACCGGCTACGCACCGCCCAGCAGCACCTCGACTATCTCAGCACACGTCTGGTACATCCGCGCGTGCGCCTGGCACGCCTCAACGAGCGATTGCAGATGCTCGGCACGCGCCTGCACCTGGCACAATTCCATGTGCGCGAACGCACGACCCATGCGCTGCTCGCCCTGCACGCGCGCCTGTTACGGCGCAACCCGCAGGCGCGGCTGCGCGAACACCAGTTGCGCAGCCGTCATCTGTACATGCATCTCGGCAACGCCATACGCCGGGTGCTGGAGCGTTCCCAGGAACGCATGGCACGCACGGCACAGGCACTCGATACCCTGAGCCCGCTTGCCACGCTCGCTCGCGGCTATGCCATTCTCGAGAATCCGGTAACGGGTGCGGTAGTGCGCGTGGCCGGCGAAGTGCAGCCAGGCGATCCCGTGCGCGCAAGGCTGGCGCGCGGACAGCTCGATTGCCGGGTGGAAAAGGTACACAAGAATGCGTAATGCGCTGCTGCTGGCCGTCTTTTTGCTACCCAACACAGCCACAGCCGAGCTGCTGACACCGAGTCCGGTGCCGGGTGGAATCGCTATCATTGCGGTCGCGCCGGAAAGCGCGCCGGCGCCGATCGTCAGGTTTCAACATCAGCGCGTGCTTCTCGTTCGCGCCAACGGCATGTGGCAAGCCGTGGTGGGATTGCCGCTTTCCCTGGAGGCGGGCGAACAGTATTTGGATATTTCGGATCGCGCGGCAACGAGCACCCTCATCTTCCAGGTGCTGCCGAAGCAATACGACACGCAACACCTGACCCTGGCTAACAAGCGTCTGGTCAATCCCACACCGAAGGACCTGAAACGCATCATGCGTGAACAGGCGCTGAGCCTTCAGGCCTTCGCCACCTGGAGCGAGGAACTGGCCGGGGAACTGGCAGATGACCTGCGCTTCGACCTTCCAGCACGCGGGCGCCTGTCGAGCTCCTTCGGCCTGCGGCGATTTTTCAACAACCAGGCGCGCCAACCGCATTCTGGTCTCGACATCGCCGCGCCGGAAGGCACTCCCGTTCAGGCACCGGCGGCTGGCACCGTCATCGATACCGGGAATTACTTTTTCAACGGAAATACGGTATTCATCGACCACGGGCAGGGCCTGGTCAGCATGTACAACCACTTGAGCCATATCAGCGTGAAAAAAGGTACGCGCGTGGCACGTGGTCAGCGGATCGGCGCGATCGGCAAGACCGGCCGCGTCACCGGCGCGCACCTGCACTGGACGGTGAGCCTCAACAACGCACGCGTCGATCCGATGCTGTTCCTGTCGCCCGCGGCGCAAGCCGGCGCGCCGCCCGCCCCCACCGCGCCGGTTGTTCCGGTCGGAATGACGCCAAACGGCG
>DATEYP010000010.1:0-7766 GCA_035256085.1 Acidiferrobacterales bacterium
AATAGCGAGACTCGAACCTACATTGAGCGTCAACTCGTCAAATTGGGCTGGAAAGTTCAGCTCGACAAGGCCAGCTACAAAAAAATCTTCCATTACACCGGTGGCGAAGAAGAACGGGTGGGCCAGCTGTTCTACAAGCTGGTGTCCGTGGGGTCCCTGCACCCGGGTCGCGTGATCATCGATAGCACGGTGGACGCCGCCATCAATGACCTGAAGCGAATGGAACACATCGTGGACAAGGCCAAGGCCGAAGGCAAAGCCGGGCCGAAAAGCCAAGCCGAACTGGATCGATTCTCGATCGATCAACTCGCCAAGACCCTCGAAACAGAAGTCGCTCTTGAAGAGAAAGAAGCGCGGATCGCGCAAGAAAAGTTTCCAACGGTTGAGACAGCGAAAATCAAGGCCGAGCCCGCGAGCACACTCCCGCGGATTCTCGTGGTGGACGACTCACCGACGATTCGCGCCGCCGTTACCAAGGCGCTGAAGAACGACTTCTCATTCGTCCAGGCGCCAGACGGCGAAGAAGCCTGGAAGATACTTAAAAGCGACGACAGCATCCAGCTGGTCATTACCGACCTGATGATGCCGAAGCTCGATGGTTACGAACTGATCAAGCGCATCCGCTCCGACCGGACCTCGCCACGCATCGCGGAGATGCCGATCATTGTAGTGACGACGCTGGAAGCGGCCAACGCCAAGCTCCGGGCCCTGGTGGCGGGCGCCAACGATTTTGTTACCAAGAGCACGGATGCCGTAGAACTCAAGATGCGCGTCATGGCGCGTTATGAAGTGGCGCAGAGTGTGAAAGCGTTTGCAGAGGGGCGTGCTACGGCTCAGGCCGCGCCCGCCGCGACGCAACCGCGTGCCGTGCCGGCGCCGATGACGGCGGCCCAGAGCGCGTCTGCGGCCGCGCGGCCGCGCGCACCGCAAGCACCGGCGGCCCAGGCTGCGAGTGCCGCGGCGCAACTGCGTGCTCCGCAAACACCGGCGGCCCAGAGCGCGTCTGCGGCCGCGCAAGCGCGTAATGCACAGACGTCGCAGACCGTAACTCCCCGGAACGGATCCAGCACGGGTGCGATGACTGGCAGCGGTGCATCGGCGGCGGTGGCGCGATCACTGGATTCCAGAACCGCCAGGCCCGAGGTGCGTCAGCCGATCAGCCCGGCCGCCATTTCTGCGCCAGTGACATCGATTGTGCGGAACTTAAGCTCCGGTAAGCTTGGTCAGGTCGTTGAGACCGGGAAAACGGTGCTGGACCAGCTTGCCAAGTTAAACCCGCTCACTGCGATTACTTTTGGAGCAACCGGGCTGATTCTGCTCATTATTGTAGGAATTGCTATCGTCAATCGCAGCCCGCGTACTGCGCCGCAATTGACTGCAAGCGCCCCCGAGGTGGATGCATTTGCCAGCACATCGGCTGGCAGCGGCAGGGCACCCGACACCGCCGTGCGTCCTGCGCCGAAGACCACGGAATCCGCAAAAGACCCTGTTAACACGCACTCGGCGACGGGCAGCATCGCGAAGCCGGCATCGGCGCCCATAGCCCGCGAACGGGCCCCAATCCGGAAGAGCGATGGGCAACCCGCCGAAGTTGCTGCCGCCAACAGCCGTACTTCCGGTCAGGGCGAGACCGGCACGGTACAGGCCACCGTGCAGGCGCCAGCGATTTCCACGCCTGCGAAGACAGAGACCGCGCAAGTGGCTTCGGGCAGGCCGGCAGCGGCGACCGGGCAGCCGGCGCTACCCGGGACTTCTGTTGACTCGGCTAACAGCGCGAAAGGCAGCTCCACCGCGGGCGCGTTGGCAGAGGGGCAAAATATTGTCACCGCAAGAGCTGCCGCGCCGGCACCGCCCGTTTCCAACGTCATCAGCCAGGCGGATCTCGCCGGGGTGGTCAAGCGGTTCGAATTCGTTTACGAGGCGGGTGACATCGAGCAGTTCCTGCGATTGTTCGACAACGACGTGCGAACCAACGACCGCTATTCCAAGGACGGTCTTCGCGAGGACTACGAAGAGCTTTTCAAGACCACCGACATGCGGGATATGGTCCTTGGAAACGTGACCTGGGAAGCGCGCGACAACCACGCCGACGGCTGGGGCAATTTCGAGGTCAGGACGCGCAAGACCGGTGAACAGGAAATCAAGACCTACAAGGGCAGCCTTACGTTCTACGTCGAGAAGATCGACGGGCGGGTTCGTATCAAGCGCTTGTACCACGGCCAGTGGCGGGCAAGCTAGTGAACCTCTGATTACTGAGGAGAACGGTAAATAGTGCGTACCCCGACAAGCCCTGGGTCCCTTCTCCCCGCGGGAGAAGGATAGGATGAGGGCCGTTTTTTGTGTTGTTTGGCCCTCACCCCGGCCCTCTCCCGCGGGGAGAGGGAGAAAAGCGACACGCACTATTTAGCGACCGGATCAGTAAGTCCCCTCTCCCCCTGAAAGGGGGAGAGGGCCAGGGAGAGGGGGGTTGGACAACAAATTGAAATCACTCACCCTCTCCCCCGCCCTCTCCCTGATAGGGAGAGGGGGTTACTTCTTGATCGACACTTGTTCAGGACTTCCTTAGGCCGGAGCGCGCAACTGCGCAGGTAACAGTGGTCCGAAGACGTGTACAGGCCAGTAAAATCGGCGTTGCTCGCAACGCGAAGCTGTGGTTTCATGGAACACGCGCGGGCGTATAACCGGCAACGGCGGACAGCGATCCTGAAGTGACGTAGGTGCGCTCCGCGCACCGATCCGTGATAACACGAAGCCAACGGTGTGCGGGGCGCACACGACAAAAAAGCGGCCAGAAATATTCAGATGGTTTCTGGCAAGATACCGGCTCAACAAGGTGCAAAGGCGGGGTCATGAATATGCGATGCTTACAGTTTGGTTCGGCGGTCCTACTTTCTGCGACAATTGCCTTCGGCCCGGCCGTACAGGCCGCGGACCAGGGCGTTATCCATCTGGCGGCTGCGATTGGCGAAGAATCTTCTCCCAAGCCGAAGCAGCCCACCAAGCCTGGCGTGCCGGCCAAGACGACGCCGGCGACCAAGGCAGCAGCCACCCCGGAGAAGCCGCCTGAGGGGATGGCCACCTCGACCAAGGTCTGGATCGGCGCGGGCGTGGCCGCGGGCTTGGCCCTCATCTCGGGCCTTAACAGTAGTTCTCCCCACCCATAATTCACTCAGGTAAACCCCCGGCTCTGCCCGGGGACTCACCACGGTTTGACCTATACGACGGTCGAGAGCGTAACAACACTACGGTGGCGAATGAACGGCATGGAACGAAAAGTTTCATCCCTTCTCCCTCCGGGAGAAGGCCAGGATGAGGGGATGATTCACAAATGCCAACCCCCTGCGACCCCCTCACCCCGACCCTCTCCCGGAGGGAGAGGGGGTGTAGCCGGTGCGTGGAACGCACCCTACATACAAGAAACAGAGATTTGTGGAAGTTTCGTAGGGTGGGGCCCTGCCCCACCAAAATTTCTGTCCTGAGAGACGGTGGGGCAGGACGTCACCCTACTGAGTGTTGAGCCCCATTTGCTCGTCAGGTTTGTCACTCCCTCAGTATCGTAGGGTGGGGCCTTGCCCCACCAAAATTTCTGTCCTGAGAGACGGTGGGGCAAGACGCCACCCTACTGAGTGTTGAGCCCCATTTGCCGGTCAGGTTTGTCACTCCCTCAGAACAGAATCAGCACAATTCCACATGTTGAGGGCAGACCCACAAGGACTCTCCTGCAAGTTACGCCTTCCATGTGCCATGGCGGCGTTAATCGGTATGTTGCCGGGCTCGGTGCTGGCCGATGCAAGCCTGATCGGTCAATCGGGCCTGGTGCACATGCCCGATGCGAGAATCGCGGAAGAGGGCACGCTCAGTATCGGCGTCAGCAACATCGATCCGTACTTTACGATCTGGAGCAGCCTCACCGTCCTGCCACGGCTTGAGCTGACCGCCAGGTTCACGAAAATCGATCGGGTCCCCGGCGGGGGACCAGATTCCGAGTTCGGTGATTACCGCGACAAGTCCTTCGACGCGAAGCTGCTTCTGTTGAAGGAGTCCCCCTATCTGCCGGCGCTCAGCATCGGCACACAGGATTTCACCGGCACACGGCTGTTCAACGCCAAATTTCTCACACTCGGCAAACACTTTAGTGATGTCGATGTAACTCTGGGCTACGGCACGGACCGGATCGACGGCGCATTCGGCGGCATCCGCTATCGTCCCTCCTGGAATAAGAATCTCGGGTTCGTGGCTGAGTACGACGCCAATGATTACAAAAACGATTTCCGCGCGCCCGATTCGGGCGCCGACCAGCGCAAAGGCGGGGCCACCTATGCCATCGAGTACCGATACGGCTGGATCGGAGCGCAGCTGTCGTATCAAGGCGGCGATGTCGGCGCCAACCTGTATGTTTCCATCCCGCTCATGCAGCGCGAGTTCGTTCCCAAGATTGACGAACCCGCGCCCTACACCGAGATCACGCGCCAACCGACTCTAAAAGAAGAGTCCGCGGTTGGACAAGCTGGAACGCTTCAGGAGCAGGCGGTCGATGCGCGGGGCGATGCGCGCAACACGCAGGAAATCGCCCGTGCTCTGGAACGCCAAGGGTTCAAGAATGTCCGGCTGCGCCTGGACGGAACGGCCCTGGAAGCCAGCCTGACCCATCCGCGCATCTCACTGATCGGCCGGGCGGTGGGTCGCGCGGCGCGCACAATGGTATCGCTCGGACCCGGTGATATCGAAACCGTCCGCATCACCTATACACAGAACGATCTGCCGCTATTGACGTTTCACTTCACGGACGCAAAGCGGCTGCAAGCGTATTTCGTTGGACTGATGTCACAGGAATTCCTGGATGAGTCCGTCGAGGTCTCTTACGCATCGCCGGAGTATGCCGAAAGGTTCCGGGACAAGAAGACTTTACTGGTCCTGGACGACCCGGATGAGGGTATACCGACGCAGACTTATTATGGCGACGAAGGACACATCGTCAGCATTCGACGTGAAGATCCGTTTCTGTCCGGATTCCGGTTGATCCCCTTCAACCTGCGTCTGTACTTCGTCGACCCAAGCGGCGACGCCAGTTACGACACCTTCTCAACGCTTGCCTATCAGAAGTACTTTGGCAGCGGGTTGTTTCTCAACGGTGCGGCACGCCTCACGCTCTTTGAGAATGTGAGCGATGTCACGCGCCCCTCCGTCAGCGTGCTGCCGCACGTGCGCACCGACATCGCGCTCTACAAGCAGGAAGAGAGCCGCCTGAAACTCAACGGGCTGCTGCTCAACAAATATTCGCAACTTGCCGATCGCATCTACGCCCGTTTGTCGGCCGGTTACTATGAAGAGATGTTCGCCGGCGCCGGCGGGCAAGTACTGTACTTGCCAAGGCGCGGCAACTGGGCAGCGGACCTGTCGGTCGATTGGCTGCGGCAACGCGCCCCGGAAAAGGATTTCGGTTTTCGCGATTATTCCGTGGCCACGGCGCTGCTCGCCTTCCACTACCGGATTCCCGAATACGGCATCACCGCGACCGCACGCGCCGGTCGTTTTCTGGCCAAGGACGAAGGCGTGCGGTTTGAACTCAAGCGCCGCTTTCATTCCGGCATCGAAGCGGGCATCTGGTTCACGCGCACCAACGAAAACGACCAGACCCAGCCGAACCGGCCGAAAGAAGAATTTCTCGATCGCGGACTTTTCATTTCGATTCCGCTCGCATCCATGTTGACCAAGGATACACAGGAGCATGCGAGTCTCGCCGTTGTAGAGGCGACCCGCGACGTCGGGCAGATGGTCGAGTCGCCCGGCGACCTGTACCGGCTGATCGAGCAACGGCTGGCGCTGGATGCAGGCGAAATCGGTCTGCTCACGGATTTCGCCAATTAGCGGCATACTGGATGCACCGGCCCCGTATTGCACCCGGCGTCGCGCTTGTCAGGCCGCAACCATAGTCGCTAATATCCCCCACCGGGGCTGGGTTGGATGGACATCAATAAGGAATCCCTGAATATCCAAACCGTAGGATGGGTGGAGCGCAGCGCAACCCTTCGGATACCAGCCCGGTAGGGTGGCACGCTGTTCGTGCCCACGCGTTTGGTCCGCAACTGTTTGCCCACCCTGCGGCACGGCGTGACAATGGTGTCACTGTCCGACCCATCACAAGGAGGATCTATGGCCAGCACAGTCCGTAAGATCGATTACTTCGCCATGAACGTCCCGAATCGCCGCGGGGAAGCAGCGCGTATTTTGGATTCCTTGCGCGAGCAAGGTGTGAATCTGCTCGCGTTTACGGGATTCCCGGACAAACGCGGCGCGCAGATCGATTTCGTTCCCGAAAACACCGCTGCGTTTAAGGCGGCGGCGCGGCGCAGCAAGCTCATGCTGCGCGCCAGGAAATCGGGATTTCTTGTGCAAGGCGACGACCGGCCCGGGGCCTTGTCCCGCGTCCTGGATAAACTGGCGGAGGCGCGCATCAATGTGACCGCGGTGGACGCGGTGTGTGCCGGCAAGAACCGCTTCGGCGCCTTGCTCTGGGTGAAGCAAAAAGACGTCACCAAGGCGAAGCGGGCGCTCGGCGCGCGCTAGCCCGGTGGGCACGCTTTTGTGCCCACGCGTTTAGTTCGGAACTACAGACCGTATGGGTGGAGCGCAGCGCTACCCACTGTTTGGAACATATTACGATGTACCCGGAGCCCCTGTAGGTCGGGCTTCGCCGATGGGATCGAGGCGAGGGCCGCAGGCCAGGGATGGCCTGGTTGCGGCTTTAGCCCGACATGTCGGCCTGAAGGCCGACCTACGACCGGATCAGGCCAAGTGCCGGAAATGGTGAAGTACTACACTAGGTGCCGTCTTTCGCCGCCATGACGGGTTACGGACTTAATCAGAGTTTCCATAAATTAAATGAGGCTGGCATGAAGGTTTGGCGGTTGTGTTGGCGCGGCATGCTCGTCGCCGGTGTATTTCTTCTTGCGATGCCTGCGCACGCCGCATCCCCGGCGCTGACCAAAGAGCAGCAGCTACAGCTGCTGCAGCAACTGCCGCCGGCGGAGCGCGACGCATTGCTGCGCTCACTGCAACGCAGCCCTGGCGCGACAAGAACCACATCCGGTCAGCCAGAAACGGCCGGCACGCAGGAACCACAGGCGACAACGGGCGATTCCACCGAGACCGGCACGCCTCTGCTTCCGCGCCTCAAGGCCGCCGACACCGTCCTGATTCGGTTCCGGCGTGAGTTGCCGGAAACCGACGAAGCCGCCGCGCGCAGCAGAATCGGCCCCGAGACGCCCGAGGAAGACGCACTTGTCCCGGACCAGAAGCTCATCGTCCTCGATCAGTTCGGCGCACTGACGCTGGAGAAAGCCGGGCGCATCGTGCTCAAGGGCCTGAACGAGGCCGAGGCCGCCGAGCGCATCGAAGCCGAGCCGGCGTTCAAGGGGCTGCGCGTCAGCGTCAAGCTGCTGCCGATCGAGGAACCGCTCAAGCCGTTCGGCTACGATTTGTTCAGCGCCGCCAGGAAAACCTTCGCGGCGCCCACCGACATTCCCATCCCGGCGGATTACGTGGTCGGGCCCGGCGACACCATTCTCGTGCAGCTGTTCGGCAAGGAAAACGCCGAGCACGAACTCGAAGTCACGCGCGACGGCAACGTGCTCTTCCCCGGCATCGGTCCGATTCCGGTCACCGGCCTCGGCTTCGCGAAGCTGGAGAAGCAGATACAGAATCGCGTGCAGAAGCGGTTCATCGGCATGAAGGCCTCGGTAACCCTGGGCAAGCTGCGTTCGACG
>DATEYP010000011.1:0-15131 GCA_035256085.1 Acidiferrobacterales bacterium
ACTTCGGGCAAGTATGTACGCCGCTTCGGCGCGCCGGTGCGGGCCGCGCACCTTCTGCTCGCCGTCGCGGTGATGACGCTCGTGCTCACCGGCACCACGGTGCTCTATGCCGACAGTTTCTGGGCGCCGACGGTGATGTCGCTCCTCGGCGGCCCCCAGATCGCGGCCGTCATCCACCGTGTCGCCGCGGTGACGTTCGCGCTGCTCTTCTTTGGCCACCTGATCGCGGTGCTCGTCAAGGCGGTGCGCGACCGGCGCTTCCGCTGGTTCGGACCCGAGTCGCTGCTGCCGCGGCTTCAGGACTTCAGGGATTTCGCCGCCATGTGGCGCTGGTTCCACGGCCGCGGCCCGCGGCCGGTGTTCGACCGCTGGACTTATTGGGAGAAGTTCGACTACTGGGCGCCGTTCTGGGGCATGTTCGTGATCGGGGTCTCCGGGCTCATGCTGTGGTTCCCGGGGTTCTTCGGGCGGTTCCTGCCGGGCTGGGTGTTCAACGTCGCTACCATCGTGCACGGCGAGGAGGCGTTTCTGGCGGCGGTGTTCCTGTTCAGCGTGCACTTCTTCAACAGTCACTTCCGTCCCGAGAAGTTCCCGCTCGACATCGTCATGTTCACCGGCTGTGTGCCGCTCGAGGAGTTCAAGATCGAACGCCCGGTGGAGTACGACCGACTGGTGCGTGAAGGCAGGCTCGATGAGGTTCTCGTCCCCGCGCCTTCGGCGCGGGCGGTGTACTGGTCGAGGGTGCTCGGCTTCACGCTGATCGCGATCGGGCTCGCGGAGCTGGTGCTGGTGCTGCTCGGCTTCCTGCAAAATCTCCTGTCCTGAGTTGGCGCGTTCTTCAACAACTCCTCGGCATCCCGATCGCCGCCGGCGCGCACTATCCGCTGTTTGGCCTGCTGCTCAACCCGATGATCGCCGGTGCCGCCAAAGTCCACTGCGCCAAATAAAGGCGCCTGGATGGCCCTGTCGTCGGTCACGGTGGTGAGCAACGCCAACCGGCGGCGGTGGTTCAAGTCAGCCTAGACATTGTAGATAAAGTCCATTGTGCCCATAACGGCGCCTGGACAGCAAGACATCGATCCGTCTCATGCCTGGATGCACGAGAAATCATCGCGTGCCTGCGTCCCATAAATGAAGCCCTACTTCGTTCGTCCTGTCATAATTAGATGCGCACTGTACGCAGTGTGTCTATCCATTTTTGTGCCTCATGTTGAGATCGGAATGATTCAGTGAGCCGCGCGCAGGCAAGGTCCACTGTGCCAATCCAGGCGCCGTTATGGGCGCAATGGACTTTAACGGCGCCTGGATTGCTGGCGTTATCAATGTGAGTGGCAAGGCCATTCGGCCACACCGTCAGTCTCCGGCCAGCGGGGGGTTGGGAATGTGGCGCGGGTGCGCCCATAAGGGCTGACGACATCGGATAAGTGGCTTCACAGCAGGGGGTAGTTAAGCGGCTCCTTATGCGCTTCACCATATCTATATAAAAAATAGTGTTTGGTTTGCATTCTTAGTCTCCGTTTTCCACTTTATTGATATGCATCAATGATGCATCCATATTATTGGCCTAGATTTTTTGCCAGTATACGAAAATCAATAAAACCGTTGCGGTAACCGATGCAGTCAGGAGGAATTTAACCACCATGAAGGGATTCCGCTGTGTCTCTGCTTGCTGATCTGTTTTCGCGTTCAACGGATGGTGTGTTCGCCGTCGATGTGAAAGAACAGATTGTCTTCTGGAACGAAGCGTGTGAAAACCAGCTTGGGATTCCCAGGCAGGACGCCTTGGGGCGCGCCTGCTATGACGTGGTCCATGCCTGCACGCTGTCGGGCCAGCCCTTTTGTAAACCCGGCTGCTGTATGGCGCGGTTGGCCGAGGGTGGTTCCGCCCCCCAGGCGTTTTCGCTCCGCTTCGGTAAAGGCCGGGGTAAATCGCAGAAACTCTCGGTGCGCACGGCACTGGTGCCATCGCCGCAGCAGGACCTGTGGACCGTGGTGCACCTGTTGTATCGAGGAGAAAACGCCGACCTGTGCGAGTTGTCGGAGCAGTCCTGCCGGCAGAAGTCATGCAGTCCGGAGGGAAGGCGCATCCAGAATAAGTCGTTGTCGCCTTCACCCGATAACCCCTTGACCGCGCGCGAACGCGGAATCCTCCGCCAGCTGGCGGAGGGTCATGCCTCTTCAGTGATTTCCCGGCAACTGTGTATCAGCCCCGCGACGGTGCGCAACCACATCCAGCACCTTATTGGGAAACTGGGAGTGCATAGCCAGTTGGAGGCGGTGGCCTATGCCTACCGCCACAACCTTATCTAAATCCAGGCGGGATGGGTGTACGACCCGCGATCCGGTGAGGTAGCGCGGAAGAGGAGGTCATGTGCAAAAAAAGATCGCGGTATTGGTGCGCGACCGGCAAGCCGAGGCGCTCAGGATGTCATTGGGCCTGATACTGGTGGACGATGCAGTGGATGTGTATGTGCTAGACAGAAAACTGCAACCAACGGAGGAAACCACGCTGCACCGGGAGACGCTGCAGGAAATGGAAGTGAAGATGTACACAAATTACCAGGGAAACGCGGATATGGAGTATTTGGCTACTGCGGAAATCGCCCGAAGGCTGCCCCAATACGACCATATCCTGGCGTATTAGGAAAGCAGGCTTGCATAAGAATAGCCATTCGAGCTTGGTACCCGCAGCAAATTCTCGTAGTCAGTATTCCCGGAAGCGCCGGCGAGATACCCGCCAGGGTGTGCGCATACTTGCCCCCAAAATGATGCATCTACATCATTTCCTTCGCTAGTCATCGAAGTAATACTTTCTGAACCATTACGACACATGAGAAACCATTGTTGCGGTGGGGGGCTGGAATGAGCAAAACGTTGAAGAACATGTTCTCGGCGATCCTTCGCCGTGGCGTGCGCCAGCCACCATCGCACGGGTTCGATGACCGACAGGCGATAGCCATCCATGCCCGCAGGAGCGGGAGACAACGGTGAAGCTCGGGATCCTGCTCAATACCGCAAGACACCTGGAAGACGTTGCCGGAATTACCCGTGCCGCCTTGGCCAAAAACCATCAGGTCATCATTTTCACCATGGACGAAGGCACCAGGCTGCTGGAAAACCAGACCCTGGTATCGCTGGCCGGGCTTGAGGGTGTATCGCTGAGCGTGTGCGATCACAGTGCCAAGATGCATGGAGTCAAGGCCGAGGGCCTGCCGCCGAAGATCGTCTGTGGCAGCCAGTTGCACAACGCCATGATGAATCACAACGCCGACCGGGTGATCGTCCTGTAGCCGGCGCCCGCCGGTTGCGGGTGGACCAGAGGGATAGGGTCGTGAAGATACTTTATCTATTAAATGATGGCGTGAACGCCTCATCCCGTGAATGGATCGAGGCGCTGGCCGGAGATCACCAGGTGGAGGTGATCGACCTCAGGAAAAAGGAAATTGCGTATGACGCGCTCGTGGATAAAATCTTTGCGAGCGACAAGGTCATTTCCTGGTGAGGCGTGCGGCCGGTGGCCGGACGACAAAGTCCACTGCGCCAATAACGGCGCCTGGAACGTGCTGAGGCGAACTGAAGAGTGAACGGAACGGCACCCATTACTTTACGCGATTCGCTTTCCCGGCCGCGCTGGACGTCCGGGGCGACGATCGCTCCCTTGGCGCAGGCCGCGGTCATGCTCCTGTCCCTGGCGGTGTTCCTTACGCTTTTCGTCTTGCGTGCGCAGGATGACAACCGCCTGACAAGCTGGCAGTGGGTGTTCAGCGACGCCGATGTATTCAGGATCACACCCATCCTGGTGGTCGGGCTGTTGCTGGCCGCTGTGCTGGCGAGAGTTCCATTTCCCGGGCGCCGCCCCGCGAGCGTGCTGTTCGTTTTGTCCTTCGCCGTGGGCGCGCTGTCGTGGGCCGAGCCCGAGGTCATCGTGGATACCGCCCGGTATTTCACCCAGGCCAAGCATGTCGAACTCTACGGCGTCAACTATTTCCTCGCCGAGTGGGGCGGACAAATCAGCGCGTGGACGGACCTGCCGCTGGTGCCTTTGCTTTATGGTTTGATCTTCAGTCTGCTGGGAGAGGAGCGGATTTTTATCCAGGTTTTTACCACGCTGCTGTTCTCGGGCACCGTGGTGCTGACCTACCACATCGGTAAAACGCTGTGGGACGCGGCCGTCGGGTTTTACGCCGGGGCGCTGCTGCTCGGCATGCCGTACCTGCTCGCGCAGGTGCCGCTCATGCTGGTGGATGTGCCCACGATGTTTTTTCTCACCCTGGCGGTCTTTATGACCATCCAGGCCCTGGAGCACGGCGGGACCAGAATACTGGCGCTGGCGGCCGTGGTGGTGACGCTCGCCTTCTGGACCAAGTATTCCACCTGGCTGATGCTGAGTGTGCTGCCGGTTGTTTTTCTCGCGCGCCACTGGAACGGGCCGCGCTCGGTGTGGCTCCGCGCCGGCGCGCTGGCCGTGGCGTCTGGGATCCTGATCGGAGTCGTGGCGCTCTCGAACCTTGACGTCATCCTGCGGCAGCTTGAGCTGCTGCAAAGCTATCAGGCGCCCGGTCTCAGGCGCTGGGAAGAGAGTTTCACCTCGACCTTCCTGTTTCAAATTCATCCGTTTATTACCGGCGCGGCGCTGTTTTCCGCCTACGCCGCTTTCAAGCAGAGGGATTCCCGCTACGCCATCATTCTGTGGCTGCCGCTGCTGCTGGTGCTGATGGAGATCAAGCGTATCCGTTACCTGCTGCCGGTATTCCCGATGCTGGCGCTGATGGCCTCCTATGGGCTGCGCGAGATCCGGGACGCGGAAGTCAGAAAGGTTGTCGTCCTGTGCATCGTGGCCTCGTCGGTCGTGCTCATGGTTTTCGGGTTCCTGCCGTTTGCGCAGCAGGCGAGCGCCGCGAACCTGAAGCAGGCCGGTGCGTATCTCGATTCGCTGCAGGCGGACAGGGTGGAGGTCATCGTCCTGCCGCAGCTCCATGCCCTCGTCAATCCGGCGGTCTCTGTGCCGATACTGGATTTGTTCACTTCCAAGCGCATCGTCATGCGTCACGATTCAGTGGCGGTGCCGGCCGTGGAGGCGCTGCGTAAATCGTCTTTGCGGTTTACCTGGGCGTACCAGAACCCGGCGTACTATGCGGCCGGGATGGATGCCACGGGGGATAGCGCCGTGGTGGTGATCGCCAGCGATCCCGCCCAACCCCTGCCGGCTTCCGTCGGACAGCGGCTGCAGGGTTATGGTCTGTCCCGGGAGTTCATCGCTTCGGAAAATGTTTTTGGTTATCGAACCTTCGTGCAGGTGTACTTGCCGGCGCCGAAGGCGCCGCAAGTATAAATATTCACAATTCAGGAGACAGCTGATGGAAAGCGTTCCGAAACGAAATCAGGTGTGGGCCTTCGTCATCATCGGTTTTTTGACGTTGCTGACCTTAGTGACCTACTCGATCCACGAGTACTACATTTATCTCGCGGCCTATCTGTGGTTCGGTTTCGTCTATGGCATGTGTCTGCAGTACGGCCGGTTCTGCTTCTCCTCGGCGTTCCGTGACCTGTTCGCCGTGGGCGTGCCGCGCATGGCGGTGGGCATCATGATCGCCATGGTGCTGTTCGGCACGGTGTCGGCCTTCGTCACGGCCACCGGCAACAGCACCTTCCATCCCGCGCCCTACGGCATCCACTCGGTGATCGCCGGCTTCATTTTCGGGGTGGGCATGGTGCTTACCGGCGGCTGTGCCTCGGGCTCGCTGTACAAAAGTGGCGAGGGCAATGTCACGGCCATGCTGGTGATACTGTCGATCAGCGTCTCGCAGGCGGTGTTTGCAGACATCAGCGGCTGGGCCAACAACCTGGTGCCGTACTCCTGGCACCAGTCGGCGGTGGCCAAGGGCCTGCCGGCGGCGATCACCGCCGGCGACGGCTGGGTAGACCAGTATCTCGCCGGCTACGTGTGGGACCAGCCGGTGTTGCTGTTCAGCCAGTGGTTGGGAATGGGCAAAGGGTTCGTCGGCGCCTATGTCGGCGATGTGCTGGTGGGCATTGTCCTGCCCGCGGGAGCGGCGCTGATCGCGGTCTACCTGATCTGGTACCGCAAAGGCTATCTGCGCAAGCGCGCCGAGGCGCATTTGCCCACGGCGGGACTGGGGGTGGAGCTCACCGGTTACTGGAGCATGATCATGGCCTCCAAGCGCACGGCGATCGCGGGCCTCGCGCTCGGTATTGCCGCCGGACTGCACATGTATGTGATGAAGGGGATGCAGCTCAAATTCGGGGTGACCAATTTCGGTACGCTGATGAAGGAAATGGGCATCACCTACGGGCTGTCCGCCAAGGGCACGGTGTTCGACCCCGGCTACTGGTATGTCACCACCCAGGAGGCACAGTGGGTGGGCTGGGTGTTCAATAAGCTCGGCGCGGACAACATGGACAACATCTATTTCGGCCTGGAGAACGGCCTTCCCAATCCGCTCATCAACCCGGCCGACTGGATGTCGCTCGCCCTGATCTTTGGCGCCGCGGTGATGGCGCTGCTGCACAACGAGTTCAAGTGGAAGGGCACGACCCGCGAACTCGCCATGTGGGCCATCATCGGTGGCACCTTGATGGGCATCGGCTCGCGTCTCGGCCTGGGGTGCAACGTAGGCGCGTTTTTCGTGCGCGTGTCCCAAGGCGATGTCTCGGGGTGGATGTTCGGGGCCGGCATGGTCGGCGGCGCCTATATCGGCGTAAAATTCTTTAACTGGTGGACAGAGAGAAAGATGGCCAAGGAAATGGCCGCCTTCGAAGTGTAATGCGGGCCTAACAGGAGGCGTGTTAACCAATGAAATTCGAAAAGAAGGGTGAAGGTGTATACGTGCTGGACTGCTGCGGCTATGTTTGCCCCCATCCCCAGCTCTACACCAAGAAGGCGCTGGAGAAAATGAAGGCGGGGGAAATGCTGGAGCTGTTATTCGATAATCCCTCCTCCGGTGAATCCGTCGCCGCCATGTGCGATACCACCGGGAACGAGATCGTCGAAAAAACCGGCCAGAGCGGCAAATATATCTGGAAGATCAAAAAAGCGGCGGCCTGAGGAAAAGACCTATGAACAAGTCGAGCCTTTGGATCGTCGTTGTCGTCACCGCGACCTGGATCGGGTTCCTGATGGGCTACGCCGTGTCGTCGCATAGTGGCGGCGCCAAGCAAGTTGCCGGCGGTGCGCCAGTGGCGGAAAGCGCGGGCGCGGGCGGTTATGGAAAATGAGCATGCCGGCGTGAACGGCGTCCGGCGCCGGCGTCCGGGCTGAGCGGTGGAACGGCGCTCGCCTCCAGGCCGCCCGGGACAGGCCCATGAAGCGCGGAACCGATTGTCTCATCCTGGGCGGCGGGCTCGCCGGCCTCGCGGGTGCGCACGCACTCACGCAAGCCGGCCGGCGCGTGCAGGTGCTGGAAGGCGGAGACGCCGTCGGCGGACTGGCGCGCACCGTGGCGCGCGACGGTTTCCGGTTCGATCTAGGTGGGCATCGGTTCTTCACGCATGACACGCAGGTCGAGCGGTTCGTGCGCGAGTTGCTCGGCGACGAACTTATCACGGTGCCACGCACCAGTCGCATCTACCTGCGCGGCAACTGGATCGAGTATCCGCTCCGCCCCCTGAGCGCGCTGTTTGGGCTCGGCCTGCGCACCAGCGCAGCGATACTGCTGGGGTATGCCGCGGCGAGCATGGCGCGGCGCCTGCGGCCCGCGCCGCTGGTGTCGCTGGAAGACTGGGTCGTGGCCCAGTTCGGGCGGCCGTTGTTCGAGCTTTATTTCCGTGACTACAGCGAGAAGGTCTGGGGCATCGGCTGCCGCGACATTAGCGCCGAGTGGATGGCGCAACGTGTCCAGGGCCTGTCTCTGGGCGCCGCCATCCAGCGTGCGTTTGTGAAGCGCGGCCCCGCACTGCCGACGCTCGTGGACCGGTTTCTGTACCCGCGGCTCGGGATCGGCCGCATCGCCGAGCGCTTGCGACAGTCCATCGAGCCGTTAAGCGAAGTGCTCACGGATACCCGGGTCGTGCGCGTTCATCACAACGGTCGGCGCATCGAGGGCGTCAGCGCGCACCATGGAGACGGGACGCGCGAGTTTGCGGCCGACACCTTCCTCTCCAGCATCCCGCTCACGCAGCTCGTCCACGCGTTGCATCCGCACGCGCCGGCCGAGGTGCGTGCGGCGGCGGCACGGTTGCGCTACCGCGATCTCGTAATCGTGACGGTGATGCTCGACCGTGAGCGGGCGACCGACCAGACCTGGATCTACTTTCCCGGCAAGGACATTCCCTTCGGCCGGTTGCACGAACCGACCAACTGGAGCGCCGCGATGGCGCCGCCGGGGCGCACGCTGCTGGTGACCGAACGCTTCTGTTTTCGCGGCGACGCCACGTGGAATGCATCCGATGCCGAATTGATTGAAACGACCGTGCTGCATCTCGAACAACTCGGGTTCATCCGCCGGCACGAGGCGCGTGACGGTATGGTGGTGAGAATTCCCGCGGCCTATCCACTGTTCGAGGTGGGGTACCAGGAACGCAGCCAGATTCTCTGCGATTACCTGGAGCGGTTTGAGAACCTGCAGGTCGCGGGCCGCGGCGGGCGGTTCCGCTATTACAACATGGATCAGGCCATCGCCTCCGGGCTCGCGGCGGCGCAAGCGCTGCTGGGGCGTGACACGCAGAGGTGTGCCGCCGTCGCGGCGGGAGGTGTGCCGTGAGATGCGCGCTTATCATTCCCGCGTGGATGCCGCAGGAGCTGTTTCCGCGCCAGACGGCCGGCTCGCAGGTCAATTACTGGCAGCCGCTCGGCATGCTCTACATCGCGGCAGTGCTGCTCAAGGCCGGGCACGAGGTGCGCTTCTTCAACGGCGCGTTCCTGACGCAGCAGGAAATTCTGCGGCGCGTCGGCGAGTTCGATCCGCGTTTCGCCGGCATCTACGCGACGACCTTCGGCTGGAACAAGGCCATGCAAACCGCCGAGGCTGTGAAGCGGCTGAACCCGGAGATCTTTACCTGTGCCGGTGGCCCGTATCCGATCGCGCTGCAGGAGCAGTGCCTGCATGACGGCGCGTTTTTCGACGCGGTGGTCACCGGCGAAGGCGAACTCACCGTTCCCGAGCTGCTCGAGCGGCTGGAGTCGGGTCGCAGCCTCGACGGCGTGCTCGGGGTGGTGTTCCGGCGCGGCGGCCGCTCTCGACGTCCTGTCTCGGCAACTGCTCCCGGCGTTGCTCTACCTCCTGCATCCATGCAGTCGTCTCGCGGCACTGGCGCATCCCTGCGCGACGCCGAGAAAGTCCATTGCGCCAATAACGGCGCCTGGATCGTCAAGAACCCGCCGCGCCCGCTCATCGAGGATCTGGACGCGCTGCCGTTCCCCGCGCGCGAGCTCCTGCCTGACTGCGAGTCCTACCTGCCGCCGCCCGGCACCTACCGGCGCAAGCCGGTCACGGTGCTGCTGACCGCGCGCGGCTGCGATCGCAATTGCCTGTACTGCTTCCAGATCGACAAGCGCCGGCGCGCCGGTGCGCGCGGCGTGCGTTACCGCAGTGTCGAGAACGTGCTCGATGAGATCGAGCATTGCCTCGGCCAGGGCTACCGCGAGATCAAATTCCTGGACGACACGCTCGCCGCCGATCACGACCGCGCGTTGCGGCTGGCGCACGGGATCAAGGCGCGCGGGCTCGACTTCACCTGGTTCGCTTCGGCGTGCGTGAACCAGGTGGACAAGCCGCTGCTGCAAGCGTTCAAGGAGGCGGGCTGCTGGGCCATCCTGCTCGGCGCCGAGAGCGGCGTGCAGAAGAACTTGAACACCCTGCGCAAGGGCTCGACGCTTGCCCAGATCCGCGCGGCGGTACGCGCGGCCCAGGCCGTGGGACTGCGCGTCAGCACACCGTTTCTGTTCGGGATTCCGGGCGAAACCTATGAGGACGGTCTGAAGACCATCGAGTTCGCGACCGAACTCAATCCTGATCTCGCCAATTTTCATGCGCTCACGCCGTTCCCCGGGACCGATCTGTACGAGAACGCTGCGAAGTACGGCACGATCTCGCGCGACCTGCGCGACTACACCTACCAGGGCGCGGCGTTTGTGCCCTACAGCATGACGCGCGAGCAAATCCACGCGCTGCGCCAGCTGGCCTTCCGGCGCTTCTACTCGCGGCCGGGATTTCTGGTGCGCCAATTGTTCCGCTTGCGCAACCGCAACGATTTGCGCGCCGCCCTGGCCGGCATCAAGAGCCTGTTTTGGCTTTGGACCCGGGACCGGCTGTTCGGCCGCAAGGCCAGCGCCGGCGCGCGCGCCGGCCGGCTACAGGCGCAAGTACTCCCGGGCGAGCGCGGGATACATTCCCGGATTGAATAGAATATTGGTGATGTAGTAGCACTCGTGGGTGCAGTAACAGCGCTGGTCGCGGATGGCGCGCACGGCCGTGCCGGCCTTTTCCGAGCGCAGGATTTTCCGCAGGTCGTAGTCGTATTCCCGGACGTTGCCGAGACTCTCTGCGAGCAGCTCGCAGGGATATACCTCGCCGCTCTCCGTCAGAACCAGGTTCAGTCTTCCGGCATAGCACGGAGTGAGCCTTCTTTGCTCCAGCAGGGTACGGTGGATCAGCTGGCGTTGCAGGATGTCCTGGGCCGCCTTCAGGCGCGCGCCGCGGAAACGGTAGGTCGGTGTCGTGCGGTTGCGCAGATTCGCGGCCAGCTTGCCGATGGCCCGCTCGTATTTCGCGTGATCCACTTCCTGGTAGCGCGCGTCCGTCAGCTGGCCGCGTACCAGGGAGATGGTATGCGTGCGGACATGTTCCAGGCCCTGCACGAATTCGATGATTTCATCCATCTGATCCTGGTTCTCGGAACAGAAAACGGTATTGATGCCGAGTTCAAAGTTGGCATGCTCATCCAGCAGTTCGGCGAGCCGCTGGTAGGTTTGCATGACCTTGTCGAAGCCGCCCGGGGTGCGGCGCAGCGCATCGTGTGCCCCGTGCACGCCGTCGAGCGAGAGTTTGACGACCACGATGCTGTTGCCGCAGTCGCGCAGAATCTGCGCCGTGCGCTCGTAAATTAATTCCGGCAGCAGGCCATTGGTGGGATACAGCATGATCGCCGGGCGGTTCTGCCGGTAGAAGACCCGGCTGATTTCAACCAGATCCTTTCTTAAGAAGATTTCACCGCCGGAAAAGGCGAGCCACAGCAGCGGCCCCAGCGAACGCGAGAGCTTGCGGATTTCCTCCAGCGACAGTTCGTTGGCGTCGGGCTCAACGGCCGCGGTGCTTTGCAGGTAAAAGCAGAACGGGCAGCGGGCGTTGCACTTGCGGGTGACAAAGAAGGTGAGCTGGATGGGCTGGCGCTTCCAGAGAATCGAGCCGGCATGGCGGAGCCACGAATACATCAATGCAGCCCTATGCTGTACAGGGACGTACGAATGCCGCGAGCGCAGGATGCGGCGGAAAAACTGCTCCTGCGTTTCCCGCACTTCCGCCATCCATGGCGGTCGCAGGAGCGGCCTTCGTTCGTCTTGTCATTATCTGAGAAGCCCTGCTTCGTTGGTCCGGTCATCATCAGCGTTCCCCCGGAACTGGCCGGGGTTGCGGAAATAGAGCATTAACCCGGCGCCGGCGCCGGCGGCCACGGCCACGGGATAGAGCAGCAGATAATACAGCGCGGCCCTGAGCGCAAAGCCCAAACCTTCGGCGCGCTGGAAGGCCAGTAGCAGGCCGCGGTTTACGAACAGGTTGAACGCAAGCGCCAGGGACAGGAGCGCCAGGAGTTCCGTCTTGCCGCTCAGCAAATAGCCAGCCAGCACCAGGCCGTTGAAAACAGAGACGCACACGTTGACCTTGAGTGCCACCGAGGCGGTGCCGGAATCCGCCAGCAGATCCCGGTTGCCGATGGTGTAGCCGGTCCAGTACATCGATTTGATAAAGGCATTGCGCAGCGACCGGAACAGCGAATAGTCGAAGATATGCTGCACCTGGATGGCGGGGTTCATCACCAACCGGCAACCGGCGCGCCGCAGCCGGTGGCTGAATTCCACGTCCTCCAGGATCGGCAGCGGGCCTTGCGCGAATCCCTGATGGCGGCGGAAGCTGTCCGCGTCCATGGCCAGTGCGTGGGTGGCGATGTAATCGGCCGCCGGCGCGCGCCTGGTTTCAAAGTAATGGATGAAAGCCGACTGAAAGCGGCTGCAGAAGCGCCGGTCGTAAGGCGCCACCGTATAGGTCCCGCCCACGATCCAGGCGCCGTTGTTGGCGCAATGGACTTTCGCCCCCGGGCTCGCGGCCGCCAGCGTTGCGACCGCCAGGGCGAGGGTATCGTGCTGCAGCAGGCAGTCGGCGTCCGTGAAAAAGAGCATGGCGCCGCGGGCATGCTGTGCCCCCAGGTTTCTGGCCAGGGCCGCGCCGCCGTGCTTCGACAGCCGCAGCAGCTTGCAGGGATAGTGCGCAATCACGCTGATCGAATTGTCATCGGAACTGTCGTCCACCACGATGACTTCGAAATTGGCATGCCGCGACGCCAGGGCGGCGTCCAGGCATTTTCCTATCGTGGTTGCGCCGTTGCGATTGGGAATAATGACCGAGACCAGGTTTTCCATTTTCGGATTCCGAAAGAGGCAATATTCCGCTACGGGCGGGTGACCCGCTGGGGCTGCGGAAATCCTGACTTATCCCAGACCACTCTGCCGTTTTCCGATTTGCTGCAAAATGATGCAAATACATCATTTTCATCGATAGGTAATCATTGTTAACTAGAGATCACATATTAGGACACAGCATGCTCCATAAGTGATGTGTGGCGTGCAGCGCCATGCGCCAGAAATCAGGGAGGCAGCCAGGTCCGGTGGAACCCACATACAGTCACAAACACAAAAGCTATTTCACCCGGGCGGAGGTGGCAGAGTTGTTGGAGGTGTCGCCGAACACCGTCAGCCGCTGGGTGCGTGGCGGGAAGATTCCGAGCGTGTTGACACCGGGCGGTCGCCGCCGTTATCCAGTGGAAGCGATTACGCGCCTGGTGCAGGAGTTTCAGCAAGCCGACCCGCTTGCTCCGTCGGCTGAACAGCAGCGTTGAAGACCGTCGCGCCGGGTTGCCGGTGAACCGAAAGGAAGGCCGCGTGCGAGGGTTTCAGTGTAGTACCGGGTGTCTCCGGCCATGGCGCAGTGGGTTCAGTTTGGTGCTGGAGGCGTTGTAGAACATTCCAAAAACGATGGAGGTGCGTTATGAACAAGCGGCACAACAAATGGGAAATCTGTATGGCAGGAATGCTGTTGGGTCTTTTTCTGGGTGCCGGGATCGGGACGGCCTACGCGCATCACGTGATCGTGGACACGGACTACGTTATTAAGAACAAGGACAAGCCCGGCGTCGTGCTGGTGGATGCACGTGCGATGTCGGATTACAAGAAGGGACTCATTCCGGGCGCCGTGGTCCTTGGCGAAAAGGGCGGGGCGGTGGGCCTGCGGGACGTGGATGCGCGCGTCCTGCCGGTGAACAAGCTCGAGAAGATCTTGGGAGAAGCGGGCATCACGCGCGAGAACGAGCTCATCGTCTACGGCGCCAAGGGCGACACGGGGCCCGACGTGGTTTTCTGGATCCTCGAGTACCTGGGGGCCGGGAAGGTCAAGGTCTACCACGGCGGCTTCGACGACTGGACGGCGGGCAAACACCCGCTGACGAACGAGCCACGCAAACTCCCGGCGGCGCAGTTCACCGCCAAGGTGCGAGCGGACGTCATCGCGACAACCGACTACGTCAAGAAAAACCTACAGAACAAGGAAATCCAGTTTCTCGATACGCGCACCGTGAAAGAGAATTCGGGCGACGACATCCGCGCGCTGCGTGGCGGGTATATCGCGGCCGCCAACCATGCCAACATCCCGTATGAGACGGCGTGGAAGGATCCCGAGGCGGCGAAAAAGCTGGCCGAGAAGACGGTCAAAGACCGCGAGGGCATGGCCTTGAAGGACACGGCGGCGCTCAAGGAACTGTACAAGGGTGTGGACCCCAAGAAGGAGGTGGTGGCCTACTGCCAGACCGGCACGCGCTCCACTCAGACCTACGCGGTGCTGCGGGAGGCGGGGTATCAGAAGGTCCGCAACTACGATGATTCGTGGATCGTCTGGGGCTCGGACCGGGATTTGCCGGCCAAGAACGTCAGCTACTTCGACTTCGTGAAGGTGAACGCGGCCATGAAGCGGCTTGAGGCGCTGGAGAAGAGAATGGATGAAATTGCGCCCAAGAAATAGCCGGGCGACGATGATAACAAGTTAGTGTGGCGCAGCGATTTCGCCCCGGCTGGCATCCGCCAGCCGGGGTGTTGCCCGTTCTGGAAGGGGAGAAGGCATGGCAGGGATGAACATGTTTTTTCCGGACGGTCAGCCGCCGTAACTTCCGTATCGGCCGCTTCTTTGTCATGCGGTGCAGTTCCCTTGCCCGGGTGTTTTGTCTCTCAATCGGCAGAGAGCGTCTGTGTGCGTTTTGCTTCCTGTAACAGGGGTGAGATCGCTGGCGAGAGAATTTCGCGCGACCGACAGGATTACTTGGTCAGCAGGCCGCGTGGAGAGTATACCGGTTCCGAAGTGAGGCCGGAGAACCGTTGCGCCGCGCACAGGATGCATTCGTTGACGTGGCCGCGCAGGTATACATTGTCGAAACTATTGTTCCGCAACAGGATCATTTTCCCTTCCTCTTAAATATTTCTATCATAGGCATCCCAGTCGCCTCCGGTGCGCTCTGTCCGCCGGCGCCGCTATGGCTATGTCGTCGGTGACGGTGGTGAGCAACGCCAATCGCCTGCGCTGGGTCCATCTCGGTGGTACCCGGGTCTGAGCCCGGAAAAGCCATCCATTCTGTATTTTTCCAGCACTCTACAAGGCCTTGGCGACGGAATATTGTCTGCTATTCTTTCCCTATGTCCGCAATCATGGCCGCGCGATCTTCGGCCGCTGCGCACGCATTCTCGCTAAAAGAAAAATACCGCACACGAGTCAGCCATGAAAATCACGCCACAAATCTCCCTGAACCTTAGCGTCATCATGGGGTTTGCACTCATCGTTTTATTGATGGTCTCGCTGACCCTGGTTGGCTTGCTGCGGATCGCCGAGATCAACCGGCACATGGAGAAGATCGTCACG
>DATEYP010000012.1:0-16450 GCA_035256085.1 Acidiferrobacterales bacterium
AAACGCAGGAGCGGTTTTCCGCCTGCACCGCGAGAACCTGGTGCGCGCCATGATCACCGGGCGCAAACGCGCCTGATTGCCAGAATCGGAGCAGGGTTACTCGGTTGCTCGCGAGCGCACCGGCATCGGCCTCCGCGGCCATGCGCGCGTCACGCGGGCCGGCACATTCCCCGGTGCCATCGGCGCGCTATATAGGTACAATCCCTAGCCGAGGTGGTGAACAGGGGTCCGACCAGGCACCTGTGCAGGCGCGCTAGCGCGCCGCATTGACCCTGCACCACCGGCAAATCACCAAGGATCAACATGAAGCGCGTTGACGATTTCCGCCTGCGATTCGGCAAACAGGAACTGGTGCCGATTATCATTGGCGGCATGGGTGTGGATATCTCGACCGCCGAACTGGCGCTCGAGGGCGCGCGTCTCGGCGGCATCGGCCACATCTCCGACGCCCTGGTGCATGCGGTCTCGGATCGGCGCTTCGACACCAGCTTCATCAGCGCGAAACTCAGGAAATACAAGGCCAACGTCGCGAGCAGCGACAAGTCGTCCGTGCACTTCGACCTCGCGGTGCTGGAAGAGGCCACGCGCAACCACGTGGGCCGCACCATGCAGGCCAAGCGCGGCGACGGCATGATCTTCCTCAACTGCATGGAAAAGCTCACCATGAACGCGCCGCGCGAGACGCTGCGCATGCGCCTGAAGGCCGCGCTCGATGCCGGCGTCGACGGCATCACCCTCAGCGCCGGCCTGCACCTCGGCTCGTTCACGCTGATGGAAGACCATCCGCGCTTCCGCGACGCCAGGCTCGGCATCATCGTCTCCTCGCCGCGCGCCCTGGCGCTGTTCCTGCGCAAGAACGCCAGCCTCAATCGCCCGCCGGATTACATCATCGTGGAGGGGCCGCTCGCCGGCGGTCACCTCGGTTTCGGCCTGGACTGGGCCAAGCACGACCTGCGCACGATCGTCGCCGAGGTGCAGCAGTACCTGAAGACCGCGGAACTGGATATCCCGGTCATCCCGGCCGGCGGCATTTTCACCGGCAGCGACGCCGCCTGGTTTCTCGAACACGGCGCCGCCGCCGTGCAGGTGGCAACGCGCTTCACCGTGGCGCGCGAGTGCGGCCTGCCGGAGAAGGTACAACAGGAATACTTCAAGGCGAGCGAAGACGAGATCGAGGTCAACACCATCTCGCCGACCGGCTACCCGATGCGCATGCTCAAGGGCAGCCCCGGCATCGGCGCCGGCATTCGCCCGAACTGCGAGGCCTACGGCTACCTGCTCGACGCCAACGGCAACTGCGCCTACATCGACGCCTACAACCGCGAAGTCGCGCTGCACCCGAATGCCAAAAAGCTGTCTGTCAAAGACAAGACCTGCCTGTGCACGCACATGCGCAACTTCGACATCTGGACCTGCGGCCACTACACCTACCGCCTCAAGGACACCACCCGCAAGGCCGCGGACGGCAGCTACCAGATACTCAGCGCCGAGCACATTTTCCACGACTACCAGTTCAGCACCGACGGCAAGATCGCGCTGCCGGATTGAAAATTTTTTGTATTGGTGGGGCTGGGCCCCACCCTACGTTAAATATTTAGGGACGGTGCTAGACGATAATGTAGGGTGGGGCCCTGCCCCACCATTCCGAAAACGACGTGAGGGACCATGTCGGATTACACGCGTGCCCGCATCGCCGGCGGAACGTACTTCTTCACACTGGTCACCTTCGACCGCCGCCCGATTCTGACCACACCGCTCGCACGCGCATGCCTGCGCGCGGCATTGCACGCTACTCGTGCCCATCAACCATTCCAGCTGGACGCAATCTGCCTGCTGCCCGATCACCTGCATTGCCTCTGGACGCTGCCTGATGGCGATGCCGACTTCTCCGCTCGCTGGAACCGCATCAAGGGGATATTCTCGAAACGCTATCTCGCGGCCACCGCGTCGCATGCCGATCCAAATCCCTCACGCCAACGAAAGGGCGAGGCCTGGTCTGGCAGCGGCGCTTCTGGGAGCATTGCATCCGCGATACCGATGATCTTCGTCGCCATCTCGATTACCTGCACTTCAACCCGGTGAAACACGGCCACGTATCGCGCGCAACGGATTGGCCATGGTCGAGCCTGACGCGTTATGTCCGCCTGGGATGGTACGACCCGGCTTGGGGAACACAGGAACCGCCGTCGCTCAGGGGTGTGAGCGGATTCGGAGAATGAAGACTTAAGAATGGTGGGGGTCGCTCCCGACTTCCTGTCTCCCGCGACACTCGCGCATCCCTGCGCGTCGCAGGTCCCACCCTACATAACTGCATCCATGCAGTCGTCAAAGGCGCGAGTAACACCGTGAGCCGCCTGAAGGCGGCGGATTTTTTTTCTCCTTCCCCCTGGAAGGGGGAAGGTGGGGATGGGGGTGCTATGCGTGAACACGGACACGCGCATCGGCATTGCACCCCCACCCTCGCCCTCCCCCTTTCAGGGGGAGGGGAAAAAAATCTTGACCGCGGTAACGGTCGAACCGTTGTGGGTCCCCCGGCAGAGCCGGGGGTTTACCTTAAGCTGAATTAATTGTTTGCGCCGCAACCGGCCCGGCAAAAACCCGTCGCGACGCAAACACCACCGTGTGGAAGGAGGCGCAGGGTGGGCACGTCGCATGTGCCCACGCATTTATTCGATTGCCAAACTTCCGCGTGGGCACTTCGTGCCCACCCTACTCGACTCGTGGTCGATCACGACCCGCGTAGGGCGCCAATGAGCGCAGCGAATTGCGCCGGATGAGCCACCACACATTAAACCCCTCGCCTGCTGACAGCAAAAACCCGCCGCGACGCAAACACCGTCGCATCGAAGCCCTTGCCCTCCACCGCCAGCAGGCGCTTGAGCGCGAAATCGAACAGCAGCGGGTTGTAGCGGCGCAGTTCGCCGAGAAACACCGCCTCTTCCGGCTTGAGGAATCCGTCCGCCGCCAGTGCGCGCGGCGCGAAAATCGGCATGACGCCGGGCAGCGGATAATCCGAACCGTACACCAGGCGCACGTGCCAGTCGCGGCGTGTCAGGAGCGTACGCAAGTTGTCGCCGGCGCGCAGCAACTGGCCGACGGCGGCTAGGTCGCCATACAGCAGCCTGGCGTAACGCGGCTCGTCCATGAGGCGCGCGAACAGTGTGAAGTTGCTCACCACCGGCCCGTCCGGCCCGCGGTCCAGGTCGTTGCCGTCGCCGAGCGAGGCGCAGTGCGCGACAATCACACGCACACCATGGTCGAGCGCGCGTCGCAGCCGCAAGGGATTGCCGTAGTGCTGCATCTGCCCGCCGTGCACCGCCAGTTCGTGCCCGGCATGGGTGAGCAACGGCAACTTCATGCGCGCCAATGCTGCGTAGAATCGGTCGCAGCGCGCATCCGCCGGATCCATGCCCTGCGCCGCGGGCAGCCACTTCACAGCGCGTGCGCCGCTCTGCGCCGCGCGCTCCAGCGCCGCGAGCGCGTCTGCGCGATATGGATGCACCGAGGCGATCCACTCAAAGTGCTGCGGATGCGCGCGTACCAGACGCTGCGCGTAGCCGTTCGGCGTATGGAACGGACTCAGTGCCTCGACGCGCTTGCCATTTTCGTCGTAGTGCCAGTCGAAGGCGAGCAGCATGAGTTTCGCGCCTTGCGGAAACGCCGCATGCAACGCGCGCAGGCGCTCGACATACGCGGCATCCGTGCCCGCCATGTCCGCAACACAGGCGGCGTTGAGATAGAAGGCCTTCTGCAACCGCTCGATCGGATGCCACGGGCTGTCCATACGCGGATTGAGCCAGCAGCCGGAACCGCTGTCACCGCTGCCGAGCAGGTGCACATGGCAATCCCACAGCTGCGCCGGGTCGAGACCCTCCCACACCCGGTGCCAAAGTTCATGCCGCGCGAACGCCGCAGGCAGCGCCGCTGGATCGCACGCATGCCAGAACCCATCCTCCGGCCACAGCCGCCAGCCGGCCAGACCGAGGCCGGCGGCACCGAGCGCGGCGAGAAAGCGGCGGCGGCTCAACATGGCGTGAGCGCGATGCGCTGGCCGGCACCCGCCGGCCCGGCGGTAATACGCACCGGCAGGAACTGCTCGATCAACCAGGCGGTGGTTTGCGTGTGCGAGCTGTAGGCGCGCGCCGTGAAGTGCGCGGGCCGGCCGGCCAGCACCAGATAGATGAGTAGTTGGTCGGCGGCGTGCACATCGAGCGTCACACCGGCGCGCAGTTCCTCGCGCAAGGCGTGCGCCGCGTGCTCGGCAATGCGTTCGGCCGGGATGCCGCGTTGCGCGACTTCCGAGCCGCCGAGCAGGGTATTGGCAGTGCGTGCCCACAGGACGATCGCGCCGCCCGCGCCGATGGCCTCGGCATGGCCGAGTAGTTGCGTCTGGATGCGTGCATTGCCGTGTTCCGCAAGAACCTGTGTGGCGGTGTGCTGCATGCGCTCGACGATGTGCGCCGGCAGGTTGGCGACATGCGCGCTGCCGCCCAGCTCCTGCAAGGCGCCCGGCGCATCGAGCGCAAGGGGGCCGGGCCGGCCGGGCTGCACGCGCACTTCGACTTCGCCGCCGCCGCGCGGATAGTAGCCACGTCGCATGAGCATGACGCGCACGTCGAGACCGATCCGTTGCAGCAGCGGCAGAAACACATAACGGAAATAATCGAATGGCGGCGCGGCCTTCACATCCGTACCGCCGATGATGTGAAAGGTGCTGACGGCCGGCGCCGCGAGCGCCACCGGCAACACCGCTTGCAGCACCAGCGTGATTGAACCGGCGGTGCCGACATCGAAGCGGTAGTCGCCGCCGCGTATCGGCCCGGGGTGGAAGGTGAATTCCTGGGTGCGCAGTGCCAGGCCCTCGGTCTCGGCCTTGCACAGTTGCGCAACCGCCCGCACCGCGGCCAGGTGCTGCGGCGCCAGGCCCGGCGGTGCGCGGCGCGCACGCACCCCGTGCAGCCGGATGGGCGTGCCGGTGAGCGCGGACAGCGCGCAGGCCATGCGCACCAGTTGCCCGCCGCCTTCGCCGTGGCTGCCATCGATGGTGATCATCCTAAGAACGGCTTTCGCCGCAGATGAACGCAGATAAATGCAAATGAATCATGTCATTGATGCACCCTGGTCATTCACCCTTTTGGTGATCTGGCGAATACAGGCAGTGCATTGAATATCCGCGTTTATCTGCGTTCATCTGCGGCTGACTGCTTTTTTTCAGGATCATACGCGCCGGCCTTCGAGCCGCGCGCGCAACGCCAGCGCGTTGCGCGCCGCATGGCCGGCCTCGTCGTTGTCTAAGTAGACGTACACGCGCCGCAGTTGCTTCCAGAAGCGAATACGTTCTGCCCATTGCTCCAGTGCGCTATCCGAATACGAGCCGCCATAAGCGTAGGCGGCGGGGCCATGCAAGCGGATGTAGGCGAAATCGGCGGTGAGGACCTGCGGCGACTCGAAACCGGCGAGCTCGTACATGCAGAACGCCGCGTTGTAGCGCCGCAGCAACGCGTACACCTCCGGGTTGTGCCAGGACGGGTCGCGCAGCTCGAAGGCGCATGCGCGGTTTTTCGGCAGCGCCTTGAGAAACGCCGCAAGCCGTCCCGGGTTGCAGCGCCAGCGCGGCGGCAGCTGGAACAGCAGCGGCCCGCATTTGTTCCCGAGTGCCTGGGTCACCGCCAGGAACGCGCGCAGGCTGGCGCGCGGCGCGCGCAGTTTCTTCATGTGCGTAATATAGCGGCTCGCCTTGATGGCGAACGTGAAACCGGCCGGTGTCACATTTTTCCAGGCGCGCGCGGCGGCCTGCGACGGCAGGCGATAGAAACTGCTGTTGATTTCAACCGTGGCGAAGTGCCGGGCGTAATGCTCGAGCCAGACGGCGGGCGCGAGATCCGGAGGATAGAACGGCCCCTGCCAGTGCGGGTAGTGCCAGCCGGAGGTGCCTATATAGTAGGAAGCGGCCATACCGGCTTCATTAGGCGGGAGTGTCCCGGGACTGTCAAACGCGCATGGTGCAATACCCATGCCTCGCTGTCCCGGGGGAAATCCGGTCTTTTTAGAGCGGGCTCCGTGCCTGAACCACCCACGGCGGCTGCGCCGTGCTGCCTTACAACGGTAGCGCGTGCACGCGCTCGCCGGCCGCGAAACCGCTGCTGTCCTCGTTGATGCAGATGAACCCATTGGTGTGGCGCAGCGTGCCAATCTGGTGTGAGCCTTGTCCGGTGAGCGCTTCGGCCTTCAGTTCGCCGTTTTCGCTCCACAACCGCGCGCGCAGAAACTCCATGCGTCCGGGCTTGCGCTGAAAACTGTTCACAATGGTCGCCGGCAATTCGAGCACCGGCGGCCGGCTGTGATGCCAGGCATACAGCGCCGGTTCGACGAACAGCTTGAAGGTGACGAGACTCGACACCGGATTGCCGGGCAGTGCGAAGAAGTGTGCACGTGTGCCGACGCGCCCGAACGCCACCGGCTTGCCGGGTTTGATTTTCACTTTCCAGAAGCTGATCTCGCCAATCTCGGCGAACACCTGCTTGACCAGATCGTGATCGCCGACCGATGCGCCACCGCTGGTGATAATGAAGTCGTAACCACCGGCGTCCTTGAGCAGTGCGCGCAGCGCCGCCGGGTCGTCGCGCACCGTGCCGCCGTCCACCGTCTCGGCGCCGAGCGTGGCGAGCTGCAACAGCGTGGCGAGCCGGTTGGATTCATAGATCTGCCCGGGACGGAGCGGCTGGCCGGGCGCGACTAGCTCGTCACCGGTCGCAACCACCAGCACGCGCGGGCGCACAAACACGCTGACCTCCGCGATACCGGCGGCGGACAGCAGCGCCAGATCGTACGCGGACAGCCGCCGGCCCGGCGCATACAGTTGTTCACCGGCGCGGAAGTCCTCGCCGCGGCGGCGCACTTGGGCGCCGGGCCGCGTGTCTTGCGGAAAATGCGCGTGCTCGCCGTCACGTTCCACGTCTTCCTGCATCACCACCGTGTCCGCGCCCGCGGGCAGCGGCGCGCCGGTGAAAATGCGCATGGCGGTGCCGGGCGTGAGTGCCTGCGGCGCGCTGCCGCAACTTGATTCACCCAGCACCGGCAGCTCGCCCGCATGACTGGCAAGATCGCGGCTGTTGAGCGCATAACCGTCCATTGCCGAGTTGTCGAATGCCGGATTGTCCACCGCGGCGTTCAGCGCGCGCGCCGCAAAGCGCCCGCAGGCGCGTGCCAGCGGCACGGTCTCCGTCCGGTCCGTGGCGCGCACACGCGTCAGGATGGCGGCCTGGGCCTCTTGCAGGGTCAGCATGGGACAACCTCCGGTATACGGATGGCCATTTTGACCTCTCCGGGCGAGTGGCGCAAAACAGCGTCTTGGTCAGAACGGGTGCATCGGGGTTATCATGGGCCCCGGCATGAACCATACGAATTTTACCATCGAGAACCTGAACGAACTGCGCCAGGCGTATCTGTTTGCCGATGCCGATGATGCCCAGCTCGCGCGCCTGAGCCGCAGCATCCAGGGCTTACGGCTGCAGCACGGCGAAATGCTGTTTCACCACGGCCAACCGGCCGAACGCTTTTTCTTCCTGCGCGCCGGACAGGTAAAGCTGTTCCGGGTATCGGCGGACGGTCATGAGAAAATTATCGAGATCATCCGCCCCGGCCAGACTTTCGCCGAAGCGGTGATGTTCGTCGGCCCGCATGGCCGCTACCCGGTGAGCTGCGAGGCCATCAGCGATTGCGAGTTGTACGCGTTCGACCAGAAGGCGTTCCTGCAGGAGCTGGCCGAGTCGCACGAAATCAGCTTCGGCATGCTGGCCTCCATGAGCCGGCGCCTGCACATGCTGGTGAACCAGATCGACAGTCTCACCCTGCAAAATGCCACCTACCGGCTGGTGATGTATCTGCTCGAACAGGCACCGCGCGACGCGGCGGCCGCCACCGAAGTGCAGCTCAACACGCCCAAGAACGCGATCGCCTCGCGGCTCGCCATCCAGCCCGAAACCTTTTCGCGCATCCTCGGCAAGCTGCGCGACCAGGGACTGGTGGCGGTGCACGGCAACCAGATCACGCTGCGCAACCTCACGGGCCTGCGCGAGCTGGTGTATCTCCCGGCCGCCGAGCCGCCGCCGCGCCTCTACTAGGAATCTGTTCCGAAGCACTCCAAATGACAAGACGAACGCAGTGCAACTGGTTCTATGAACTTTGTATCGACAAAGACATAATAGGGCTTCGTTGTATTATGGCAAGACGAACAGAGTAGGGCTTTTCGTATTATGACGAGACGAACGCAGCGCAGATAGGGCTACCGTTATGAGCAAATCCGTCCGTCCCTTTGTGCCGCTGAACGTCGCCGTGCTGACACTGTCCGACACCCGCACGCGCGACAACGACAGCTCCGGCGACCTGATCGAAGAACGGCTCACGGCTGCCGGCCACCGGGTCGCGGCACGCGCCATCGTGCGCGAGGATCTCGACAAGCTGCGTGCCCAGTTCAAAGGCTGGATCGACGACCCCGGCGTCGACGTCATTGTCGCCACCGGCGGCACCGGCATGACCCAGCGCGACCTCACACCCGAGGCAACCGCGCCGCTCATCGCCAAGCGCATCCCCGGCTTCGGCGAGCTGTTTCGCATGCTCTCGTATGCCGAAATTGGCACCTCCACCATCCAGTCGCGCGCCGACGCCGGCATCACCGCCAACGGCACCGTCATTTTCATGTTGCCGGGCTCGACCAATGCCTGCCGGCTCGGGATGGACAAGATCATCCTCTCGCAGCTCGACGCCAGCTACCGGCCGTGCAATCTCGTTGAGCTGCTGCCACGCATCCGGCACGAGGCGCCACCCGGATGATAATGACAATATGAGTTGGTAAGAAACGCTTCGGAGTTCCCGAAGCGCGCACTCGTGCGGGGTATGCGCTGGTAGCAGCGGGCGTTGCGGCGCTCGGTCACCGATACCCGCGGGTATTCGATCCGATGTCCGAAGGAATCAATCCGTTCCGGTTTTGCGGGCATCCCGGCCGACCCCGGCTTCCCGGGGCCGGACGCTGCCGCGTTTCCAGACCGGCAACGGGAAATCAACGCGCGCGGATGCCCCCTCGGCCAGCCCCTTCAGCTTGCCCGCATCCACTATGCGAATCTGTCCGCGAGAAGCGCGGATGATACCGGCACGCTGGAACCCGGTCATCGCGCGGCTGACGGTTTCCATCGTCAACCCGAGCATTTCGGAAATTTCCTTGCGGGTCAGCGGCAGCGCAACATCGCGGGAGAGCCCGCGCGTGAGCGGCACGAGGGAAAGAATGAACGAGGCCACGCGCTCGGTAGACGATTTGAGTCCCAGATCGCGGACCAGCGCCCGCGAGCGTTCGAGTTCGCCGTTGAGCATGTGGATCATCTTGATGGAAACGCCGGGGTCCTTTTCCAGTATCCGCATCATGTCCCGGTGACGCACGGCACAGACGCTGACGGGCGTCAGCGCGCAGGCGCTGTACGGATAACAACTGTCATGAAGGGATTCGAAACCGAACATCTGTCCGGGGAGCGCGAGCCGCAGTATCTGCTCCCGGCCATCCGCCATCGCGGTGGTCAGCTTGACGCAGCCCGATTTAAGAATGAACAGCAGATCGGCGGGCGCGCGTTCGTGGAACAGCAGCGCGCGGGCGGGACAGGAAATCGGCGCGATCAGCCCGCGCACCTGGCACACCTGGTCCGACGCCAGGCCGTTGAATATCCGTCCCTCGCACAGGATGCAGTCATCGCGATTGCATACACACGGCATCGTTTTTTTGACTCAATCGGGACAACGCTACTCGTTGAAGCCGGCGATCCGTGCTCCAGCTTGACGGCACCGAGAATCAGGCACCGGCACCGACTGCGCCTTGATGTAGATCAAACCTTGCTTTGATTTATCTCAAGGACACACCCGAACGGTTCCTATTTACTGCGCACCAGTCACATCGACACCGTCATGAGTGCGGCGTTGAATCTGCTTTCACCGATCGGAGGGTGCGCATGAGCAGGCCAAAGGGTTTTTCATCGTCGCGGCGCCGGTTTCTGCGGATGGCGGGCGCCGCCGGGTTCGGCGCGGTCTTCACACCGGCGGAATTGTTCGCCCAATACCGGTATCTCGCGCCGGTGTCGGTGCCGAATCCACTCGCGCAATACCCTTCCCGCGACTGGGAACGCATTTACCGCGACATCTTCCGCACCGATAAGAGCTTCGTGTTCCTGTGCTGCCCCAACGACACGCACAATTGCCTGCTCAACGCCCACGTCAAGAACAACGTGGTGGTGCGCATCGAACCGACCTACGGCTACGGCAAGGCCAGGGATTTGTACGGCAACCAGGCCACGAACCGCTGGGATCCACGCTGCTGTCAGAAAGGCCTGGTGCTGGCGCGCCGCTTCTACGGCGACCGGCGCGTCAACGGCGCGTTCCTGCGCAAGGGCTTCAAGGAGTGGGTAGACCAGGGCTTTCCGCGCGATCCCGCGACCGGGGCCGCGCCGGCGGCGCTCATGCGCCGCGGCTGGGACACCTGGTTCAAGGTGTCGCACAAGGTGGCGCATGACTACCACGCCAAGGCGCTGCTCAACATCGCCAAGACCTACTCCGGCGAACAGGGCAAGAAATACCTGCTCGCCCAGGGTTACGACCCGGACATGGTCGCGGCCGCCGACGGCGCGGGCACGCGCGTCATGAAGTTCCGCGGCGGCATGGCGTTCCAGGGCGCCGCGCGCATCGTCGGCGCCTTCCGCATGGGCAACTCCATGGCGCTGCTCGACGCCAAGGTGCGCGGCGTGAAGCCGGACGAGGCCAAGGGCGCGGGTGCGTGGGACTCGTATACCTTCCACACCGACCTCCCGCCCGGCCACCCCATGGTCACCGGCGAGCAGACCAACGATTTCGAGCTGTGCGATACCGAAAACGCCAAGGTCATCATCGCCTGGGGCATGAACTGGATCACCACCAAGATGCCCGATTCGCACTGGCTCACCGAGGCGCGCCTGAAGGGCGCCAAGACCGTGGCCGTGACCGTGGAGTATTCCGCGACCGCGGCGCGCTGCGACGACGTGGTCGTCATCCGCCCCGGCACCGATCCGGCGTTCGCGCTCGGGCTGGCGCAGGTGATAATCGCCGAGAAACGCTACAACGCCGACTTCGTCAAGCGTTACACCGATCTGCCCTCGCTCGTGCGCCTCGATACGCTGGAGCGGCTCAAGGCGAGCGAGGTCTTCGCCGGCCATCGCGACGCCGAACTCAAGAACTGGACCACGGTGGTGAAGGACAAAATGCCGCCGATGCTCGAGCAGAACGGCATCCAGATACCGGAGCACCTGAAGAAGGAATTCGCCGACTTCGTGGTGTGGGACGCCAAGGCCAACAAACCCGCGGCCGTGAGCCACGACCAGTTGGGCGAGCATTTCGTCAAACTCGGGCTCGACCCAGCGCTCGAAGGCCGCTTCAAGCTGCGGCTCGCCGATGGCAAGGAGGTCGAGTGCCGCGCGGTGTTCGACCTCACGAAGGAATACCTCGACGCCAACATGACCCCGGCGCAGGTCGAAAAAATCACCTGGGCGCCGGTGGCGGCCACCGTCACGCTCGCGCGCGACATCGCCGGTTCCGGCGGGCGCACGCTCATCGCCTGCGGCATGGGTCCGAACCAGTTCTTCAACAATGACAACAAGGACCGCGCGATTTTCCTGGTGCTGGCGCTGGCCGGTTCGCTCGGGCGCCACGGCGGCAACGTCGGCTCCTACGCCGGCAACTACAAGATTTCGCTGTTCGCCGGCATCCCGCGGTTCGCGATGGAAGACCCGTTCCACCCGCAGCTCGACCCCGCAGGGCCGGTGAAGACCAGACCCTATATCCGCTACGAGTCCATGCACTACTGGGCCAACGGCGAGCGCGTGATGAAGGCCGGCAACAAGAAGATCACGGCAGGCAGCCATATGCCCACGCCGACCAAGAGCATCTGGCAGGTGAACTCGAATTCCTCGCTCGGCAACCAGAAGGGCCACTTCGACGTGGTCAACAACACCCTGCCGCGCTGCGAGCTGGTGGTGTACAACGACTGGTGGTGGACCGCCTCGTGCGAGTACAGCGACATCGTCTACGGCGTGGACTCGTGGATGGAGTTCAAGCACCCGGACATGACCGCGTCCAACACCAACCCGTTCGTCCAGCTCTATCCGCGCACGCCCATCGGCCGCGCCTTCAACACCGTGTCGGACAACGAGACCTACCTCGGCGTGGCGCGCGAGCTGGCGAAACTCACCGGCGAACCGCGTCTCGAGCAGATGTGGGAGTTCGTGGCCAAGGGCCGGGTGGAGGTGTACCTGCAGCGCATTATCGACGGCACGCCGGCGCTCAAGGGCTACAAGTTCACCGAGCTCGAGACGCTCGCGAACAAGGGCATCCCGGCGCTCATGAATACGCGCACCTACCCGCGCGTGGGCTCCTACGAGCAGGTGCAGGAGTCCAAGCCCTGGTACACCAAGACCGGGCGGCTGGAATTCTACCGCCCGGAGATCGAGTTCATCGAGGCCGGCGAGAACCTGGTGGTGCACCGCGAGCCGTCGGACGCGACCTTCTACGACCCGTGCGCGATCGCGGCCGCGCCACATCCGGCGATCCAGCCAAAGTTGCCGAAGGACTGGGGTATCGCCGCGGGCGACCGTTCGCACCAAGCGCGCCAGATGCGCAACACCACCTATGACGTGACTGCGCTGCTCAAGACCAAACACCCGCTGTTCGACAGCGGCTTCCACTACGTGTTTCACACACCCAAGTACCGCCACGGCGCGCACACCATGCCGATCGACACCGACTACATGGCGGCGCTGTTCGGACCGTTCGGCGACATGTACCGGCGCGACAAACGCATGCCGGCGTCAGGCGAGATGTACGTGGACATTAATCCGCGGGACGCGCAGGCCATGGGCATCAACGACGGCGACTACGTCTGGATCGACGGCGACCCGAAGGAGTTGCCGTTCCGCGGCTGGGACGATCCCAAGCGCAAGGCCGAGTACAAGGTCGCGCGCTGCATGGCGCGCGCCCGCTACTACCCGGGCACGCCGTCCGGCATCACGCGCATGTGGTTCAACGGCTACATGGCCACGCCGGGCACGGTGAAGGCGCACGAGACACGCGCCGACGGCCTCGCCAAGAACGAGGAGACGCGTTACCAGGCGCTGTTCCGCTATGGCGGGCACCAGTCGCTGACGCGCTCGTGGCTCAAGCCCACGCACCAGACCGCGGGACTCATCACGCGCAAGCTGTTTTCGCACGAGCTGACCAAGGGCTTCCAGGCCGACGTGCACTGCGTCACCGGCGCGCCGCGCGAGTCCCTCGCCAAGTTCACCAAGGCCGAGGACGGCGGGATCGGCGGCAAGGGCCTGTGGCGGCCGGTGGTGCTCGGTTTCCGGCCCACCGCCGAAAACGCCGCGTTCAAGAATTATCTGAGCGGCGGTTTCGTGAGACTGCGCAAGGCGTAAAACTCAATGTAACCGCGGATGAACACGGATAAAAAAACAAGAAATCAACTTGTTTTCACAATCTGCGTCTATCTGCGTTCATCTGCGGTTCCAAATTTCTTATAGGAGATCGGCGATGGCGAAAGTTTACAACTGGCAGATCGGGCGGGAAATGGAGTACCCGTACGAGGGTGTGCGCCCGAAGAAGCAGTTCGCGATGGTCATGGACCTCAACAAATGCATCGCCTGTCAGACCTGCACCGTGGCGTGCAAGACCACCTGGACGCCGGGGCGCGGGCAGGAATACATGTTCTGGAACAACGTCGAATCCAAGCCGTACGGTTTTTACCCGCTCGGCTGGGACGTGAAGATACTGGAAAAGCTCGGCGTCCAGGACCAGGGCGAAAAGATATACCAGGGCAAGACCCTGTTCGAGGCTGCGCCCGAGGGCGAGCCGGTGCTCGGCTTCCTGCCGGACGACATGGACTACGCCCACCCGAACATCGGCGAGGACGACTCCCTCGGCAACATGGAACAGGGCGCCTATCTCACGCTGCCGCACATGCAGTGGATGTACTACCTGCCGCGCATCTGCAACCACTGCACCTACCCGGCTTGTCTGGGTTCGTGTCCGCGCCAATCCATCTACAAGCGCCCGGAAGACGGCATCGTGCTCATCGATCAGACGCGCTGCCGCGGTTACCGCGAGTGCGTCAAGGGCTGTCCGTATAAGAAGACCTTCTTCAATCCGATGACGCGCGTCAGCGAGAAGTGCATCGGCTGCTATCCGGCGGTGGAGCAGGGCCGGCAAACCCAGTGCACCATCACCTGCATCGGCAAGATACGGCTTCAGGGTTTCCTCGCGACGCCGGACAAGGCGCGCGCCGACAATCCGCTCGACTACCTCGTGCACGTGGCCAAGCTCGCCAAGCCGCTCTATCCCCAGTTCGGGCTCGAGCCCAACGTGTACTACATCCCACCGGTGCACGTGCCGCCGGCGTTTCTGGGGCAGATGTTCGGCAACGGGGTGAGCGAAGCCGTCGCCACCTACCGCAAGGCGTCCGGGGACAAGAAGCTCCTGGGCGCGTTGCTGCTGTTCGGCGCCACGCCCCAGATCATTCATCACTACAAGGTCGAGGGCAACACCAGCATCGGCTACGACGAGAAGGGCCGCGTGCTCGCGCGCGTACCCATGCGGGAACCGATCCAGGTGCGAGCGGCCTATGACGAGAAACTCAAGGTCCATCGTAGCAACACAACCTGATGCGCGGGAGCCGGAGATGAAATCACGAAATACAATACTGCTGGGCGCGGGCCTGATGCTGGCCGCGACGGCGTCAGCCGATACGGCGCTGCGCGCCAGGTGGGTCGTGGAGCCGGGCGCGATGAACGACCCGCGCGCCTCATATTGGGCGAACGCCGAGGCCACGAGCGTGCCGATGCTGGGGCAGATGGTGACCATGCCACGCCATCTCGATCCGGCGGTGAAGGAGCTCAAGGTCAGGGCCGTGCACAACGGCCACAGCATCGCCTTTCTCATCGAGTGGGCCGATCCCACCAAGAGCGACCGCATCGTGGTGGACGAATACGGCGACCAGGTAGCGGTGGAACTGCCCAACCAGTCTAGTCCGGACAAGCAGCCCTCGCCGATGATGGGGCACAAGGGCGCGCGCGTGACGATCCTGCAATGGCGCGCGGCGTTCCAGAAAGACCTGGAAAGCGGCGAACCGCAGATACGCGACCTCTATCCCCATGCGCTCGTGGACATCTATCCTGACCAGGTGCTGCGCGCCACCGACGCGCGCCCGTACATGGGCGCGGTGGGTCTGGACAATCCGATCTCACATCCCGACCGCACGCCGGTACTGGACCAGATGTCCGAGGGCTGGGGTACGATGACAGTCAAACTTGAGCAGCGCGCCGAGGCGAAAGGACTGTGGCAGGATGGGCGCTGGCGCGTGGTGATTTCTTATCCGTTCAGCGGCGGCGATAACGATCCGAAACTCGCCGTGGGCGCGGAAACCGTCGCGGCCTTCGCGGTATGGGAAGGCGGTGCACGCGAGGTCGGTTCCCGCAAGGCCTGGTCCAACTGGTTGCCATTGAAGATTGAGTAATGATGATTCCCTAAATCAATTTCACAAATTCATATGAAAAAACGCCATCGAGCGGAAAAACAGGCACAGGCACTGCTCGCGCGCGCGGCGGTGTTCCGGCTGCTCGCGTGCGGATTTGCGTATCCGGCCGAGAGCCATGTGCGCGCGATGAACCAGGCCTTCGCGCGACTGTACGAATCCGACGGCTTTGCCGGTTTTTCGCCGCGCCTGGCGCTGTCGCTCACCCGCGCGCAGCGTGCCTGGCACGGCACCGAAGACGAAAACACGAAAAAGGAATACATGCGGCTGTTTCTCGGCAACGGAGCGGTTTCGCTGCACGAGACGGCTTATGGCGATGGCCGGCGCATTGCCGGCCGTCCGGTCGAGCTCGCCGACATCGGCGGGTTTTACGCGGCGTTCGGTTTTGCGCTTTCCGAGAGCGATCCCGATCTGCCGGATCATCTGTGTGCGGAGCTGGAGTTCTACAGCCTGCTGCTCGTCAAGCAGGCCTACGCCCTGTCGCGCGGCTGGCTCCCCAAGGCCCATATCGCACGCGAGGCTGCCAAAGCCTTCCTTGAGCAACACCTGGGCCGATGGATCGGGGCGCTTAAATCCAGCCTGCAGGAAAACAACGCCATCCCCTATCTCGATCTGGCAGACACGGTCGAAACCATTGTCGAAGCGGAGTGCAGACGCCTGCGCGTCCAACCGACACCCTTCATCGGGCGCCTGCCGCACGATGCGATGCAGGATGAGCCCCTTGTCTGTCCCCGCGATAATGCCATGACGGCGGCGCATTGACCTTTACGCCACTGCCGCATTTCAACACCGACCGCCGACGCCCGGGATGCATTTAAGGAAGCCCAATCATGTCTTTGTCGGAACAAAGTTCATAAAATC
>DATEYP010000013.1:0-4632 GCA_035256085.1 Acidiferrobacterales bacterium
TTGCGCCAGAATAGGCGTAACTTTTTGTAATGGAACATATTTCGTCGATGGGAGGCTAAATCGAGGGGGTATGGACCTAAATAACGGCATTTACCGCAGATGAACGCTGATTATCGCAAATGAATCATGCCATTGGCGCACTGAGGACATCTGCCCCAGGGCGGGTCAGCTATTACCCTAAAAACGGCTTTAGCCGCAGATGAACGCAGATTAACGCAAATGAATCATGCCATTGGCGCACCGAGGACATCTGCCCCAGGGCGGGTCAGCTATTACCCTAAAAACGGCTTTAGCCGCAGATGAACGCAGATTAACGCAAATGAATCATGCCGTTTATGCGCCGAGACCATTCACCCTTTTGGTGGGCTGGCGAATACGGGCAGCGCATTGAATGTCCGCGTTTATCTGCGTTCATCTGCGGCTGACTGTTTTTTCCAGGATTATTCAGGTTCGTAGACGAGATTGGGCGAGAGCCACTTTTCGACGGTAGCGAGATCCATGCCTTTGCGGCGCGCGTAGTCTTCGATCTGGTCCCTGGCGAGCTTGCCGACCGCGAAGTACTGCGACTCGGGATGCGAAAAGTAGAAGCCGCTCACGCTCGATGCCGGCCACATGGCGAAGCTCTCAGTGAGCGTCACGCCGGCGTTTTTGGTGGCATCGATCAGACTGAAGAGCAATGCCTTCTCGGTGTGGTCCGGGCACGCCGGGTAACCGGGGGCGGGGCGGATGCCCCGGTACGCTTCACGAACGAGATGCTCGTTGTCGAGCGCTTCGTCCGCCGCATAACCCCAGTATTCCTTGCGCACGCGCTCGTGCAGGCGCTCGGCGAAGGCCTCGGCCAGCCGGTCGGCCAGCGCCTTCACCATGATCGCGTTGTAGTCGTCATGACGGGCCTCGAACTGTTTTGCCAGTTCATCGGTGCCGGCAATCGTGACGGCGAACGCGCCGATATAGTCCTTGAGACCGGTTGCTTTCGGTGCGACAAAATCGGCGAGCGCGCGGTTCGGACGGCCGGGCGGTTTTTCGTCCTGCTGGCGCAGGGTATGCAGCGTCATGCGCAGCTCGCGGCGCGTCTCGTCGACGGCCGCTCCTGCGCGTCCTGCGCTCGCGGCATTCGTACTTCCCTGTACAGCATACACCTCGATGTCATCGTCGTGCACGCTGTTTGCGGCGAACAGGCCCACGACTGCATTGGCCTTGAGCGATTGATCGGCGAGCACGCGTTTCAGCAGCGCCTGCGCGTCGTTGTACAGCTTGGTGGCTTCGGCGCCGATCTTTTCGTCCTGCAAGATCGCCGGGAAGCGGCCGTGCAGCTCCCAGGTGATAAAGAACGGCGTCCAGTCGATGTAACGCGCGATTTCCGCGAGCGGATAGTTGCGCAGCGTGCTGATGCCGAGCTTGCCGGGAGCCGGTGGGTTGTACGCGGTCCAGTCGATCTTCGCCTTGTTGGCGCGCGCCTCGGCGAGCGTCAGCATGCGCACGTTCGCCTGCTTGCCGGCGTGGCGCGCGCGCACCTCGTCGTACTCGGCCTGCACCTTGGCAACGAAATCGGCGCGCAGCTCGGTGGACAACAGGTTCGAGGCCACGCCCACGCCGCGCGAGGCGTCCTTCACCCAGATCACCGGCTGTGCGTAGTGCGGCGCGATTTTCACCGCGCTGTGCACGCGCGAGGTGGTGGCGCCACCGATCAGCAATGGAATGCTGAAGCCCTGACGCTGCATCTCCCTGGCGACATGCGCCATCTCGTCGAGCGACGGCGTGATCAGCCCCGACAGGCCGATGATGTCGACCTGGTGTTTGTGCGCCTCTTCCAGAATTTTCGCGGCCGGCACCATGACGCCGAGGTCGATGACCTCGTAGTTGTTGCAGGCCAGCACCACGCCGACGATGTTCTTGCCGATGTCGTGCACGTCGCCCTTGACCGTGGCCATGAGGATCTTGCCCTTCGGCTTGGCGCCGGCGGACTTCTCGGCCTCGATGAACGGCACCAGGTGCGCGACCGCCTTTTTCATCACACGCGCGCTTTTCACCACCTGCGGCAGGAACATCTTGCCGGCGCCAAACAGGTCGCCGACCACGTTCATGCCGTCCATGAGCGGGCCTTCGATCACCTGGATCGGGCGGGCGAACTGCAGACGCGCCTCTTCCGTGTCCTGCGTGACGTATTCGTCGTTGCCGTGCACCAGCGCATGGGTGATGCGCTCGGTCACCGGCAGCGTGCGCCAGCCGAGGTCCGGGCCCTTGGCCTGCTCGCCCTTGCCGGCGTATTTCGGCGCAATCTCGATGAGGCGTTCGGTGGCATCCGGGCGGCGGTCGAGGATTACATCCTCGACGCGCTCGCGCAGTTCCGCCGGGATATCTTCATACACTGCCAGGGCGCCGGCGTTGACAATGCCCATGTCCATGCCGGCCTGGATGGCGTGGTACAGGAACACCGAGTGAATCGCCTCGCGCACCGGGTTATTGCCGCGAAACGAGAACGACACGTTCGACACGCCACCGGAGATCAGCGCATACGGCAGCTGCTGCTTGATCGCGCGGGTCGCCTCGATGAAGTCCATGGCGTAGTGGTTGTGTTCCTCGATGCCGGTCGCGACCGCGAAAATATTCGGATCGAAAATGATGTCCTGCGGCGGAAAGCCGACCTGCTCGGTTAGAATATTGTAGGAGCGCGCGCAGATTTCGATCTTGCGCTGTTGCGTGTCCGCCTGGCCGGTTTCATCGAAGGCCATCACCACCACGGCTGCGCCATAGCGGCGCACGGCGCGCGCCTGTTCGATGAACTTGGCTTCGCCTTCCTTGAGGCTGATGGAGTTCACCACCGGCTTGCCCTGGGTGCGCTTGAGACCGGCTTCGATCACGTTCCACTTCGAGGAATCGATCATCACCGGCACGCGCGAGATCGCCGGTTCCGAGGCAATCAGATTCAGGAACGTGCCCATGGCGGCTTCGCCGTCGAGCATGGCCTCGTCCATGTTGATGTCGATGATCTGCGCGCCGTTCTCGACCTGGCTGCGCGCCACTTCCAGCGCCTTGTCATACTCGTTGTTGAGGACGAGCTTCTTGAAGGCCGCCGAACCGGTGACGTTGGTGCGTTCGCCGACGTTCACGAACATGCTGTCCGGGCCGATATTGAACGGCTCCAGGCCGGCCAGCCGGCACTGCGGCTCGATCTTCGGAATGTCGCGCGGGCGAACGTCGCGCACCGCGTTTGCAATTGCCTGAATGTGCGCCGGGCTGGTGCCGCAGCAACCGCCGACAATGTTGAGGAAGCCGGAGTCCGCCCACTCGCGGATATTCTTGGCCATGAACTCGGGCGACTCGTCGTAGCCGCCAAACTCGTTCGGCAGGCCGGCATTCGGGTGGCTCGACACGTGCACGCTCGCGACCCGCGCCATCTCCTCGACATACTGACGCAGCTGCGTGACGCCGAGCGCGCAGTTGAGGCCGATGCTGAGCGGGTTGGCGTGTGCCAGCGAATTCCAGAACGCCTCGGTGGTCTGGCCCGAGAGCGTGCGGCCGCTCGCGTCCGTGATGGTGCCGGAGATCATGATCGGCAGGCGCAGGCCGTGCTGCTCGAAATATTGGTCGATGGCGTACAGCGCGGCCTTGGCGTTGAGCGTGTCGAAGATGGTTTCGACCAGGATGATGTCGGAACCGCCATCGATCAGCCCGCGCAGCGAGTCGGTGTAGGCCTCGACCAGCTGCTCGAAGCTGACATTGCGAAAGCCGGGGTTGTTGACATCCGGCGACAGCGACGCGGTGCGGTTGGTGGGGCCAAGCACGCCGGCCACGAAGCGCGGCCGCAGCGGATCTTTTTTCTCGAACTCGTCGGCCACGCTGCGCGCCAGGCGCGCGCCTTCCCTGTTCAGTTCATACGCCAGTCCCTCCATGCGGTAATCCGCAAGCGAGATGGACTGGGCGTTGAAGGTATTGGTTTCGAGAATATCCGCGCCGGCATCGAGATAGGCGGCGTGGATGTCGCGGATGATCTTCGGCTGGGTGAGCAGCAGCAGGTCGTTGTTGCCCTTGAGATCGCTCTGCCAGTCGGCGAAGCGTTCGCCGCGATAGTCCTGCTCCTCCAGCTTGTAGCGCTGGATCATGGTGCCCATGGCGCCGTCCAGGATCAGGATGCGCTGCTGGAGCAGTTCCGGGAGGCGGGCGAGGCGCTGGGTGCGGGCCGAGGTCGGGCTGGTCACGAGCGAAAGTCCTGCGTGGCTGCGATTTTGGCGCGTCAGTGTAACGAAAAGCTGACTTGAATGCTCGCCTTCGGTCGTGCGTGCGCGAAGCTGGCAGGGTCAGGGCGCGGCGAGGCGGGCGCGCACCTTGTCGCTTACGACCTGCGAGATGTTTGATATGCCGGTGCGTTTCGACGCGGCGCTGATGGCGTCGACGCCGGCGACTTTCAGGTCGCATTCGCCGCTGCTGGCCGTGGTCAGGACCACGAGTTTCTTTTTGTCGGCGTCGCTCAGCTTCTTCAGAAAATCGCGCACCATGCCGCTTGGTTGCCAGGCGCGGCAGCTGTTGACGAGGACAATTGCCTGATAATCCTGGATGGATTCAGTGGCGAGATTGTTCAGGTTGATGCGCTTCACGAGCAGCGGCTGTCTGTCCTGGCAGAGCACTTCCGCC
>DATEYP010000014.1:0-11819 GCA_035256085.1 Acidiferrobacterales bacterium
CGCGCAGCTCGCGCGCGGGCTGATTCCGGAGTGCCTGCCGGCAGAACTCGCTGCGTCGCTGCCAGACTGGCCGGAAGATTTGCCGCAAGTGATTTACATCGACCATTTCGGCAATGCGATAACCGGCCTGCGAGCCGGGCACCTGGGAGATTCCGCCAGGCTGCAAGTTGGTGCAACCACCCTGGCCCGTGCACGAACCTATGCTGAAGCCGGAGCAGGCGTTGGTTTCTGGTATGAAAACGCCAACGGACTGGCGGAAATCGCAATTAGTCAGGGCCGGGCAAGTGAGAAATTCGATATCCGCGTCGGCAGCAGGCTTAACATCGTAATCGACTAAACTATCTACAAAGTGACGGCTGACAGATATAGATCACTGTCAGTCATTCCAGGTCAGTGATTCGATAAGTGGCAGGCAATGATATTTTGGGAGTAATTATGCCGGGCTGCGGAAAAATACCCGCAGGAGCATACCTGTGGCTGCAAGCAGGCCCGATTTCCCGCGCGCAGACTGGATGCGCACAGATAGTCAGGACCGACACAACATCCAACGTTCTACGCCGTGAGGTGGTCATGCCTGTAGCCAATGAGTTGTCACGGCCCGTCATTCCGGCCGCCCGCCGTTTGTTCCATGTCACGCTTGCTGTGCCGATGTTCATCATGGCCCTGTCGGTTCCGCCCGCAGGTGCAGCGGAACCACCGCTCTTGTCCGAAGAAGAATTTCTCGCCGAGTTGCCGGTGGTGCTCACGGCCAGCCGTCTCGCCCAGCCGCAGGCCGAGGCACCGGCTGCGGTGACCGTTATCGACCGTCAGATGATCGATGCTTCGGGCGCGCGCAACCTGTCCGAAGTGTTCCGGATGGTGCCGGGTTTCCAGGTCGGATTCGAAAACGGCCACCGGCATGTCGTCGGCTATCACGGGCTGGCCGACGAGTTCTCGCGCCGCCTGCAGGTGTTGATCGACGGGCGCTCGGTCTACCTGCCGTCGTTCGGCGGCGTATCCTGGTCGGACCTGCCGCTGGCGCTCGATGACATCGAGCGCATCGAAGTGATCCGCGGTCCGAACGCCGTCACCTACGGGGCAAACTCGTTTCTCGCCATTATCAATATCACCACCCGTCACAGCGCCGCCGACCGCGGCGGTTTCGTGCGCGCGACGGCCGGCTCGAACGGCATCCGTGACGGCGTACTGCGCATGGCCAGCGGCAACGGCGACGTCAGTTACCGTCTGACCACGGGTTACCAGCAGGACAATGGTTACGGTCAGCGCAACGACAGCCGGCGCATTACCTTCATGAATGGGCGCATGGATACACGCCCCGGTGAGCGTGACGATATCGAACTCCAGTTCGGCTACAACGAGGGCCCGCGCGGACGCGGCTATGCCGGCAGCCTCGAGAACTACCCGCACGACCAGGAGATCACCAGCCGCTTCCAGCAGATTCGCTGGCGCCACCGGCTGGATTCAGGCGACGAGGTGGCTGCACAGTTTTATTATAACCACCATGAATCCGACGAGCAGGTCCTGTCACTGCCGATCCCGGCGCTCGGCGGATTTCAGGTCCCGATAAACTACGATATTCGTTCTGAGCGCTACGATGCCGAGGTACAGCATACCGTGGGCCTCGGCGAGAGCCTGCGTCTGGTGTGGGGCGCCGGCGCGCGACTCGACCTTGTCGAGTGGCCGGGATTCCTCGGCAGCACGGAACCGCTGGACAACCGTTACTACCGCCTGTTCGCCAGTATCGAGTGGCGCGCCACGCCGCGCCTGGTGCTGAATGCCGGTGCCATGGCCGAGAACAGCGCGATCACCGGCAGCGACCTGTCGCCGCGTCTGGCCGTGAATTACCAGTTTATGCCCGGGCACACGTTGCGTGCCGGCGTGTCCAGCGCCACGCGTCAGCCGGTGATCATTGAAGAGAAGGGCAATGCCCGCTTCTGTCTGAACGCAACCTGCTCGCTCTTCGATCAGTCCTTCTACAGCAGCGGCAACCTCGTTCCGGAGCGCATTCTGGCAAATGAGCTTGGTTATCTCGGACGGTTGGCGCCAACCCTGACGCTCGACCTGCGGCTATTCCGCGACCATGTCACCCGGCTGATCACTGGATTTGACGGCTTCTACGACGATTCCCTGCCTGATAATGAAGCGACCGACTTCCGCAATCGCGACAAGGCCATGATCACCGGCAGTGAGTTGCAGCTCCATTGGCAGCCGGAGCGGAACTCGCGCGTGATTCTCGGCTATGCCAATGTGCGCATCGAGAGCAATGACCTCGATGCCGTTTATTCGGAGAGCGCACCGCGCAACAGCGTGAGCCTGCTCGGCCTGCATGAACTGGGTGACGGCCTGCTGGCAAGTGCTGCGTTTTACTACCAGGACGAGATGCGGTTCGTTGACGAACATCCAATCGGCGTGTTGCGGCGCCTCGATCTGCGTCTGGCGCAGCGCTTTCATCTGGTCGACGCGCAGGGTGAGGCCGCCGTTGTCCTGCAGAACGTGCTGGGCAAGCAGGTGTCGTATAACGAGGAAGACAGCATCGCCGACCGTGCCGGATTTCTCACCATCAACTTCAGATTCCGTTGACCGGGGATGCCGTGAAAGCAGTGTTGTTGACCGGCCGCAAGAACCGTCACGGCGCGCGGCGAGTGCGCGCCGGCGCTATGGTTTGCGCGCTGCGCCGGTTGATCGCGCTGACCGCGTTCGCGGCCGTGTTCGTTTCCTGGCCGGCGGCTGCCGCCACCGAGGTGCTGGTGGTGGTCGCGCAACAGAGCCCCGCATACGAGGAGGCGCTGGCGGCGCTGCGCGCCAGGCTGGCAAATGTACCCGACAAAGTGCTCGCGCTGCGTGTGATGACGGCCGAGGAGTTTTCCGATAGCGGCCCGCGCACCACAGACCGGATATTGCCCGGACTCGTCGTTACGCTGGGAACAGACGCGGCGGCCACGGTCCTGCAGTATAAGCTTCCCATCCCTACATATTGCACGTTCCTGCCGCAGGCGGCGTATGCCGCACTGGCGAATGCGGCGGGTAGGGAGCGTGCACACCTGTCGGCACTATATCTCGACCAGCCCTTTATCAGGCAACTGCGTCTGATCCGGCTCGCGCTGCCGGAACGGTCGCGTGTCGGCATGGTGCTCGGCCCGGATTCGCGGAAAAACGAACGTGAATTGCGCCGCATTGCGGCCGTCGCGCGCATCGTGCTGCGTGTGGAACAGATCAGCGACGAAAAACAGCTTGTCGGAGCGCTGCACCGGGTCCTGGATGACACCGATATCCTGCTGGCGGTGCCGGATGCACTGGTGTTCAACCGGCGCACGGCCCAGAGCATGCTGCTCACGACTTATCGTCTGGGCAAGCCGGTGGCCGGTTATTCACGCGCCTACGTGACCGCCGGTGCATTGTTTGCGGTCTACTCGACACCATCGCAGATCGGGCGCCAGATCGGCGAGGAACTGCTGGCCATGCAAAATAAAGCCGACCGGTCGTTACCCGCAGCCGGTTATCCGCGCTATTTTTCGGTCGAGGTCAATGAGCGCGTGGCGCATTCCCTTGGCATCGAGCCGGGCCGGGCCGATGACCTGGCTCGGCAACTGGCCGGAAACGTTACTGAGGACAGTCCATGAACAACCTGCCGATTCGCGTGCGTGTGCTGCTGCTGGCGCTGGCGCCGCTCACGATCATTGCCCTGCTCATCTCGCTGCATTCCTCTGTGAATCGCATTCGTGACCTGGACAATGCGCTGCACGACCACGGCCAGGCCATCGCGCGGCAGCTGGCGCCGGCCTGCGAGTATGGTGTGTTCGCGGGCAACCGGGAGTTGCTCACCCGTCTGGTGCGGTCGGCCGTGCATGAGCAGGACGTGGTGCGCGTGACCGTGAACGATGTCAATGGCGAGCTGCTGGCGCGCGCCGAGAACGCCGGGCTCGCCAAGGGCCATACCCCAAAGCGCGCACTGACCTTTCTGGCGCCGATTGACCGCAGCGAGGTCAATATCGAAGACTTTGCGGAAGAGCCCGCCGGCCATGTTACGACCTCCGCGCGCCTGCCGTCCCAGCGGCTTGGCTGGGTCAGCGTCGAGTTGTCGGATACCGCCACGAACGCGCGCGCCATGAAGATTCTGATCGAGAGTCTCGTCATTACCCTCGTCGGCTTGCTGATCACCGCGACGATCGCCTGGCGACTGGGGCGGGCCATTACCGAGCCGGTGATGCATCTGACGAGGGCCCTGGAGAAAATCCGCGCTGGCGATCTGGAGCAACGTGTGTCCGTCGAAAGCGGCGGCGAGCTCGGCGCCCTGGAGCGTGGTATCAACGCCATGGCCGAGGGGCTGAGTGAGGCGCACCGGCGTGAGCAGAAAAGCGCGGCGGATGTACTGTTTCAAGAGCGCGTGCGTGCACAAATTACACTGGAGTCGATCGGCGACGGCGTGATCACCACCGATGCCGGCGGCCATATCGTATACATGAACCCGGTGGCCGAAGAGCTTACCGGCTGGCAGGCGGGGGAGGCAGAGGGTCTGGCCCTGGCCGAAGTATTCCGGGTGATCGATGAACGAATCGGGCGTGAACGCGAATATCCCTTGAACGTATCCCTGCGCGATGGTCGTGTCATGCGGCACGAGAGCCGTCACTCGCTGCAACGCAAGGATGGCCGGCACTTTTCCATACAGGACTCGGCCGCGCCGATTCGCAACCAGGAAGGCCGTGTGATCGGTACCGTTGTGGTGTTCCACGACACCACGGAGATGCAGCATCTGACAAACAAGATGGCGTTTCTCGCCTCGCACGACTCGCTGACCGGGCTGCTGAACCGGCATGAATTCGAGATTCGTCTGCAACAGGTACTGGAAAGCGCGCGCACCGACGGCAGCCGGCATGCGGTGTGTTATCTGGACCTCGATCAGTTCAAGATCGTGAACGACACCTGCGGCCACGTCGCCGGTGACGAGCTGTTGAAGCAACTAACCCACCAGTTACATGGAAAAGTCCGCGCCGGAGACATGCTGGCACGCCTTGGCGGCGACGAATTCGGCGTTATCCTGGAGAATTGCGATCAGAGCACGGCCTATCGCGTCGCGGACGGGTTGCGCCAGTCGATCAAGGATTTCCGTTTTGCCTGGCAGGACCGCTTCTTCGACATTGGCGTGAGCATCGGCCTGGTGCCGATCACGGCGACCAGTGGCAGCATGACCGAGGTCTTGAGCGCTGCCGACTCGGCCTGTTATGTGGCCAAGGATCAGGGCCGCAACCGTGTGCACATCTACCAGCCGAATGACGATGCGCTCGCGCGCCGCCACGGCGAGATGCAGTGGGTGCAGCGCATCAATGACGGTCTGGAAGGAAATCGCTTTCAGCTCTACGGGCAGCACATGATACCGCTCACTGCCGGTGCTCCAACCTACTGCGAAATCCTGGTGCGCCTGCATGAAAAGGACACGGGCCTGATTCCGCCGAACGCATTCATTCCGGCGGCGGAACGTTATTACCTGATGCCGAACATTGATCGCTGGGTGGTCGCGCGCGCCCTGGACATGATCGGCCGCAATCGGTGGTCCGAGGACACCTCCGATCAACCGATGATGTACGCTATCAACCTTTCCGGCCAGTCGCTGTGCGACGAGCAGTTTCTGGATTTTGTGGTGACACACCTGCATGAGTCCGGCATCCCGCCCGCGCGCATCTGTTTCGAGATCACCGAGACCGCCGCCATCGCCAATCTGACGCGCGCCATCGACTTCATGTCGCGGCTCAAGGATATTGGTTGCCGCTTTGCGCTGGACGACTTCGGTAGCGGACTCAGCTCGTTCGGCTACCTGAAGAGCCTGCCGGTGGATTACCTCAAGATCGCCGGCAACTTTATCCGGGACATTGTGGTCGATCCGGTCGACCATGCCATGGTCGACGCCATCAACCAGATCGGCCATGTCATGGGCCTCACGACGATTGCCGAATCCGTGGAGAGTGATGCCATCCTGGAGAAACTGCGCAACCTTGGCGTCGACTACGCCCAGGGTTTTGGTATCAGCGAGCCGGTGCCGCTTGCAGACCTACTCCATTCCTAGCCATGTGACCATGCAGCGCTGCACCGAAACGACTGTGACGCAGCTCATCGGGTTGCTCGCACATTACGGCCTGACTCTTGAGCGCGTTGCAGACGACGCACCGATTCCCGGCAGCTACTGGGGCGAGTCCGAAGCCGGGCTGATCGGGCAGATCATTTATGCGCGCGCCGATACACCCGTGCACTCCGTGTTGCACGAGGCCAGTCATGTCATTTGCATGGATGCCGCACGTCGCGCGGTATTGCACACCGATGCCGGTGGTGACACTGCCGAGGAGGACGCCGTGTGCTTTCTGCAGATCACCCTGGCCGGTCATATCGGGTTAACCAGCGAGGCCATTTGCGCCGACATGGACAGCTGGGGTTACACGTTCCGCCTCAGTTCGGCGCAGGCGTGGTACACGCAGGATGCCGGCGATGCGCAGCCTGGCTGGTGCGCCATGGCCTGCTGACGGAATCCGGTGCACCTACCTGGCAGCTGTGTGTAGCCTGACGACGCGGAGAAGAAAAAAATTGTAAGGTGGGGCAGGGCCCCACCCTACAATACTGCGCACTCTTGCACCGTTGCGGCGGGTGTTCCGCCGCGTTACCCGGTCCTGCGCTGCGACGTTACGGGTCGCTCCAGCGCCGGCAGCAGGAAGCGGCCGGTTTGCGACTCCGGATGGTGCGCGATCTCTTCCGGCGTGCCGGCCGCGAGCAGGCGCCCGCCACCGTCGCCGCCCTCGGGTCCCAGATCGATCACCCAGTCGGCGGTCTTGATGACGTCGAGATTGTGCTCGATCACCACCACGGTGTTGCCGTGGTCGCGCAGGCGATGCAGCACCGCGAGCAGCTGACGGGTATCGGCGAAGTGCAGGCCGGTGGTCGGCTCGTCCAGGATATACAGGGTACGGCCGGTGTCGCGCTTCGACAGTTCGCGCGACAGCTTTACGCGCTGCGCCTCGCCGCCCGAAAGCGTCGTCGCATTCTGACCGAGGGTGATGTACGACAGACCGACGTCCAGCAGGGTGTCGAGCTTGTGTTTCACCACCGGGATGGCGTCGAAGAACTGCGCTGCCTCTTCCACGGTCATGGTCAGCACCTCGTGGATGTTCTTGCCCTTGTAGCGGATGTCGAGCGACTCGCGGTTGTAGCGCTGGCCCTTGCACACGTCGCACGGCACGTAGATGTCCGGCAGGAAGTGCATCTCCACCTTGATCAGGCCGTCGCCCTGGCAGGCCTCGCAGCGCCCGCCGCGCACGTTGAACGAGAACCGCCCCGGGCCATAGCCGCGTTCGCGCGACAGCGGTACTTGCGCGAACAGTTCGCGGATCGGCGTGAACAGGCCGGTGTAGGTCGCCGGGTTGGAGCGTGGCGTGCGCCCGATCGGCGACTGGTCGATGTCCACCACCTTGTCGAACAGGTCGAGGCCGTCGATGGCGTCGCACGCCGCGGCTTCGAGATTGCTGCCGTAGAAATGCTTGGCCGCGGCCGCGTACAGGGTGTCGTTGATGAGCGTCGACTTGCCGGAACCGGACACGCCGGTGACGCAGGTCAGGAGGCCGACAGGAATGGAGGCCGTGACACCCTTCAGGTTGTTGCCGGTGGCGCCGCGGATTATGAGTTGTTTCTCGGCGTCATTCGGCGTGCGCTGCGGCGGGATTTCGATGCGCTCGGCGCCGGACAGAAACCGGCCGGTGACGGATTCCGGATTGCGCGCCACCTGACCGGGCGTGCCCTGGGCGACGATGCGTCCGCCGTGCACGCCGGCGCCCGGGCCGATGTCGAGCACATAGTCGGCGGACATGATCGCCTCCTCGTCGTGCTCCACCACGATCACGGTATTGCCGATGTCGCGCAGGTGCTTGAGGGTTTCCAGCAGGCGTGCGTTGTCGCGCTGGTGCAGTCCGATGGACGGCTCGTCGAGCACGTACATCACGCCCACCAGCCCGGCGCCGATCTGCGAGGCCAGGCGAATGCGCTGCGCCTCACCGCCCGAGAGCGTCTCGGCGGAGCGTGCCAGGTTGAGATAATCGAGACCGACGTTCACCAGAAAGCCGAGCCGGCTCTGGATCTCTTTGGCGATCTTGTCGGCGATCTCGCGGCGCGCGCCTTCCAGCTTGAGGTTCTTGAAAAAGTCGAGCGTGCCGCCGATCGGCAGGCGCGTGAGGTCGTGGATCGCCCTGCCCTCGATGCTGACGTGGCGCGCCTCGATGCGCAGGCGGCTGCCGCCGCAGTCCTCGCACGGCTGCGCGCCCAGGTATTTGGCAAGTTCCTCGCGCACGGTGTTCGAGTCGGTCTCGCGATAGCGGCGCTCCATGTTCGGGATCACGCCTTCGAACGCGTGCTTGCGCTTGTGCGTGCCGCCGCGCTCGCTGTGGTAGGCGAAGTTGATCAGTTCCTGGCCGCTGCCGTGCAGAATCACGTCGCGGATTTTTTTCGGCAGGTCTTCAAACGGTGTGTCGAGGTCGAATTTGTAGTGACGCGCAAGCGACTCCAGCATGCTGAAGTAAAAGGCATTGCGCCGGTCCCAGCCGCGGATCGCGCCGGCCGGCAGGCTCAGCCCCGGTTCGCTCACCACGCGCGCCGGATCGAAATACTGGCGCACGCCCAGGCCGTCGCACGCCGGGCAGGCGCCGGCCGGGTTGTTGAACGAAAACAGGCGCGGTTCCAGCTCGGAGATTGAGTAGCCGCACAGCGGACAGGCGTAGCGCGCCGAGTACAGGTGTTCCTCGACCCTCGGCTCCGGGGTCGCTCCCGGCGTCCTGCCTTCCGCGACACTTGCACGTCCCTGTGCGGCGTCATCCTCCAGCGGCACGGTCACGGCGCGCACCACGCCATCGCCGAGCGTGAGTGCGGTCTCGAACGATTCCGCCAGGCGCTGCGCCTGGTCCGGGCGCACCACCACGCGGTCGACCACCGCCTCGATGCTGTGCTTCATGTTCTTTTCCAGCGCCGGCGCCTCGTCCAGCTCCACCACCTTGCCGTCGATGCGCGCGCGCACGTAGCCCTGGGCGCGCAGGTTTTCGAGGATCTGCACATGCTCGCCCTTGCGCTCCGCCACCACCGGCGCGAGCAGCATCAGGCGCGTGCCTTCCGGCAGGGCCATGACGTGATCGACCATCTGGCTGACGGTCTGGGCGGCGAGGGTGCCGCCGTGCTCCGGGCAGCGCGGCTCGCCGACGCGCGCGAACAGCAGGCGCAGGTAATCGTAGATCTCGGTGACCGTGCCGACCGTGGAACGCGGGTTGTGCGAGGTGGATTTCTGCTCGATCGAGATCGCCGGCGACAGGCCCTCGATCAGGTCCACGTCCGGTTTCTCCATCACCGACAGGAACTGGCGCGCATAGGCCGACAGCGACTCGACGTAGCGGCGCTGGCCCTCGGCGTACAGGGTATCGAAGGCGAGCGAGGATTTGCCGGAGCCGGACAGGCCGGTGATGACGATGAGTTTTTGGCGCGGCAGGTCGACATCCACGTTCTTGAGATTGTGGGTGCGCGCGCCGCGAATACGTATTACGTCCATGGGCCTGTCCTGAGCCGGTCGATGGGCTTACCGGTGAAAAATCGAACATGCTACTATACGGGCGTTTCGCGGTCTTTGCCAAAGGAATCCCCGGTTTTGAAGTCCAGCCCCATGAATTCCCTGGAACGGCGCGCGGTCGCGCTGCTGGCCTCGATCTATGCCCTGCGTATGGCCGGGCTGTTCCTGATTTTGCCGGTGTTCGCGCTGTACGCGACCGGCCTGGAGGGCCATACCCCGCTGCTGATCGGCATTGCCATCGGCGCCTATGGCCTTACCCAGGCGATTCTGCAGATTCCCTACGGCATGCTGTCCGACCATCTGGGCCGCAAGCCGGTGATCGCCGCCGGCCTGCTGATCTTCGCCGTGGGCAGCATGATTGCCGCCAGCGCCGACAGCATCTGGATGGTGATCGCCGGGCGCGCGGTGCAGGGCGCCGGTGCGATTGCCGCCGCGATCATGGCCATGGTTTCGGACCTGACGCGCGAGGAACAGCGCACCAAGGCCATGGCGGTCATCGGCATGACCATCGGCGCTTCGTTCGTGCTGTCGCTGATCCTCGGTCCGGTGCTGGATGGTTTCATCGGCGTGCCGGGCATTTTCTGGCTGACCGGTGTGCTGGCGCTGTGCGCGATCGGCGTCATCCTGTTCCTGGTCCCGACCCCGGTGCGCATCGAGCGCGACCGCTCGCGCAACCTGCGCGCGGAGTTCGCGCGCATCCTGCGCGACACCCAGCTGTTGCGTCTGGATGCCGGTGTGTTCATCCTGCACCTGGTCATGACCGCCATGTTCGTGGTGCTGCCGGGCGTGATCGTGCAGCACCTCGGGCTGCAGGCGCAGGCCCACTGGGAACTGTACCTGCCGGTGATGCTGGCCGGTTTCGTCGCCATGCTGCCGTTCCTGATCTACGCCAACCGCAAGCGCGTCACGCGCGCGGTGCTGGCCGGATCGGTGGTGGTGCTGATTCTGGGGCAGCTGGTGTTCCTGTTCGGCCACACCACCCATGCCGGTCTGATCACTGGCCTGTGGCTGTTTTTCGCCGCCTTCAGCCTGCTGGAGGCCATGCTGCCGTCGCTGGTCTCGCGTCTGGCGCCGGGCGAGAGCAAGGGCGCGGCAATCGGCGTCTATTCGAGCGGGCAGTTTCTCGGCGCCTTTGTGGGCGGCGCGCTCGGCGGACTGCTGCTCGGCAAGTTCGGTGCAGGCGGGGTGTTCGTGCTGGCGACGGTTGTGCTGAGTGCGTGGCTGCTGCTCATTCTCAGCATGCGCGAGCCGCGCTTCCTCACCACGCACCAGTTGCATGTAAAGGTACAGTCCACGCCGCAGGCCGAGAGTCTCGCGCGCAAGCTTGCCGCTGTGCCGGGCGTGGCCGAGGCGATTGTCATTGCCGAAGAAGGCATCGCCTACCTCAAGGTCGATACGCGCACACTCGACAAAAAGGCGCTCGAGTCCTTCAGCATTTCCTGATGGAGCGTGACTAAGTTACGGATTTTCGCGGACTTAAAAAGATGGTTGCCTGATTCCGCGCTTTGGCTAAGATAACCGCTCCCGCAACGCCGCAGAGACTCCAAGATTCATTCTCCGCGGACAACCAGCAAGGAGCAGCACCATGGCACGTGGCGTAAACAAAGTTATTCTGGTCGGCAATCTCGGCAAAGATCCGGAAGTGCGTTATTCCCCGAACGGCGGCGCCGTGGCGAACATCACCCTCGCCACCAGCGAATCGTGGAAGGACAAGACCAGCGGCGAGAAGCAGGAAAAAACCGAATGGCACCGCGTGGTGTTCTTCGGCCGCCTGGCGGAGATCGCCGGCGAGTATCTGAAAAAGGGCGCGCAGGTCTACATCGAAGGCCGCCTGCAGACCCGCAAGTGGCAGGACAAGGAAGGCAAAGACCGTTACACCACCGAAATCGTCGCCGGCGAAATGCAGATGCTCGGCAGCCGTGAAGGCCGCGGCGCCCCGTCCGAATTCGACCAGAGCAGTGACGAAGGTCAGAGCCGCGGCAGCAGCAGCCGTGCCCCGGCCACGGCATCGAGCGGCGGCGGCAGCAAGCCGAGCGCGCCGAGTGATTTCGATGATGATATCCCGTTCTGATCTTTGATTTTGGCTTTGGCTTATGAAAAAGCCCGCTGCGATGAACAGCGGGCTTTTTTCTTTTCCCCTCTCCCTCCGGGAGACGACTGCATGGATGCAGGAGGTAGAACAACGCCGGGAGCGGTTGTCGAGGGTAGGGTGAGGGGAGATTATTGAATCGCCTGCGGC
>DATEYP010000015.1:0-17748 GCA_035256085.1 Acidiferrobacterales bacterium
AAACACCGGCTGCCGCCAAGCCGAAGGCCAAAGCAAAGGCAAAGGCCAAGGCCGACACGGCCGAGTAAGCGGAACAAAGGGGGCTTTGCCCCCTTTTTTCGATACCGCGCGGTTTCCGCATTCCCCGTAATCAGAGAAATTTTATTGCTGGAGTACCCCATGGCAATTACAGCTGCACAGGTAAAGGAGCTTCGCGAGCGCACCGGGCTCGGCATGATGGAATGCAAGGGCGCTCTGGCGGAAACCCAGGGCGACATGAACGCCGCGATCGACCTGCTGCGCAAGAAGGCCGGCTCGAAGGTGGAGAAGAAGGCCGGACGCACCGCCTCCGAGGGTGCGATTGGTGTCTATGCCAGTCCGGATCGCAAGCAGGCCGTCATGGTCGAGGTCAATTCCGAAACCGACTTCGTCGCCAAGGGCGATGACTTCCAGGCGTTTGCCAATGCCGTGGCCGCAGCCATCGCCAGGCATAAGCCGGCGGATGTGACTGCGGTCGCCGACATCAAGCTGGAGAGCGGCGAGACGGTTGCCAAGACCCGCGAGGGTCTGGTTTCCAAACTCGGCGAGAACATCAGCGTGCGCCGCTTTGTGCGCCTCGCCGCAGCCACCGGCCAGGTGGCGAGCTATGTGCACGGCCGCAAGATCGGCGTGCTGGTGGAAATGAGCGGCGGTGATGAAGCCCTCGGCCGCGATATCGCCATGCATATCGCCGCGAGCCGTCCGGAATGCGTGTCGCGCGAACAGGTGTCGGCCGAGCTCATCGCCAAGGAGAAGGAGATCTTCATCGCTCAGGCGGCGGAGAGCGGCAAACCGCCGGAAATCATCGAGAAAATGGTGACCGGTCGCATTAACAAGTATCTCGGTGAAATTACCCTGCTCGGCCAGCCGTTCGTGAAAGACCCGGAGACCACGGTGGAGAAGCTGCTCAAGAAGGCAAGCGCCACGGTCGCCGGCTTCACGCGTTATGAAGTCGGCGAGGGCATCGAGAAGAAGTCCGGCGATTTCGCCGCCGAGGTCATGGCCCAGGTCAAGGGGCCTGCCCTGAGCCCGTCGAAGGGAGGCTGATTCCTTGCCTGGCGAGCCCCCGCAACAGACCCGGCGCGCCGCCTACCGGCGCGTCCTGCTCAAGCTGAGCGGTGAAGCGCTCATGGGCGAGGACGCCTATGGCATCAACCGCGAGGTGCTGGCGCGCGTCACCGGCGAGATTCGCGAGGTCATGGCGACCGGCGTGCAGCTCGCGCTGGTGGTGGGCGGCGGCAATTTCTTTCGCGGCGTGTCGGTCGGCGCGCAAGGCATGGACCGCGCCCAGGCCGACTACATGGGCATGCTGGCAACGGTCATGAATGCGCTGGCCGTGCAGGATGCCTTCGAGAAGGGCGGCATGCCGACCGCTGTTCTATCCGGACTGGCCGTGGCCGGTGTGGTCGAAGCCTATTCGCGCCGCGCCGCGCTCGCGCATCTTGAGGCCGGTCGTGTGCTGATTTTTGCCGGCGGTACCGGCAACCCGTTTTTCACCACCGACACGGCGGCCAGTCTGCGCGGGCTCGAGATCGGCGCCGATGTCGTGCTCAAGGCCACCAAGGTGGACGGCGTGTACGACCGTGATCCGATGAAACACAAGGATGCGGTGCGTTATGAGCGCGTCACCTATGACGAAGCGCTGGCCAAACGCCTGGGCGTGATGGACGCGACCGCACTGGCGCTGTGCCGGGAACAAAACCTTCCCCTGCGGGTCTTCAGTATCAACAAACCGGGCAGCCTGCTGCGCATTGTGCTCGGCGAGAATGAAGGAACACTGGTCCAACGCGGAGACTGAACCATGTCTGACATCATCAACAAGATCAACAAAGATGCAGAAGCGCGCATGAAAAAGTCGCTCGAAACCATCAAGCATGGCATCGAAAAGATCCGTACCGGGCGCGCCAACCCGGCGCTGCTCGAAAACATCACTGTCGAGTACTACGGTTCACGCACACCGCTCAGCCAGGTGGCCAGTGTCTCGGTCACTGACGCCCGCACCTTGAGCGTGACGCCCTGGGACAAGGCGATGGTACAGCCGATCGAAAAGGCCATCATGGAATCCGGACTCGGACTGAATCCCAATACTTCCGGACAGGTCATCCGCGTGCCGTTGCCGGCGCTGACGGAAGAACGTCGCAAGGAATTCGGCAAGCTGGTACGCAAAGAGGGCGAAGAAGCAAAAATTGCGGTGCGCAATGTTCGACGCGACGCCTTGCAGCATTTGAAAGACGCGCTGAAGAAAAAAGAAATCGCCGAAGACGAGGAAAAGCGCGCCGAAGACGCGATGCAGAAACTGACCGACCGCCACGTTGCCGAAATCGACAAGCTGGTGACGGGCAAAGAGCAGGAACTTCTGGCTGTGTGAGCGCGGCACGTCGCCCTCACCTACCCACCTTCGTATGAGCAACCCCCCTCGTATCGTGAGCACTACGAGCGCCGTACCCGCGCCGAGCAGGTTGCCACGGCATGTGGCGGTGATTATGGATGGTAATGGCCGCTGGGCGAAGGGCCGTGGGCTCCCGCGCGTCGCTGGACATCGCAAGGGTGTCGAGGCGGTGCGCGAGCTGGTGACGGCCTGCGGCGAACTGGGCATTCCCTATCTCACGCTGTTCGCGTTTTCGAGTGAAAACTGGCGGCGGCCGGAAACCGAGGTGCGCCTGCTGCTGGAGTTGTTTCTCATGGCGCTCGACAAGGAAGTAAAAAAACTCCACACCAGCAAGGTGCGGTTTCGCGTGATTGGCGACATCGGGCGATTCGGTCCAAAACTCGGTGCACGCATTCAGGAGGCCGAGGTACTCACGCGCGACAATCAGGGCCTGACACTCACTATTGCGGCAAACTATGGTGGCCGCTGGGACATTGCCCAGGCCTGCAAGAAATTGTCGCGCACAGTCGCTGCCGGCCTGCTCGATCCCGAGTCCATTTCGCCGGAAAGTCTTGAGCCACACCTGAGCATGGCCGGCGTACCGGAGCCGGACCTGTTCATCCGTACCGGTGGTGAGCAGCGCATCAGCAACTTTCTGCTCTGGCAGCTCGCCTACACCGAGCTCTATTTCACACCGGCACTATGGCCGGAGTTCGATCGCTCGCAATTCGACCTGGCACTGGCTTCGTTTGCCTGTCGTCAGCGGCGCTTCGGCCAGACCGGCGATCAGGTCGAGGGGAAACCCGCTGAGCAGCCGGCACGCGCAGGCAGCAGTACGAATGCTTAAGAAACGCATACTCACCGCGCTGGTTCTGATACCGCTTACGATCTGGGCGTTGTTTGCCTGGCCGCAACCGGCGTTTGCGGCATTTCTCGGTGTTTTCATACTGATCGGTGCCTGGGAATGGACGGCACTGTGCGGTTTGCAAAAACTGCCAGAGCGCCTGCTGTATGTGACACTCATCGGTGTCAGCGGCGGAATGCTGGCAATTTCACCCTCGCTGTTGGTCAAGGCTTCGATTATGTGGCCGCTGTTGGCCGTGGTTGTGCTCTGGTGGCTGTGGGCGTTTATCGAGATGCTCGCCTACCAGGATGCACACCAGGGTTTTCTGGCTTCATTGCCTGGCAAGTTGCTGAGCGGTTTTTTCATTCTTCTGCCAGCATGGCTCGTGCCGTTGCTGCTGCGTGATCTGCCGCACGGCACGCTGCCGGATGGCAAGTGGCTTACGCTCTATCTGCTGGTGATTGTGTGGGTTGCCGATACCGGCGCCTACTTTGCCGGACATCGTTGGGGAAAAACAAAGCTGGCGCCGCATGTCAGCCCGGGCAAGACCTGGGAAGGTGTTGCGGGCGGACTTGCGGCCGTGTTGGCACTCGCGTTGACGGTGGGCGCGTTCGGCTGGCGGTTTGCCGGTACTGAACTCGCAACATGGATTGCGCTGTCTTTGGCGACGGCCTTCGTGTCGGTGTTCGGTGACTTGTTTGAGAGCCGCGCCAAACGCGCGGCCGGCGTCAAGGACAGCGGCACCATTTTTCCGGGACATGGCGGTGTGCTTGACCGTATCGACGCCTTCACTGCGGCGGCGCCCATGTTCGCGCTGGCGTGGTTGTTGTGGCGCACGCCGTCCGGAGGACTGTGATGCGCGCGCCCGTGAGACTGAATAGCGCCGGTGTTCTTCCCGAGGCCCGGTTGAAGGGCGTCACCATACTCGGTGCTACCGGTTCGATCGGCGTTAGCACGCTGGATGTTCTGGCCCGTCACCCGCAGCGTTACCGCGTCGTGGCGCTCACTGCCAATACCCAGGCAGAGGGATTGTTCGAACAATGCCAGCGTTTTCATCCCGAGGTCGCCGTGCTGCGCGATCCGGCCGCCGCGACTCGCCTTGAAGACATGATCCGGCGTGCCGGGCTGCGCATCCAGGTGCTGGCTGGAGCAGAAGCGCTGGAGACGGTGGCGCGCGATCCCGGCAGCGATATCGTCATGGCGGCGATTGTCGGTGCCGCCGGGCTGCTGCCGGTATTGGAGGCGGTGCGTGCCGGCAAGCGCGTTCTGCTCGCCAACAAGGAGCCGCTCGTCATGTCCGGCCCGGTTCTGATGCAAGAGGCGCGCCGCAGCGGCGCCGAGATTTTGCCGATAGACAGCGAGCACAACGCAATTTTTCAGTGCATGCCGGCGGGTTATCGGACGGGCGACAAGCCCGCCGGAGTACGTCGCATTCTGCTGACTTGTTCGGGCGGTCCGTTCCGCGCCACGCCGGCCGAGGCGCTCCGGAATGTGACACCGGATGAAGCGTGCGCCCACCCGCGCTGGGCGATGGGGCGCAAGATTTCGGTGGATTCCGCAACGCTCATGAACAAGGGCCTTGAGTTGATCGAGGCCTGCCGCCTGTTCGATGTCACGCCCGACCAGGTGCAGATCGTGATTCATCCGCAGAGCGTGATCCATTCGATGGTCGAGTACACCGACGGCTCGGTACTCGCGCAGCTCGGTAATCCCGATATGCGCACGCCGATCGCGCATGCGCTCGCCTGGCCGGAACGTATCGAGTCCGGTGTCCGGCAACTTGATCTGTTCGAAATCGCACGCTTGGATTTTGCGCCACCCGACCTCAAGCGTTTTCCATGCCTGCGCCTGGCGCAAGCCGCTGCACAGGCCGGCGGCACCGCACCAGCGATTTTGAATGCCGCCAACGAGGTGGCGGTGAACGCATTTCTTGAAGGACACATTAGGTTCACGCAGATCGCCGAGGTGATCGAGTACACTCTCGCCGTCGTGCAGGAGAGCGATGAGGCAACCCTGGAATCCATTCTTGCGTCCGATCAGTGCGCTCGCAATGCGGCCGGCCAGTACATAGCAGCACACGCGTCGCAACCGAAACGCGGCCAGCCATGACCGACTTTCTCTACACCCTCATTGCCTTTGTGGTCGCGATCAGTGTTCTGGTCGTGGTGCATGAGTTCGGGCACTACTGGGTGGCACGGCGCATGGGCGTGAAGGTGCTGCGCTTCTCTCTCGGCTTCGGCAAACCACTGTGGATGCGGCGCTTCGGTCCCGACCAGACGGAATGGGTGATTGCCGCAGTCCCGCTGGGCGGCTACGTGAAAATGCTGGACGAACACGAAGGCGAGGTCGCCAAAAAAGAATTGGCGCGCGCCTTCAATCGCCAGCCCGTGCTGAAACGCGTGGCGATCGTGGTCGCCGGGCCGCTGTTCAATTTCTTATTTGCGATTCTTGCCTACTGTATTTTGAACATGGTTGGAATGGAAGGCATACGGCCGGTCGTGGGCAAGGTGGCGGAAAGCTCATTGGCGCAACAGGCCGGCTTCCGCCAGGGTGACGAATTTATCGCTATCGACGGCTACAAGGTGCAGAGCTGGGATCAGCGCCGCCTGTACCTCTATGAGAGGGCGCTCGACCGCGCCACGGTAAACTTTACGGTGCGTGATCAGGACGGCAAGACGCACGAGCGCACACTCGACCTGTCTTCGCTATCTGCTGCCGACGTGGGGGCCGGGTTGCTGGAGAGGCAGATCGGCCTGTTTCCGTCCCTGCCGGAACTTGAGCCGGTCATCGGGACCCTGGACGAACGCGGTGCGGCGGCACAGGCCGGCCTGCGAGTCGGTGACCGCATAGTCGCCATTGAAGGGCATCCAGTGAAATCCTGGCAAGACCTGGTGAAGACAATAAGCGCCCGGCCGGATGTGTCGTTGAAACTGCGTGTGGAGCGCAAAGGCGTGACGCAGGAGTTCAGTGTCACACCGCAACCAGCCGATAGTGCCGGTCAACGTATTGGCCGTATCGGCGTCGGCGTGCGCATACCAGAACTGCCGGCGGACATGCGTGTCATGGTGCGGCATGCGCCGCTATCTGCACTCGCAGAGGGATTCGAAACGACGTGGCGCATGTCGGCGCTTACCCTCAAGATGCTGGTGAAAATGCTCAAGCTTGAAGTGTCGGCCAAGACCATCAGCGGGCCGCTCACCATTGCACAATACGCCGGCGCTTCGGCACAAATCGGTTTTGACCGGTTTGTCATGTTTCTGGCAGTGGTCAGCATCAGTCTTGGGGTGCTCAATCTGCTGCCGATCCCGGTTCTGGACGGAGGACATTTGCTGATTTACCTCATCGAGGGCATAAAGGGGAAACCGCTTTCGGAAACCGTCCTGCATTGGGGCCAGCAGATCGGGATCGCGTTGCTGATTTCTCTCATGGCACTGGCTTTTTATAACGACTTCATGCGTATTCTGTATTGACCGATTCCAGAGAATGAAAAAAACGATAACACTCCTGCTCGCCTGCCTTCTGCCGGCACCGCTGGCGCAAGCCATTGAAAACTTTTTCGTCAAGGATATCCGTGTCGAGGGCTTGCAGCGTATCGCACCTGGCACGGTCTTCAATTACCTTCCGATCAAGGTCGGCGACAGCCTCACCGAAGTGAGCGCACGGGACGCGATCGCCGCGCTGTTCAAGACCGGATTCTTCCAGGACGTGCGGCTTGAGCGCAGCGGCAATGTGCTGGTTGTGCACGTGGCCGAGCGCCCCTCGATCGACAGCATCAAGATCAGCGGCACGAAAGAAATAGATGAGAAAACGCTCCTTAAGAGCCTCAGGGAGCTTGGGCTTGCCGAAGGCCGTGTATTCAATAGCTCGCTGCTCGACAAGACAGAACAGGAGTTAAAGCGCCAGTATTTCAGTCTCGGACGCTACGCGGTCAATGTTAAGACCACCGTGACCCCGCTGGAGCGCAACCGCGTTGACATCCGCATTGACGTCGCCGAAGGCGAGGTGACGAAAATCCACGGCATCACCATTGTCGGCAACCACATTTTCAAGGACAGCGTATTGCTCAAGACCTTCACCCTGAGCACACCGACGTTATTCAGCTTCTTCTCCAAGAACGATCAGTATTCCAAGCAGCAGCTCGCCGCAGACCTTGAGAGTCTACGCAATTTCTACCAAAACCAGGGTTATCTCGACTTCGCCATCAACTCCACGCAGGTGTCGATCACGCCGGACAAGCAGCATATCTATGTCACCGTGAATCTCACGGAAGGCAGAAAGTACACCGTGACGGACGTGAAGCTGGGAGGAAAGATGATTATCCCGGAGACGGAGTTGCGCAAGCTGATCAGCGTCAAAGCGGGAGACGTATTTTCACGTCTGGAGATTACGGATAGCAGCAAGCGGATCAGTGATCGATTTGGGAACGATGGCTATGCCTTTGCCAATGTCAATGCCGTACCGGACATCGATCGCGATCGAGGTACGGTGGCGTTCACATTTTTCATTGACCCCGGCCAGCGGGTATATGTGCGTCGTGTGAATTTCAGCGGAAACCTTGCGACCAATGACGAGGTCATGCGACGCGAACTTCGCCAGATGGAAGGAGCCTGGTTCTCAACTGCGAAGGTGCAACGTTCTCGCGTGCGCCTGCAGCGTCTTGGATTTTTTGAAGACGTTAACATTGAAACACCACCCGTGCCGGGTTCGCCCGACCAGGTGGACATCAATGTGAGCGTCAAGGAGCGCCTGGTGAACAATTTCATGTTCGGTATCGGATATTCCGATGCCGATGGCGCGCTGATCAACGCCAGCATGAATTTCAAGAACTTTCTCGGTACTGGCAAGGAAGTCGCGCTGAGCGCCGACAATAGCCGGGTGAACAGGCACGTCAACCTCAGTTACATTGACCCGTATTACACCGAGGACGGCATCAGCCGCAGCATTAATCTGTATTCAACGCGTACCGATGCTGAAGCCGCCAGTACAGCTGCCTACACCTCGAACACTGATGGAATTGGCATTGGCTATGGCATACCCATCAGCGAGGAACGATCGCTGAGCTTGGGCATTGCCTACGAGAAAATCGGGCTGCAACTCAATGCCATCACCGGGGCAAAAGTGGCGCAGGATTTTATCAGCGCATACGGCGACACGAATAGTGTTATCAAGGCAACGCTCGGCTGGACACGCGATACCCTGGACGACCCGATCTTTCCGCGCAGCGGTACGCAACACCGTGTCGCCGCTGAAACGACTACGCCAGGTGGCGATTTGGAATACTACAAGCTCAGCTACTCGGGCAGCGCTTATATCCCGCTGAGCAAGAATATAACCTATAAGCTCAAAGCCACCCTGGATTATGGTGACGGTTTCGGTGAGACTGAAATCCTGCCATTCTACAAGAACTTCTATGCTGGCGGCAGCAACAGCGTCCGTGGCTACCGTGCCCGTTCGCTCGGTCCAAAAGACAATGGCGGACCAGACCCGGCGCTACCCGTTGGCGGCAACAAAAGGCTGTTGGGCAATACCGAACTGCTTTTTCCATTCCCGGGCGCGGCGGATAATAAGGCGATGCGCTTGAGTGTGTTTGTCGATGCCGGTATGGTGTATGGATCGAGGGCCATCGTTGACTTGCTCGAGCTGCGCTACTCTTCCGGCTTGGCATTCAACTGGTTTTCACCGATTGGACCGCTCAGCATCAGTTATGCGTTCCCGCTGAATGATCGGCCCGAAGACAGGACTGAATCCGTGCAATTCACGCTTGGCCAGGCATTCCGGTAGATTTACTCAATGACGAATCATGCATATTTAAGCAGAAACCATTCAGCCCGCCCTTCGTCTTCCCGGGTACGAATGATTCTTGTCGGATTCATTCTGGCGGTGTCGTCCAGCCAGGTCATGGCCGATCTCAAGGTCGGCTATGTAAACGCCGTGCGGGTTATCGAAGAAGCGCCACAGGGTGTTGCGGCTCTAAAGAAACTCGAAACCGAATTCAGCCGACGTGACAAAGAACTTGTTGCACTGCAAAACAGAATTCGTCTGCTGAACGAGGAATTGCAGAACAATGTGCCGGCACAGAAAGCGGCCGATCGTCGTGCCCGCGAACGCGAGGCTCTCACGCTCCAGCGCGAGCTCAAGCGCGCGACCGCAGAATTCCGTGAAGATTACAATCAGCGACGCAATGAAGAACTTGCGGTGTTGCAACAGGTTGTGCGCAAGGCGATTCTTGATATTGCCAAACAGGAAAAATACGATCTCGTTCTGCACGAAGGGACGGTGTATGCCAGCGACAGTATCGATATCACCGAGAAGGTGCTGAAGAAACTCGGTAAGCAATAATACGGAAGGCACATGGGAGCGACATTGGCTGATCTGGCACACCGCTGTCACGGTGAGCTGCGCGGCGACCCCGGCTATCGAATCAACCGGATTGCGACCCTTGAGGCAGCCGGTCCGCATGACATTGCCTTTGTGGCCGGCGAGAAGTATCTCTCCCAATTAGCAGTGACCCATGCTGGCGCCGTGGTTCTCGGGAACGCCGACGCCGGCTTGTACTCCGGTAACATGCTGCTCAGCGAGAATCCGCGCCTCTGCTTTACGTGTGTTGCCGCAATGCTGCATCCACCTGTTCGGCCACCTGCCGGCGTTGATGCGAAAGCGGCGATTCAGACCTCTGCCGATATAGCTACGGATGCGGCAATCGGTCCGCATGCTGTGGTCGAATCCGGTGCTCGTGTTGGACGTGGCGTGGTGATTGGCGCAGGTTGTTACGTCGGCAGGGGAGCCGTAATCGGTGACGGGACGTGGCTGCACGCCAACGTGACGATTGGCGCCGACTGCGTGCTGGGACAGCGCTGCATTGTGCACCCAGGCGCGGTGATTGGCAGTGATGGATTTGGTTATGCGCGAGATGGTGCGCGCTGGGAGAAAACCCCGCAGCTGGGACGAGTGACGATTGGCGACGATGTAGAGATCGGCGCCAATACCACTATAGATCGGGGCGCGCTTGGCGACACGGTGATCGAGCGCGGCGTAAAACTAGACAACCTGATCCATATTGCGCATAACGTGCACATTGGCGAGGATACTGCAATGGCCGCATGCGTCGGCATCGCCGGCAGCACGCGCGTCGGCAAGCGCTGTACGCTTGCCGGACAGGTTGGCGTTGTCGGACATATTGAAATCGCGGATGATGTCCATATCACGGGCGCTACAGTCGTCTCACACACGATTCGGCAGGCCGGTACTTACTCATCAGGGACTCCGCTCGAATCCTATTCGAACTGGCTCAGAAACGCCGTGCGCATGCGACAGCTCGACGAAATGGCGCGGCGCTTAAAGAAGCTGGAGCAAAAACTATCCGCAATCTCCGAGGGAGGAAATATTGAAGAATAGACTCGATATCCATCAAATTCTGCGTTTGTTGCCGCATCGCTATCCATTTCTGCTCATTGACCGGGTGCTGGACTACACCAAGGGAGAGTCGCTGACAGCCATCAAGAACGTGACCATTGATGAGCCGTTTTTCCCTGGCCATTTTCCGTCCCGCCCGGTGATGCCGGGTGTGCTCGTGGTGGAGGCCATGGCACAGGCCTGTGGGGTACTGACGAATTTGTCAGATGAAACCCAGCACAGCGACAAGGGTGTTTTCTTGTTCGTCGGAATCGACAAGGCGCGATTCAAGCGTCAGGTGGAGCCGGGTGACCAGCTACGATTCGAGGTCAAAATTACGCGTAAAATGCGCGGAATCTGGATGTACGAAGGCAGCGCTTATGTTGGAGAGGAATTGGCCTGTTCAGCCGATCTCATGTGCACATATAAGGAATTCGATTAAATGATTCACCCGCAAGCCATCGTCGATCCACGCGCCAGGCTCGGGAAGGACGTGCACGTTGGTGCATTTTCCATCATCGGACCGGACGTGCACATTGGCGATGGTACCTGGATTGGTCCGCACGTGGTGGTGAATGGCCCGGCAAACATCGGATGCGACAACAAAATATTTCAGTTCAGCTCCATTGGCGAGGCACCGCAGGACCTGAAGTACGCGGGTGAGCCCACTCGTCTTGAGATCGGCGATCGAAATGTCATTCGCGAGTGCTGCACATTCAGTCGCGGCACGGCCGGCGGCGGCGGGGTCACGCGTGTGGGCAGCGACAGCCTGTTCATGGCTTACGTGCACGTAGCCCATGACTGCCAGGTCGGCGATCGCGTGGTCTTCGCCAATAATGCCACGCTCGCCGGGCATGTGGAGATCGGCGCGCATTCAATTCTCGGCGGCTTTGTCGGCATCCACCAATTCTGCAAGGTCGGCGCACATGTCATGCTGGGAGTCGCCACGGTCTCGTTCAAGGACATCCCGCCTTTCCTGATGGTGCATGGGAACACTGCCAAGCCATACGGCCTCAATGTACGCGGCCTCAAGCGTCGGGGCTTCTCGGATGACGCGATTCAAGGACTGAAGGATGCGTACAAGACGGTTTACCGTTCCGGTCTGACGACCGACCACGCGCTACAGGAACTCACGCCACTCAGTGCCCGAATTCCGGAGGTTGCCATTTTTACCGATTTTATCCGGAACGCCGGGCGCGGAATTATCCGTTGAGCCGATCTGCCATGGAATTGCGTATTTCCCCGGTGGCGCCATCATCCGCCCGGGCCGGGGAAGGGCGGCCGGTGCGCATCGGCATCATTGCCGGTGAAACCTCGGGTGATCTTCTGGGCGCACGCCTGATGAAGGCCATTCGACGGCACCTCCCGGAAGTTCGTTTTGAGGGCATCGGCGGATCGGAAATGCAGGCCGAGGGCTGCCACAGCCTGTTCCCCATGGAGAGGTTGTCGGTTCTTGGGCTCACTGAAATTCTAGGCCGTTATTTTGAGCTGCGCCGTCTGCGCGCACAGCTCATCGCACACTTCCTTGTCAATCCTCCGGATATTTTCATCGGCGTGGATTCGCCGGGCTTCAATCTCGGAGTGGAAGAACAGCTGCGGCGTGCAGGTATCGCGACCGTTCACTATGTGAGTCCACAAGTCTGGGCCTGGCGCACATGGCGCGTTCACAAGATCAGGCGTGCGGTCGACCGGATTCTGGTGCTGTTCCCGTTTGAGCAGGGTTTTTATGCCAAACACGACGTGCAGGCGACCTTTGTGGGCCATCCGCTCGCCGACGAGATTCACGGCGATGACGATCCGCTGCCGCACCGCAACCGTCTGAAACTCGATCTCAAGCGGCCCACAGTGGCGCTGCTTCCCGGCAGCCGGGTGAGCGAACTCAAGGCGCTCGCTGATCTGTTTGTCGAGACCTGTCAGTGGCTGATCGCGCGCAATCCGCAGTTGCAGTTTACTATTCCTTTCGTGAATCGCCGCACGCGGGTGTTATTTGAGGAATCCATTCGCCGCCACCAGGCCTGGGATCTGCCGATCACGCGATTTAACGGACATTCACGCGAAGTCATGGCTGCCGCGGATGTGGTGCTGCTCGCTTCAGGTACTGCCACGCTTGAGGCGATGTTGGTGCGGCGTTTGATGGTGGTGACCTATCGGGTCTCGCGCCTCAGTTACTGGCTGATGCGCGCCTTTTCGCATATTTCGCTTTACGCCATGCCCAACAACCTTGCCGGCCGCCACCTGGTGCCAGAGCTTATCCAGAACGATGCCACGCCAGAGAAGCTCGGCGCCGCCGTGGAGTGCTACCTCAACCGTCCTCTGCATGCACGCGAAGCCCTCAAGACGTTCGAGATACTGGCTGAGCGCCTGCGTGGCAATGCCAGCGAACTGGCGGCACAGGCTGTGATTACGGTGTTGCAGCAGCATAAGACTGCAGTCGCGGCGCGATGATGACGCGAGAAACGGATGCTTCATCAGAAACACATACGGACATCATCCTGGCGGGGGTGGATGAAGCCGGCCGCGGCCCCTTGGCCGGGCCCGTCGTGGCAGCCGCGGTGGTTCTCAGCGCTGCATACCCCATAGACGGTCTGGCAGACTCCAAGACACTGAGAGCGCCGCGCCGCGAGGCGCTCGCCGGTGAAATCCGTCTGCACGCCGCTGCCTGGGCACTGGGCATGGCATCGGTGGAGGAAATAGACCAGATCAATATTCTGCAAGCAACACTGCTGGCGATGCAGCGCGCGGTGCAGGGGCTTGGCATGACGCCGGATCTGGTGCTCGTGGACGGAAACCGCGCCCCCAGACTTTCCTGTCCGGTACGCACGGTGGTACGCGGCGATGCGCTGATTCAATCCATTTCCGCCGCCTCCATTCTGGCCAAGGTTTCCCGTGATGCCATCTTGCAGAGTCTGGATGTTGCGTACCCCGGTTATGGATTCGCTATCCACAAGGGCTATCCAACCGCTGCACACCAGCAGGCGTTGCGCGCGCTCGGACCATCACCGGTCCACCGGCGCAGTTTTGCGCCAGTCAGACGCCTATTAGAAAATAAATAATATCTCATATAAACAATATTATACAATGTATATCTTTGGTTAATTCGAGAGTATTTTCCAGTCAGTTTATTTCTTCCCACAACTGGGTATTTCGGGTGAAATAGCCCTGTGAGCACGCCATTTGTCCATTTGCATCTGCATTCCGAATATTCACTGTCGGACGGTATTGTACGTATCGAAGAGCTGGTATCGGCAGCCGCCGCGGCACACATGCCGGCAGTGGCGTTGACCGATCTCGCCAATTTGTTCGGTGCCGTCAAGTTCTTCCAGCAGGCGCTCAAGGCCGGTGTGAAGCCGATATTGGGCAGCGATGTGTGGCTGGAGAATTCCGCCGAACCGAACAAGCCGTACCGGCTGGTGCTGCTCTGCCAGAACCGCCAGGGCTATCTCAACATCAATCAGTTGCTCACGCGCGCCTATGCCGAGGGCCAGCATGCCGGGCGGCCCTGCATCCAGCGCGCCTGGTTCGACGGGCACAGCGACGGACTCATTGCCTTGTCCGGCGCGCTCGATGGTGACATTGGCCAGGCGCTGGTCGGCGGCCACGCGGATGTCGCGGAGCGGCTGGGGCATGAGTACCGGCAGTGGTTTCCACAGCGTTTTTACATCGAATTGCAGCGTACCGGTCAACCACTGCAGGAAGAGTGTGTGCATGCGTCCGTGGAATTGGCCGCCCGTCTCGGGTTGCCCGTGGTCGCCACCAACGCGGTGCAATTTCTGAAGGCCGATGAATTCGAGGCGCACGAGGTGCGCGTCTGTATCCAGGACAGCCGTGTTCTGACCGACGTCCGTCGCCCGCGCCTCTATACGCGCGAGCAGTATTTTCGTTCGGCAGAGGAGATGGCGGATCTCTTTCAGGATATTCCCGAGGCGCTGACGAGCACCGTCGAGATCGCGCGCCGCTGCAGTTTTAGTCTCGACCTCGGGCGCAACTTTCTGCCGGACTTTCCATTGCCGCCCGGACAGGCTGTCGAGCAGGTTTTGCGCGCGAACGCGAGCGCCGGACTTGCCGGGCGCATGCGGCGCATCGACCCGGCCAACGACCCGGTGCGTCGCCAGCAGTACGAGGACCGGCTCGAGCTTGAGCTGGGTGTCATTATCCAGATGGGTTTCTCCGGCTACTTCCTGATCGTCGCGGATTTCATTCAGTGGGCACGCGCCAACGATGTGCCGGTTGGCCCGGGCCGTGGTTCCGGCGCCGGTTCGCTCGTGGCGTTTTCGCTCGGTATCACGGCACTCGACCCCATTCATTATGACCTGCTGTTCGAACGTTTTCTCAACCCCGAGCGCGTGTCGCTGCCGGACTTCGACGTGGACTTTTGCATCGAGGGCCGCGACCGGGTGATCGAGTACGTGACGCGCAAGTACGGGCAGGACAGGGTGTCGCAGATCATTACCCATGGCACCATGGCCGCGAAGGCGGTGGTGCGCGACGTCGGGCGCGTGCTCAATCACCCATACGGTTACGTGGACAAAATCGCCAAACTCGTCCCGCACGAACTCGAAATGACCCTCGACAAGGCCCTCGAACAGGAGCCGCTGCTCAAGGAACGCTACGAGAACGAGGAAGACGTGCGCGCGCTGATCGATACCGCCAGGACCCTCGAGGGCCTGGCGCGGAATGCCGGCAAACACGCCGCCGGCGTGGTGATTGCACCGAGTGCGCTCACCAACTTCATGCCGCTCTATTGTGAGCAGGGCAGCCATCAGTTCGTGACCCAATTCGACATGAAAGACGTCGAGAACATCGGCCTGGTGAAGTTCGACTTCCTCGGATTGCGCAATCTCACGATCATCGACCGTGCGGTAAAAATGGTGGACCCGTTGCGCATCAAGGCAGGACTGGCGTCGATTTTGATTGATGAACTGCCGCTCGAAGATACGCCGACCTTCCAGTTGCTCAAGTCATGCCGCACCACGGCGCTGTTCCAGCTTGAGTCGCGCGGCATGAAGGAGCTGATCCAGCGTCTGCAACCGGATAATTTCGAAGAAATTGTCGCGCTCGTGGCCTTGTTCCGGCCCGGCCCGCTGCAATCCGGCATGGTGGACGACTTCATCAACCGCAAGCACGGACGCGCGCGCATCAAGTATCCGCACCCGAGCCTCGAACCGATCCTGAAGCCGACCTACGGCGTGATCCTGTATCAGGAGCAGGTCATGCAGATCGCGCAAGTGCTGTCCGGCTATACGCTCGGCGGCGCCGACTTGCTACGCCGCGCCATGGGCAAGAAGAAGCCGGAGGAGATGGCGCAACAGCGCAGCGTGTTCGTGCAGGGCGCCGAGGCGCGCGGCGTGAACGGCAAGCTTGCTGCCGATATTTTCGATTTGATCGAAAAATTCGCCGGCTACGGCTTCAACCGCTCGCACTCGGCGGCCTATGCGCTCATCGCCTACCAGACCGCCTGGCTCAAGACGCATTACCCGGCGGCGTTCATGGCCGCGGTGCTGTCGGCGGATATGGACAAGACCGACAAGGTCGTGACCATGATCGCCGAGTGCCGCGACATGAAGATCAATGTGCTGCCGCCGGACATCAACCGCTGCGAGTACGCATTTGTGGTGCTGGATGACGACGCACAGGGATGTGCTAGTGTCGCGAAAGGCAGGACGCCGGGAGCGACCGACGCACAGGGATGTGCGAGTGTCGCGAAAGGCACGACTCCAGGGATGGAGGAGGTAGAGCAACGCAAGGAGCAGTTGCCGAGGACGCCGGGAGCGACCGCATCGATTCTTTACGGCCTCGGCGCCATCAAAGGCCTCGGACAATCGGCCATCGATGCGATTCTGGAAGTGCGCCGCGCAGATGGCCCATTTCGCGACCTGTTCGATTTTTGCCGGCGTATCGACCCGCGGCGTGTCAATCGGCGTGTACTTGAGTCACTCATCAAGGCCGGGGCATTGGACGGCCTCGCGACACAGCAGGAGGCTTCCAATGAGGAGAGGATGTCGAGATCGACGTTGATGGCGTCCCTCAGCCTGGCGCTGGCCGCCGCCGAGCAGCTTGGGCGCGCACAAGAGGCGCGCCAGGATGACATGTTCGGTCTGGGCGGTGGCGAGAGCGCCGCAAGCGCGCCTCCGGCAGCGGCTTTTGTGCAGGTCCCGCCATGGAGCGAAGAACAGCGGCTGGAGGGCGAGAAAGAAACGCTTGGCCTGTACCTCACCGGCCATCCGATTGCGCGTTACGAGCAGGAACTGGCGCGCTTCATCGACAGCAGCATCGCCGAACTCAAACCCACCGAGGACAAGAACATTGTCGTGGCCGGGCTGGTGGTCGGCATGCGCGCGATGCAGACGCGCCGTGGCGACCGCATGGCCTTCGTGACCCTGGATGACCGCACCGGTCGCCTGGAGCTCGCGGTGTTCTCCGAATTGTTCGAGCGCCACCGCGATCTGCTCGCCAAGGACACGCTGCTGGTGGTGGAAGGGCAGGTGAGCATGGATGAATACTCGGGCGGTTTCAAAATGAGCGCCGAGCGCATCTACAATATTGATCAGGCGCGCGGCACCTTTGCCAGCCGTCTGGAGATCGACGTGGATGCGGCGCTCGCCGCGAGCGGCTTCTTGCAGGAGCTGCAGCAGGTTCTCAAACCAGCCACTCCCGGCAACTGTCCCGTCTGTGTCCGCTACGACGCCGGGTCGGCCAGCGCCGAGATAGTACTCGGGCCGGAGTGGAAGGTGACTCCCGGTGGCGCGCTCCTCGACCGGCTCAGCGGGCTTGCCGGTGAGGGGCGGGTGCGTTTAATCTACCCTGATACCCGACGGGTCCTGACCCCGACTGGTCCGGCCAGCAGGCGCGGCCGGCCTGACCATCACCGCAGCGGAGCCGCCGTTTCTTTTGCATGAATCAGAATTATCTCGATTTCGAACAATCCATCGCCGACCTTGAAGCCAAGATCGAGGCCCTGCGCGCCGCCGGCAGTGATCGCGACCTTAATCTTGGTGACGAGATCAATCGTCTGCGCGCCAAAAGCCTGAAACTGACCGAATCGATTTTCACCAACCTCACGCCCTGGCAGATTTCGCAGCTCGCCAGGCATCCGCTGCGGCCGTACACGCTCGACTACCTGGGACGT
>DATEYP010000016.1:0-7021 GCA_035256085.1 Acidiferrobacterales bacterium
GAAGAAGCCCCCGCCAAGCTGGTCCTGCAGGCCGTTGCCGGCCATGGCATCGAGCGTGAGCAGCAGGAAGTCCCTGAGGCGTTGGTCTTGCGTGCGCTCGAAATGCGCCAACAGGAAGGCGAGTTGTGGGAATTGCGGGAACTTGCTCTGTTCGCCGAATCCGCCCTGTACGCTGTCGGCGCCCTTGAGGGCTTCGGCCACAACCTTGTCGGCCAGGGCACGCACCTGCGCAGCGTCTGCCTCGGGTTTTCCCGGACCCTGCGGTGCCACCGCCTCGATGCGCGCGAGTGCGGTCAGACGCGCGCGATCATCGCGCCACAGCTGCTCGATGCGCACCAGAATTTTGTGAAACTCCTGTGACGGATGATAGAGCGTTGCGTACAGCGGGTGACCGTCGGGCGTCACAAACACATTGAGCGGCCAGCCGCTCATGCCGCGGGTCTTTTCGGCAAACTCGATCAGGCGCGCATCCAGCGCCGGTTCGAGCTCGCGATCGACCTTGACGGGAATGACGTGCTCGTTCAGGTAGCGCGCGATTTGCGCGTTCTGGTAACTCTCGCGCTGCATCACATGGCACCAATGACAGGAAAAGTAGCCGATGGAGAGATACAGCATCTTGCCCTCGCGGCGCGCGCGTTCCACGGAGGCCGCATTCCATTCCTGCCAGGCGACCGGATCCTCGCCATGCAGGGCGAGATACGGCGACGGATGCTGGCGAAGCTGGTTTTCGAGCGGCGCGGCACTTGCCATGCCCACGACAAGAAAGGCCAGAACTGCCGTGAGCCAATTCATCCGGGTAAGCATAAACCTGGAAAAGCAGTCAGCCGCAGATGAACGCGGATAAATGCAAATGAACCATGCCACGGATGCACCGGGGCCATTCACCCTTTTGGTGGATTGGCGAATACAGGCAGCGCATTGAATATCCACGTTTATCTGCGTTCATCTGCGGCTAAACACCGTTTTTGGGACAAATGAAGCCCTGCTCCGCTTCGCTCGTCCGGTCATTCAATAATGTAAGAACGCTCCAGAGACCGGTTTTATTCCTTGCGCTTCTTGCGTTTCCCGCCGGCCGGGTTCTCCTTTTCGTAGGTATCCAGCATGGAAGTCATTTCGGTGTCGGTCAGGGGCTTGTGATCCGCCTCGTCACCGGCTATGCGCCGACGGTGCAGCACGCGGGCGACGAACAGGCCGACCTCGAACAGGATCAGCATCGGCACGGCGAGCAGGAACTGGGAAGCGACATCCGGCGGCGTGAGAATGGCGGCGACCACGAATGCACCGACGATTACATATGGACGCTTCGCGGCGAGGGTCTCCGGGTTCACCACGCCGGTGGACGACAGGATCACCACCGCCACCGGGATCTCGAAGGCCAGACCGAAAGCGAAGAACATGGAGAACACAAAATCGAGATAGGCCTTGATGTCGGTCATCATCTGCACGCCCGGCGGCAGGATATCCACGAACAGCTTGAACACCGTCGGAAACACGACAAAGTAGGCGAATGCCATGCCGGTATAGAACAGCAACACGCTCGACACCACCAACGGCATCACCATGTGCTTCTCGTGCTTGTACAGTCCGGGTGCGACAAACGCCCAAACCTGGTAGAGCAGAAATGGAATGGACAGCGTAACGGCCGCGGCCAATGTAAACTTGAGCGGCGTGAGGAATGGCGAGGCCACCTCGGTGGCGATCATGCTCATACCCGCCGGCAGCACGTCCATGAGCGGCTGCGCAATGATCGCGTACACCTGGTTCGAGCCCGGCACGATCATGAGCACGATAAATACAGCGCCGACCGCGCCCAACGCGTACACAAGACGGTTTCGCAATTCAATGAGGTGCGAGACGAACCCGCCTTCAGGACTTGGATTTGCGGCCGGCTCGGACATGGGTTTTGCGTGCGGGAGTCTTCTTGGTTTTTGGCCCGGCGGGCTGCTTGCGCCCGGTCTTCCGTGCACGCTTTTTCGGCGCGGGGGCGTGCGCGGCGTCCGCTCCCGGCATCCCTGCCTGACGCGGCACTGGTGCGTCCTGCACGGCGGCATCCGGCAAGGCCTTTACCAAGTAGTCCGGCGCCGAATCGGGCGGACGGATTTCCGCAATACTGGAGAATGCGCTACTGGCTGTGTGCTCAAAGAGCTGCTTGGTCTCGGTGATCTGCTGGTGCACCTGGCGCAGCTCGGCAAGCTCCTCGCGGCGCAGCTCGCTGCCCATGTCGCGCTTCACATCCTCGATAAAGCGGCGGATGCGCGCGGTCCAGCGGCCGGCGGCGCGCGCCATTTCCGGCAGGCGCTTCGGGCCGAGTATGACCAGGGCGATCAGACCGATGACGACCAGCTCGGAGAAGGCAATATCAAACACGGCGGTCGCCCGCGCCTACGCCTGAGATCAGGCCTTTTTCTTGACGGTTTTTCTGGCGGTCTTCCTGGCCGTGACCTCGCCTTCCACGACGCGCGATGGTATCTTCTCAGGCTCTTCCTGCTTGGCGGCCTCATCCTTCTTGGCCTCGTCCTCGGATTTCATCGAGTCTTTGAAGCTCTTGATGGCACCACCGAGATCGCTACCGATATTGCGCAGCTTCTTGGTGCCGAAGATTATGACCACGATGGCCAGGACCACCAACCAATGCCAAATGCTGAAAGAACCCATGTTTGCTCTCCGTTGTGACGTTAGAACCCGGGCAGACGTCCGCCGCCCAGAATATGCATGTGCAAATGAGGGACTTCCTGTCCCCCACCGCGCCCGGTGTTAATAATAGTGCGGTAACCGTCCGTCAGCCCGGCATGGCGCGCCACTTCCGGCAGGGTGCGCAGCATGTGCGCCATCAATCCATCGTGTGCGGGCGTCAGGTCATTCAGGCTTTCCACGTGCTGACGGGGCACCATCAGCAGATGCACCGGCGCCTTCGGATAAATATCCTTGAACACCACCACCTGTTCGTCCTCGTATACCAGGTCGGATGGAATCGCGCCGCCGACAATTTTACAGAAGATGCAGTCGTTCATCGACTCTTCTCTTTGCGGGCGGCCTTTTCTTCCAAACCCGAAAGACCGAAACGCCGATCCAGCTCCTGGAGCACGTCCTCGGGCCTGAGGCCCTGTTGCGCGAGCAACACCAGGGTATGGAACCAGAGATCGGCGGTCTCGGTAACAATCTGCTTGCGATCCCCGCTCTTCGCGGCGATTACGGTTTCAGTCGCCTCCTCGCCGATTTTCTTGAGTATGGCATCCAATCCCTTGGCATACAGGCTGGCCACGTACGACGATTCCGGCTGCGCGGATTTGCGCGCCTCGAGCACGACGGCGAGTTTGGTCAATATGTCAGACACTTCGGCTTGGTCCGGGTTCAAGAGACGGTTATGAGCATCATACTAACCACGGGGGGCACGGGGGTAAATGGCTTGCATTAAAAGGCCGGGGCGAGGCTGCGGGCGATGTCTGAAAGATCCGGCCTTTCCCCGTGTTCCCCGTGGCCGCAGCGCTTATTTCTTGCCGTAAATTTCGCTTTCCGGCTTGAGGATGGGCTCAACCACTACCCAGCGGTTACCTTGCAACTGCTGGAAGAAGCAGTGCTTTCGACCGGTGTGGCAGGCGATCCCGCCCTGCTGCTCCACGCTCAGGAGCAGCACATCGCTGTCGCAGTCGAGGCGAATGTCACGCACGATTTGTTCATGTCCGGACTCTTCGCCCTTGCGCCACAGCCGCTGGCGCGAACGTGACCAGTACACAGCCTTTTTGGTGAGCACCGTCTCGGCCAAAGCCTCGCGGTTCATCCACGCAACCATCAGCACCTTGCCGGAACCCGCCTCCTGGGCGATGGTCGGCACCAGGCCGTCCCGGTCCCACTTGATTGCATCGAGCCATTCGGTAGGCATAATTAAGATTATTTAGCCACAGATGAACGCAGATAAACACAGATCAATGCTCGGGAACCACTATATATTCACAACTGTCAGGGCGGATGAAACGTAACGAGCCCACCCATCGGTATGATTTTGTTGGGTTCGCCGCTTGCGCAGCTTAACCCAACCTACACAAAAAACCGACTTTTCGAGATTCCTTTTTCTACGTTTATCTGTGTTATCTGCGTTCATCTGTGGCCAAGCAATATTACAACCGCATTTCGATCCCGCGCTCGGCCATGCGCCGCTTGGCCTGACCGACCGTGAATTCACCGAAGTGGAAGATGCTGGCTGCCAGCACCGCGTCCGCGTGGCCTTCGAGGATGCCGTCCGCCAGGTGGTCGAGGTTGCCGACGCCACCGGAGGCAATCACCGGAATGCTGACGGCGTCGCACACCGCGCGCGTGAGTGAGAGATCGAAGCCGTCCTTGGTGCCATCGCGGTCCATGCTGGTGAGCAGAATCTCGCCAGCGCCATATTCGGTCATGCGCATCGCCCACTCCAGCACATCCAGCCCCGTGGCCTTGCGTCCGCCGTGTGTAAACACCTCCCAGCGCGGCTGGTCGCCGAATACAACCTGCTTGGCATCGATGGCCGCCACGATGCACTGCGAACCGAAGTGATCGGCCGCCTCTTTCACGAACTCCGGCCGGAACACGGCGGCCGTATTAATGGCAGCCTTGTCGGCACCGGCGTTGAGCATGCGGCGGATGTCCTCGACCTTGCGAATGCCGCCGCCCACGGTGAGCGGGATGAACACCTGCTCGGCGACTTTCTCCACGACGTGCACGATGGTCTCACGATTGTCGCTGCTGGCGGTGATGTCCAGAAAGGTGATCTCGTCCGCGCCCTGCTGATCGTAGCGGCGTGCGATTTCGACCGGGTCGCCGGCATCGCGGATCTCGATGAACTTGACGCCCTTGACCACGCGGCCGTTGTCGACGTCGAGGCAGGGGATGATGCGTTTGGCCAGGCCCATATAAGATTTTCAGCCGCAGATGAACGCAGATGAACGCAGATCAGAATTAAGGAAGCTCTGAACAAGCCTGCCGTTCGCCCTGAGCCTGTCGAAGGGTGAGCGGCAGGCCCCTGAAATAACACGGCTCCGATTTGTTCGTGGTTCGACAGGCTCACCACGAACGGACTTGTTCAGAGCTTTCCTAACGTAGTTCGGGAAAAATCTGCGTTTATCTGTGTTCATCTGCGGCTAACGATTTTCCGTGGTTCGAGATCATTTGCTTAACTCATCCGCGAGCTTCTGCGCCTGCGCAAAATCGAGCGTGCCCTCATAGATCGCGCGACCGGTGATGGCGCCGGTGATACCGTGGTCCGCCACGCCGCACAGCTGGCGGATATCATCAAGATTGGTGATGCCACCGGAGGCGATCACCGGAATGGTAATGGCATCGGCGAGACGCACCGTGGCCTCGATGTTCACGCCGGAAAGCATGCCGTCGCGGCCGATGTCGGTGTAGACGATCGCCTCGACGCCGTCGTCCTGGAATTTTTTCGCGAGGTCGACGACATCGTGGCCGGAGAGCTTCGACCAGCCGTCGATCGCGACCTTGCCGTCCTTGGCATCCAGGCCGACGAGGATGTGCCCCGGGAACTCGGTACACACGTCGCTCACGAAGTGCGGCACGTTCACCGCCTTGGTGCCGAGGATCACGTAGCGCACCCCGGCGCCGAGATAGGCCTCGATGGTCTCCTCGTCGCGAATCCCGCCGCCCACCTGCACCGGCACCTCCGGGTAAGCGCGGGCGATCGCCTCGATCACCGTGCCATTCACCGGTTTGCCGGCGAACGCACCGTTCAGGTCGACAATGTGGATACGGCGCGCACCTTCCTTGATCCAGCGTCCGGCCATGGCGACCGGGTCATCGGAAAATACCGTGTCGTCTTCCATGCGCCCTTGGCGCAGGCGGACACACTTGCCGTCTTTGAGATCGATTGCGGGAATAACCAGCAGGCGAGGCGACGTCATGTTGCGTTCAGGTTCGGATTGTCAGCTTATTCGATGAATAATAGAGCAATTCAATGCCAGTGTCGCTCAGGCCGCGTTGCCGTCCCAAGCCATAAAATTTTCAAGCAGTTTCAAACCGGCCTGCGCGCTCTTCTCGGGATGGAACTGCACGGCAAAAATTCTGGCGCGCGCGGCCGCAGAGGTAAACCGTAATCCGTACTCGGTAATGCCGGCCACGTCGGCACGGTCGCCGGCCTGCGCATAATAGCTGTGCACGAAGTAGAAACGTGACCCGTTTGGAATATCCTTCCACAGCGGGTGAGCCTTGACCTGTTGCACCTGGTTCCAGCCCATGTGCGGCACTTTGAGGGCCTGGCCGCTGGCAGCATCGCCCATCAATACCGGCGGGAAGCGTGGCACGCGCCCGGGCAGGACGCCCAGGCCCTTGACGCCACCGCCCTCCTCGCTGAAATCGTAGAGCGCCTGCAGGCCGAGACAGATGCCGAGAAACGGCTTGGTCTGTGCCGCCTGCAGCACGGCGGCGCGCAGGTGACCGGTGTCGAGCGCGGTCATGCAGGCGCCGATAGCACCCTGCCCTGGAAACACCACGCGCCCGGCGTGCGCCACTTCTTCCGCGTTGCTCGTTAGCCGGACGCGGGCGCGCGGCGCGACGTGCTCGATGGCCTTCACCACCGAGCGCAGATTGCCCATGCCGTAGTCAATAACAGCGACGCTGTTCATGATGATATGAAATCAGCCACAGATAAACACAGATGAACGCAGTAAGTTCAGAAAACCGGCAAAACAATACTTTTTGAGTTTCCTGATCCGCGTTCATCTGTGTTCATCTGTGGCTGATAATATTATGGTATCAACCGTTACAAGCTGCCCTTGGTCGAAGGCACGACGCCGGCCATGCGTGCATCCGGCTCAAGCGCCATGCGCAGCGCGCGCCCGAACGCCTTGAACACGGTCTCGACGATGTGATGCGCGTTCTGTCCGGAAATGCTATCCACATGCACGGTGGCCAGCGCATGATTGACAAATCCCTGGAAAAATTCGCGCACCAGATCGACGTCAAACTCGCCGACCCGGGCGCGCGGATACTCCACCCGATATTCAAGCCCCGGGCGGCCGGAAAGATCGATCAC
>DATEYP010000017.1:0-3188 GCA_035256085.1 Acidiferrobacterales bacterium
CAGCTTGCCTCACCCCCGGAAAGACTTTAGAATTCGCGCCCTTAGCCCGGCATCCGCCGGGTTCCTTGCCTCATCGGCCGCAGTGAATAGAGTCTTCGCGACTCCGGTTACGGGAGGCTTTTACAGCCAGAAGGAGCAGTCATGCGTCATTATGAAATCGTTTTCATGGTCCATCCGGACCAGAGCGAGCAGGTACCGGCCATGATCGAGCGTTATCGCTCGATGATCGACACCGGTAACGGCAAGATTCATCGCCTCGAAGACTGGGGCCGCCGGCAGCTCGCCTACCCGATCAACAAGATACACAAGGCGCACTACGTGCTCATGAACATCGAGTGCGGTCAGGAGACATTGAACGAGATCGAAACCGCTTTCCGTTTCAACGATGCGGTGATTCGCTCGCTCACGCTGGCGCGCAAGACCGCCGTCACCACGCCTTCGCCGCTGGTGAAGGAAGAACAGGAGGAGTCTCGCCCCGTGGCGCGTGCCGACAGCGAGGAGGGCGTTGAACCCGCCGAAACGGGTGAGTCTGCCCCGTCGGCGGAACCCGCCCCGTTGGCCTGAACGCATCGCGACTATTCATTTCTGACCGGATTCCGAGGAACCACACATGTCACGCACATTCTTTCGCCGCAAAAAGTTCTGCCGCTTCACCGCCGAAGGCGTGGTGGAGATCGACTACAAGGATCTCAACACCCTGAAGGGTTATGTCACCGAAACCGGCAAACTGATCCCGAGCCGCAACACCGGCACCAAGGCGCACTACCAGCGTCAGCTGACACGCGCCGTCAAGCTCGCGCGCTTCCTGGCCCTGATGCCCTACACCGACGCGCATCGCGGTTAAGGTCATTGTGGCAATAGTCAGGCTGCTTTATTGCAGCAATGACCTTACGCCACCTGACAAGCGAGGCCTGCCCAAACCGATTACAAGGAAACTAAAATGGAAATCATTCTGCTTGAGAAGGTCCGCAATCTCGGCAACCTGGGTGACCTGGTCAAGGTGCGTTCCGGTTACGGCCGCAACTTTCTGATCCCGCAGGGCAAGGCGGCGATCGCCAACGAGAAAAACAAGGCCGCGTTCGAAGTGCGGCGTGCCGAACTGGAGAAAATCCAGGCAGTGGCATTGACCGAGGCCAGGGCGCGCGCCGAAAAAATGGCCGGCGCCACGGTGCAGATCATGGGCAAGGCCGGCGAAGAGGGCAAGCTGTTCGGTTCGATCGGCACCGCGGATATCGCCGAGGCCATGACGGCGGCCGGTTTCCCGCTGGAGCGTGCCGAGATCCATCTGCCGAGCGGTCCACTCAAGCAGATCGGTGACTTCGAGATCCCGGTCAGCCTGCATGCCGAAGTCAATTTCAAGATTATTGTTTCGGTGATTGCCGAAAAGACCGAGAAGTAATCAATAATATTCAGTCGTTTCAGTGACGGGCGGCGACAGACCGCTGGCAAGGGTGGTAGTGTTGCCTTTGTACTAAAAGTCATTGCGGCAACAACGCCGCCTGACAACAAACGGGCAGCGGAGGATTGATGGAGGATCGCGCCGTTGCGCTGGGTGGCCAATCGACGGCCGAAGCGCTCAGAGTCCCTCCCCAGTCGGTCGAGGCGGAGCAGTCCGTCCTCGGCGGCTTGATGCTGGAAGGACAGGCCTGGGATCGCGTCGCCGACAAGATCACCGAGGCCGACTTCTACCGCAAGGAACACCGCCTCATCTTCCGCGCCATCGGCGCGCTGGCCGAGGAAAGCAGCCCGGCGGATGTCGTCACCGTGTCCGAGTGGCTGGACAAACACCAGGAACTCCAGAACGCCGGCGGCCTCGCGTATCTGGCCTCGCTCGCCAACAACACCCCGAGTGCCGCGAACATCGGCGCGTACGCCAATATCGTGCGCGAGCGCGCCATCCTGCGCAATCTGATCCATACCGCCTCGCGCATCGCCGGCAGTGCCTACAGCCCGGAAGGCCAAAGCGCCTCGGACATCCTCGATTTCGCGGAACGCAGCATCTTCGACATCAGCGAGCAGGGCGCGCACCGGCGCGGCGGCTTCGCGCCGCTCAAGATGCTGCTCACCAAGGCGGTCGACCGCATCGACACGCTGTTTCGTTCCGAATCGGCGATCACCGGCGTGTCCACCGGTTTCAAGGACCTGGATGACATGACCTCCGGCCTGCAGCCGGGGGACCTGGTCATCGTGGCCGGCCGACCGTCCATGGGCAAGTGCGTTGCACACGATTCCGAGCTGGTTCTGGACGATGGCAGCGTCACCACGATCGAGCAGTTGTATCGAAGTGGACGCGGCCAACGCGTGGGTACCCTGAGCGACAACTTCAAACTGGGCCGCACTACCCCGAGCGATTACGTCGACGACGGCATCAAGCCGGTTTTCGAAGTCGCCACCCGTCTAGGTCGCCGTATCGAAACAACCCTGACGCATCCATTTCTGACGCTTGGCGGTTGGCGCCCGTTGCACGAGCTCAGGGAGGGTGATGTCGTGGCCGTCCCACGGCAGTTGCCCGTGTTCGGCACCGAAACGCTGCGCGAATGCGAGGTGAAGCTGCTGGCCTATCTTATTGGCGATGGCAGCTTGACCGGTAACACAGCCCGATTCACCAACAGCAACCCGCGGATAGCCGATGACTTCAAGGCATCCGTCGAATCCTTTGGCGGTCTGACCCTGAGGGTAGACGAACATCGCTCCGGGTTTGCGCCCTCATGGGGCGTCGCCTCGGATCGAAAGAGCGTACAAACCGCGCGCCAGGAATTTGCCGCACGGCTGGACAGGGTGCTGAAGGTCGGTAATCTGCCGGCACGAGGAGTGGCCGAGGCCGTCGGCGTGGTACCCGCTTCGGTTACCTATTGGCGCCAGGGAAAATCGGTCCCCAATTCTGCTTCTTTCTCGAAACTGTGCGAGGTGCTGTGCGTTGAACCGGCGCAGCTGGCGCCTAACGGAATATTGCCGGCGCGCAAGAACAGCATCAATCCGCTGGTCCGCTGGCTGAAGGCCCATGGACTGATGGGGCACGGCGCCGCGCAGAAAACAGTCCCGGCCAGCGTGTTCCGGCTGACGCGCGAGCAGCAGGCGCTGTTCCTGAACCGGCTGTTCTCGACCGATGGCTGGGCAACGGTATTGAAGTCCGGACAACCGCAACTCGGCTATGCCACGGTCAATGAGCGCCTGGCCAGGCAAGTCCA
>DATEYP010000018.1:0-6694 GCA_035256085.1 Acidiferrobacterales bacterium
CTTCAAAGAGCAAGTGCAATCCGTGTTGAGTCGACGCGTTGATCGCCAACCGCACGGAGGAGATCGCAAGAGTGAAGCCTTTCGAGAGCGGAGGAAGGAGTCCAACCGATGATGGCTTTCAACAACTCTGACCCCTTGATCACCGGTGGCGGCCGGCACGCGCAAGGCGCTGCATGATTTTCTGAGCGTCTGGATGGCGCAGCTCGAAGCCGAGAAACTCGGGCGCAAGGTGCGCTGGTCACTGGACGTGGACCCGGTGGAGATGTACTGAAAAAGTCTCCGTTGCGGAATACGCAGCGGAGACTTTTTTCACGCCTTGTGGTGCTGATGTTGCTCGTACAGGTAATAAACCAGCGGTATCACGAACAGCGTCAGCACCGTCGAGGCAAAGGTGCCGAAGATCAGCGACACGGCCAGCCCGCCGAACACCGGATCGAACACCATGATGAAGGTGCCGAGGATGATGGCGAACGCCGTGAGCAGGATCGGGCGCATGCGCGTGGCGCCGGCCTGGATAACGGCCTCACGCAGCTCGTGACCCTCGCGCCGGAAGTCGAGGATGAAGTCGATGAGCAGCAGCGAGTTGCGCACCACAATGCCGGCCAGCGCGATCACGCCGATCATGGAGGTGGCGGTGAAATACTGGCCGAGGATGGCGTGCCCCGGCAGCACGCCGATCAGGGTGAGCGGGATGGCGCCCATGACGATCATCGGCGTGGCGAACGAACGGTAGTAGCCGACCAGCACCAGGTAGATCAGCACCAGCGCCACCATGAACGCTGCGCCCAGGTCGCGGAATACATCGAGCGTCAGGCGCATTTCGCCATCCCAGCGCAGGCTGTAGCCGAGCGTGTCGCCGATCGGATCGAGGCGAGGGCCGCGCGCCGAATCGGAAACCCTACTCGCTTCGCTCGTTCGTCCTTTCATATGAGTAGGCGCGGTTGCGGTTTCCGGGTCGGCCATGAAGTACTGGGTGAGCTTCACGCCACCCGGCAGTTCGTGGTTGCGCAGGTAGTTCCACATCTTCAGCACCGCGTACACCTGCGAGCTGGTGGCGAGTTCGCCGGTGACATACACCACCGGGCGCTGGTCCTTGTGCAGAATCGGCTTGGGCGCCGTGACCTTGACGATGTCGGCGATGTCGGTCAGCGACACGCGCACGCCCTGCGGATTCACGAAAAAGATCTTGCGCAGGTCGGCCGGTTCGATCCGGTCGGCCACCGGGATCTGGAACCGGATCGGCACCGGCTCCTTTTCCTGCTCGATGTGTACGGTGCCGACGTTATAGCCGGCCAGAAACGCCTGCAAGATCTCCGCCACCTGGGCCGGCAGGATCCCGGCGAGTGATGCCTTTTCGCGATTGACGTTGATGCGGTACTCGGTGACGTCCGCCGTGCTGGAGTCGTCGATGTCCACCACGTCGCCGGTTTTGGCGAACACTTCGGCGCGCAACTCCTTGGCGATCTTGAGCAGCTGTTGGTAGGCCGCTCCCGACGTCCTGTCTCCCGCGGCACCTGTACTTCCCTGTACATCGTCCGGCCCGTACAGCTCGGCGAGTATGGTGGCGCGTACCGGCGGCCCGGGCGGATCTTCGACCAGTTTGATGTCGGCGCCGGTGTCTTGCGCCAGCTGCGCCAGCGGTTTACGCAGTTCCAAGGCGATGGTAATAGAGGAGGTCCAGCGGTCGTGTTTGTCGCGCAGATTGACGCGCACCTCGCCGACGTTCGGGCCGCGCTTGAGCCCGGCGCCACGCAGCAGGCCGTTGAAGTCGATCACGCCGGGCTCGCCGACCGTGGATTCGTACGTCACGACCTGCGGATGCTGGCGCACGATGTCGCCCACCTGCCGTACCACGCGATCGGTTTCCTCCAGCGCCGTACCCTCCGGCATGTCCACGGTGATGTTGAAGGTATTGGTGTTGTTCTTGGGCAGCATCTTGAACTGCACCAGGCTCACCGCCGGCATCAGCATCACGATCGCCAGCGCCGCGCTTACGCCGATGAAAAAGCGCTTGCGCGCCGCCGGCTCATCCAGCAGGCGCGTGAACAGCCGTACGTAGTGGCGTTCCAGCCAGCCGGGCATGTGTTCGTGCGCGTGCGCGTCGTGCGCCAGATTCTTGCCCTTGAGCCAGCGCAGCGCCGCCCACGGCGCCACGGTGTAGGCAATGGCCAGCGACACCAGCATGGCCACCGGCACGTTGAACGGGATCGGCGCCATGTACGGCCCCATCATGCCGGTCACCCAGAACATCGGCAGGAACGCCAGAATCACGGTGAAGGTCGCGAGATTGGTCGGCTTGCCGATTTCATTCACCGCCTGCACCGCCGACCTGAGCTGGTCCACGCCCTTTTTCGCGTAGTGGCGGTAGATGTTCTCGATCACCACGATCGAGTCGTCCACCAGCAGGCCGAGCGACAGAATCAGCGCGAACAGCGTAATGCGGTTGATGCTCTGCCCGGCGGCCATGCCGACTGCGAGCGTGATGAACAGGATCAGCGGGATGGTGATGGTCACGATCGAGGCGGCGCGCCAGCCGAGGAAGGCAATGAGCAGCAGCACCACGGTGCCGATGGCAATGGCCAGGTGCTCGATGAGCGTGTTGACCGCGTCATTCGCGCGCTGGCCGTCGTTGCGCGTGACGTTGACCGTGACCGCATCCGGGATGATCCCGCCGCGCAGCCTGTCGAGCGTCTCGACCACGGCGTTGGACACGGTCACGGCATTTGTGCCGCCGCGTTTGGCGAGCGCGATGCTGACCGCGCCGGTCTCGAAGTCCGCCGGGCGCTCACCGTGATAGGCCGGGCCGTAACCGATGCGGTGCACGCGTTCGATTTCGCCGGCGCCGTCGCTGATCGCGGCGACATTCTTGAGATACACCGGGCGGTGGGCATGCAGCGCCACCACCAGGTTAGCCACATCGTCGGCGGTGCGCAGCATGCCGCCGGCGGACACGGTGCTCACTGTGTTGCGGTTCACGAGCGTGCCGGAGGGGATATCGACGTTGGTCGCCTCCAACGCGCGCCGGATTTCGAGCAGCGTGACGCTGTACCGGCGCATGCGGTCGAGGTCGAGCAGCACGCTGATCTGGCGCGGCCGGCCGCCGTGGATGAAGGTCACCGACACGCCCTCGACGCGCCGCAGGTGTTCGAGCGCGTCGTTGGCGATGGCGCGCAGCCGGCGGTCATCCAGGCTGGCGGACGACAGCGAGATGGTCAGGATCGGCACGTCGTCCACGTCCACCGGCTTGACGAGCGGCTGGCGCGTGCCCGGCGGCAGGCGGTCGATGTTGCTCATGATGCGGTCGTACAGCTTGACCAGCGAGTCCTCCATGTTCTGGCCGACGGCGAACTGCACGCTCACCACGCCCATGGAGTCCATGGCCATGCCATAGGTATGCTCCACGCCCTTGAGGCCCTGCAAAATGGCTTCGAGCGGTTTTACGATCAGCTGCTGGATTTCTTCCGGCGATGCCCCGGGCTTGGAAACGATGATGTTCGCCGCCGGCACCACGATCTGCGGATTTTCCTCGCGCGGCGTGCTCAGGATCGCCATGCCGCCGGTGAGCAGTGCCACCAGAATAATGAGAATGGTGAGCTTGCTGTCGACGAAATAGTTCGCGACGCGCCCGGCGATATTGTGTTCCTGGTTGGCCTGATTCTTCTGTTTCATAAGATTGTTGGAACCACAGATAAACTCAGATGAATGTGGATAAAAACAAGCCGCGTTGGTTTGCCATGCATATGACTGGAAGAAGGAAATAGGCCTTCATTAAATTTGTGTTTATCCGCGTTTATCTGCGACCGACATAATCTTAACCGGGCTGCCGTCGTGCACGTCGCGCAGGTCGCCCGTAACCAGGGTTTCGCTGCCGCTCAGGCCGCTCAAGATCTCGATGCGGCCGTTCACGGTCTTGCCGGTGCGCACCATGCGGAAGCGCGCCTGCTTTTCTTCGCTCAGCACGAACACGCCGGGAACGCCGCCGCGCTCGACGAGCAGTGCCTGTGGCACCAGCACCCGTCCAGCCTGCGCATCGAGGGTCAGGACCGGGCGCTCCAGCGCCGCGACCGGCACCGGCAGCGCGGCCTTCTCCCCGCAACCGGCAAGCAGCAGGGCGGCCACGGCCACAACGGAAAAAATACGGACAGGAAAACGCATGGGCACTCCCGCACTCATGATGAAAGGGCGAACGTATTCGGGATTCATCTATTGGGCAGCCGCGTCACCCGGCAACGTCAGATTGCCCTCGGCAAGCTGAAGCTGGGCAGCGCTCAGTTCCTGGCCGAGGCTGGCGGCCAGCTCCTCGTTGCGTGCCTCGAGCAGCACGCGCTCGGCCAGGAGCAGATCGATGAGTATGGTGCGGCCTTCGCCGTAGCGCTGTTTCACCAGACGCACGGCCTCGCGCGCCTTGTCGACGCTTTGTCCGGCGATGCGGCGCCGGGCCGTGGCTTCGTGCAGACGACTCGCGGCGGCGCGCACCTCGTTGCGCGCCGCCTGGCGTGCGCCCTCAAGACGCAGCTCGGTCTGTTCGGTGTCGCGCTGCGCGGCGCTCAGGCCGTGCCAGTCGCGCCCGCCGTTGAACAGGTTCAGGCTCACCACGCCCATGATGCTTTGCGACTTGTTGTCGAGCGCGGCGTTGTCGTCATACCAGGAGTCGGCCGCGACCAACCCGACCTGCGGCTGGAAAGCGGCGCGCGCCGCGGTGATCCGGGTGCGGCTGGCCGTGAGCAGCGCCTCGTTCGCCTTGAGGTCTTTACGCGCGGCGAGGGCGCGCTGTTCGCGCTCTGCCGTGGCGGGCACGGCAGTTGACGCGGGCGGAAAAACTGCTCCTGCGTTTGTCCAGGGAAGGAAGCCCCATTCACTGACGGCTTCGCGCCCGGCACTTCCGCCATCCATGGCGGTCGCCGGGTTTTCCCATGGCGGCAATACCAGCGCGGCATCCGCGGGCAGGCCCATCATCAGGCGCAGCTCTTCGAGTGCCAGACGCTGACGATTCGCGGCCTGCTCGCGCAGACTTTGCGCGGATGCGAGGTTGAGTTCGGCGGTCATGCGATCGGAGGCCACGATGCGTCCCTGACGGACCAGGCGCGCGGTGGTGTCGGCGTGTTCGCGCGCCGCTTCGACCGCATCGTTCGCAATGCCCACGCCGTAGGCGGCGGCTTGCGCGGCGCGATAGGCATGCAGGGTGTCGTAGGCGGTGATCTGCCGGCGGCGCTCGTAGCCGAGACGCGCCGCCTCGGCGAAGGCGCCGGCTTCGCGCCGGCCGGCGACCAGGCGTCCACCGGTGTAGAGCGGCAGTTCCACCGTTAGCTGGGTGGCGTGCACGGTGCTGGTGCTTGGGTAATTCAGCGCCTGGGCGCTGAAATCGCTGGCCGGATCGACCGTGCGGGTATTGAGCTTGTCGGCAAACGCGTCGAGCGGATTGTCGCTGCGCCGCACCATATAGCGCACGCCGACCTGCGGCAGGAACGCACCCCTGGCGGCATTGGCGCGCGCATCCGCCGCCTGCGCCTGCTGGCCGGCGGCGCGCAGTTCCAGGTTTTGACTCAGGGCGTGGCGAATCGCTTCATCGAGACTCAGCGGGCCGGCGGCGACCGCCAGCACGGGCAATGCGAGTACGCCGCAAAGAGCCAGCGACAGGAATTTTCTTGACATTGTTTCTCTCCATGATCGGCAAGGGCTCCTCCATCGTTTTTTATTATGCCGCCTGAAGTAAGGGCGGCTTTGCGCGAAATCAATAATACCACCACGGCGTTGGCGCCTCAGAACGGTTTGAACACCACCAGCAACACTGCCGCGATCAGGATCAACACCGGAAATTCGTTCAACCAGCGGTAGAAAACATGCCCGTGGCGGTTGCGGTCGTGCTTGAAGTCCCGCAGCAGCAGGCCGCAATACAGGTGATAAGCAAACAGGATCGTGACCAGCACGGACTTGGCCACCAGCCAGCCGCCGCCGATGCCGTAGCCCAGCCACAGCCAGGTGCCGAATACAATCGTCAGCACCGCGCCCGGGGTCATGATGCCGAAAAACAGCTTGCGTTCCATGACCTTGAATCGTTCCAGGCTGACGCGATCGGTGCTCTGCGCATGGTAGACAAACAGGCGCGGCAGATAAAAAAGCCCCGCGAACCAGGTGACCATGAAAATGATGTGCAGGGCCTTGAGCCAGAGCATGCGGTGTTTCCAGAGATGGGGGTCGCGGCTATTCTAGCCGATTCCCGGCGTGACGGGCCGGGACGCCGCCGTGCACACCGGGTCAAATTCGTGCCATGCTTGGTAATCTTGGAAAAAACAGTCAGCCACGGATGAACGCAGATATTCAATAATCTGCATTCTTCCGTGGTTAAACAACGTTGCAGGTTATTAATTGTGATGAAAACTTTTCCGGGCGCGCTGCTGTTCCTGCTCTCCTTGTCCGCCTGTGCCGGGTTGCCGGTCGGACAGGCGGCGCGCCTCCCTGTCGCGGCGGACTCCGATGCCCAGGCACAGGCGGTCCGCCAGGCATTGTCGCAGTCCGCGGACATGGCCGTTAACCGCCTGGGGCGGGTAAACGGCTACTGGGAAAATCCGCAGGTGCGCATCCCCCTGCCCGAGTCACTGCGGCGTGTCGAGAAAATGCTGCGCCGTTATGGTCTCGAACGTTATGCCGATGATTTTTCCGAGAGCCTGAATCGCGCCGCCGAGGCGGCGGTGCC
>DATEYP010000019.1:0-14849 GCA_035256085.1 Acidiferrobacterales bacterium
GTGGGTGGGCATCGCGCCCTTCACGGAGACCAAGCACATCTTCCAGAACCTCGGCGACGGGACGTTCTTCCACTCGGGCTCGCTCGCGATCCGGCAGGCGGTCGCCTCGGGCGTGAACGTCACCTACAAGATCCTGTACAACTCGGCGGTCGCCATGACGGGGGGCCAGGACGCCGCGGGCGCGATCCCGGTGCCCGAGCTCACGCGCCAGCTCGAGGCCGAGGGCGTCAGGCGCATCATCGTGATGACCGACGAGCCCGGCAAGTACCCGAAGGGTGTCCGGTGGGCCCGGGGCGTCGAGGTCTGGCACCGCGACCGGCTCGACGAGGCGCAGCGCCTGCTGCGCGACATCCCGGGCGTCACCGCGCTCGTCTACGACCAGCGCTGCGCCGCCGAGAAGCGACGGCTCCGCAAGCGCGGCCGGCTCCCGGACCCGGCGACGCGGGTGTACATCAACGAGGCCGTCTGCGAGGGCTGCGGCGACTGCGGGGCGAAGTCGAACTGCCTCTCCGTCCATCCGGTGGAGACCGAGTTCGGCCGCAAAACGCAGGTCCACCAGTCGTCCTGCAACAAGGACTACTCCTGCCTGCAGGGCGATTGTCCCGCGTTCCTCACGGTCGTCCCGCGCGGCGCGCCGAGCCGGCGCGAGCGCCGGCTCTACACGGTCGACCGCGAGCTGCCGGAGCCCGTCCTGCGCGTCCCGCGCGACGCCGGCGTGTTCATGGCGGGCATCGGCGGCACGGGCGTGGTGACCGTCAACCAGATCCTGGGCACGGCGGCGCTCCTCGACGGCCGCGAGGTCCGCGGCCTCGACCAGACCGGCCTCTCCCAGAAGGGTGGTCCCGTCGTCTCGCACCTCAAGCTCTTCGACCGGGCGCCGGAGGTCTCGAACAAGCTCGCGGCCGGCGAGGCCGACTGCTACCTGGGCTTCGACGTCCTCGTCGCGACCGCGCCGCAGAACCTCGAGCACGCGCGGCCCGATCGCACGATCGCGGTGATCTCGACGAGCCGGGTGCCGACCGGGGCCATGGTCACGCACACCGACGTCGAGTTCCCCGAGCCGAACGCGCTTTGCACGGCCATCGACCGCGTCACGCGCAAGGACGAGAACGTCTACGTGGACGCGCTCGGGCTCGCCGAGACGCTCTTCGGCGACCACATGGCCGCCAACATGATCGTGCTCGGCGCCGCCTACCAGGCCGGCGCGATCCCGGTGAGCGCCGCGGCGATCGAGGAGGCCATCGCGCTCAACGGCGTCGCGGTGCCGATGAACAGCCAGGCGTTCCGCGTCGGCCGGCTGCTCGTCGCCGACCCGGCCTGGCTCGCGACGATCGCGCGCCGGCGCGTCGGCGCCGTCGAGGTCCGGCCGGTGCTCACCCCCGAGGCGCGCGCGCTGGTCGAGGGCGTGGGGGCGACCGGCGAGCTCCGCCGGCTCCTCGAGATCCGCGTGCCCGAGCTGATCGAGTACCAGAGCGAAGCCTACGCGCGCGCGTACGCGGACTTCGTGCGGCGCGTGAGCGAGGCGGAGCGGGCGGCGGTGCCCGGTGCCTCCCGCCTCGGCGAGGCCGTCGCCCGGCACCTCTACAAGCTCATGGCCTACAAGGACGAGTACGAGGTGGCGCGCCTGCACCTCAACCTGAATCTCGCGCCGGCACTGGCGGAGGAATTCCCGGACGGGGTGAAGATCAACTATTACTTGCAGCCAGCCTTCCTGCGCATGTTCGGCGTCAGGCATAAAGTACAAGTCGGAAAGTGGCTCGACGGTTTCTTCCGCCTGCTGGTCGCCGCCCGGCGCGTGCGCGGGTCCGTGTTCGACCCGTTCGGCTATACCAGGGTGCGGCGCACGGAGCGCGCCTTGATCCGCGAGTACCAATCGTTGATCGCCAAGGTGATACCGGACCTGGCACCGGACAACATCGAACGCGCCGTCAAGCTCGCCAGGCTCCCCGACCTGATTCGGGGCTACCAGACAGTCAAGTTACGCAGTGTGGAGCGCTTCCGGAACGAAGTCAGGGAGCTCGGATTCTGAAGAATCGATTGGTGACAGGACTCCCTGGTCGTTCGATGGACCGGGGACGATCACGAAAGGAGACCGATGAGCCGCTCGAAGTTTAATCTCTCCAGCACTTTTATTACTTTGCTGTTGCTGTTCTCGGCGCCAATAACGGTTGCTGTGGCCGCGGAGCCGGTCGACGCCATCAGGGACGGCGTCGGCGAGCCGCGTCGGGAACACGCGGTCGAGGACAGTGCGCCACGGGCTTCGCTGTTTTCGACGCATCGTGCGAACTACCTGGTTATCGGGCCCGAGGACTCGCCCGTGGCCGGCAATACCACCAGCAAATTTCAGTTGAGCCTTAAATACGATACCGGTGCCAACTGGTATTTCGCCTACACCCAGCGCTCCTACTGGGACATCGCACGTGAATCGTCACCGATCATTGACCACAACATCGAGCCCGAGGTGTTCTACTTCTGGAAACCCAAGGGCGGGGGTGTTGCGCGCTGGCATATCGACAGCGCGCGTACCGGATTCGTGCACCAGTCGAACGGCAAGGACGGCGTGAACTCGCGTGCCTGGAACCGCGCCTATGTCGAGCCGCTGTTCCGCTGGCAAGAGTTTTTCCTCCAGCCCAGGCTGTGGGTGATCACTTCCAAGGACATTCAGAACCGGAATATTGCCGACTATTACGGTTATGCCGATATCGTCTTCGGTATCGAAACCGCAACCCGCCAGCGTTTCACCGTGACCGGACGCCAGGGCCTGAAGCACGGCAGCCTGCAGATCGATCTCTCGATGCCGGCGAGCTCGCTGTTCACGGGAAACACCATGCGTCCCTACCTCTATGCGCAGCTGTGGACGGGTTACGGCGAGACGTTGCTGTATTACAACGTGCGCACCAGCGCGTTGCGGATCGGCATCGAATTTCACCCCTAGCCGGGGAACGGACCGACGGCGCGCTTACGGTTCCGTACCCGACTTCCACTCAAAATCCAGCCGGGTGTTCCAGGCCTGTTGACGTTGGCGGCGTGATGCCAGGCTCTCGCGCCAGTGGATGATCGAGGACGCGTAATAGATCAGCTTGAACATGAACAGCGGAAAGCGGATCGGGGTGCGGCGGAAGATATCGGCGGCCAGCAGCGACAGGATACCTTCTTCCATGCGGAACAGGTTGCGCGGCGACATGAACATCCTGCGCAGCGCCGGGGTGGTGATGCGGTAGATGAACCACGAGAAGGTCTTGAGGCCGTGGCGCAGGGTCTTTTCGTAATGACGCAGGGCTGCCGCGTTCGCCGCGACCGAGACGTCGCCCTTGCGCAGCATGTCGTCCACGACCTGGGCGCCCAGCTCGGCGCTGTTCATGCCGAGGAACACGCCGCTCGAGAACACCGGATCGATGAAGGCGTAGGCGTCGCCGATCAGCAGCCAGCCGTCGCCGTACATCTGCTCCGCCTGGTAGGAAAAGTTTCCCGTGGCGAGCGCCGGACCCATGAGCTTGGCGTTCTGCATGCGCTCGGCCAGCAGCGGGTTCAGGCGCAGCGTGTCCCACAGAAAGTCGTCGACCGGCTTGTTGCGGCTCTTGAGATAGTACGGCCAGCACACGGCGCCGACGCTCATGGCGCCGTCCTTGAGCGGAATCATCCAGTACCAGCCATGTTCGAACCAGTAGACGCTGATGTTGCCGGCGTCCTGGCCGGGCCGGCGCTCGACGCCCGCAAAGTGTCCGAAGATCGCGGAGCTGTTGTGTTGGGCATTGCGCCGTTTCATTTTCTGGCGGCTGGCCAGGAAGGTATCGCGCCCGGAGGCGTCGACCAGGTATCTGGTTTCCCACAGCTGCCGTGTGCCGGATTCATCCTCGGCTATTACGCGGGTCGGCTGCCCGGGGCGGAATTCAATGTCGGTGACGCGTATCCCTTCGCGCACGTCGGTACCGAGGCGCGCGCTGTTGCGCAGCAGGATGTTGTCGAATTCGGAGCGGCGCACCTGGTAGGCGATCGGAAAATTCTTGTCCAGCGCATTGCTGAAGTAATAGACCGCCGGCTTGTATCCCGGGTAGTTGAATTCAGCCCCGGGCTTGAGCATGCCGATGGCCTCCACCTCCGGCCGCACGCCGAGACGGTCGATGATCGGCATGTTCAGGGGCAGGAGTGATTCACCGATGTGAAAGCGCGGGTGGTGTTGCTTCTCCAGCAGCACCACCTTCCAGCCGTTCCGGGAGAGGAAGGCCGATATGGACGAGCCGGCCGGTCCGCCGCCGATCACCAGGACATCGCAGGTGGCCGCCACAGTGTTCGGGGTCTTGTGCTCGTCGAATGCTGCTGCCTGCGTGACCATTTAGCGGATTTTCCTCATTACGGGGTGGTGGATAGGCCGGAATGTGGGCCGAACCGGGCCGGTTGCGCACGCAATCATACTGATTTCTGGCGGCCGGTAAATTGCCAGGAATGCGTCCCGTGGTTTCCGGGCGGCGCGATCAGAAATAGGCCGGCGAACGGCTGGCCAGGATGACCGTCGTCATGGTCGTCAGGGGTAGTGCTGTGGCAAAATGGCGGGTGTTTCCCGCTTCGGCGGCAAACTGCTTAAACCGACTCAGTGACACAGAACAGGACTATGTAATGGCAGATGCAACAACTTTTGAACAGGAAGTGGCGCGGCTGATTGTGGAAGCGCTGAATCTTGAAGACGTGAAGCCCGAGTCCATCGATCCGGAGGCGGCGTTGTTCCGCGAGGGGCTGGGGCTGGATTCGATCGATGCCCTGGAATTGGCGCTCGCCATTTCCAAGAAATACGGTTTCAAGCTGCAATCCGACGACAAGCAGAATTCCGAGATTTTCCGCTCGCTGCGGGCGCTGTCCCGGCACATCGAACAGAACCGCGCCGCCTGACGCAAACACATCCGGTGCGCGCCGTTTTACAGACCATTGGGATGATTTTTTATCCGCTGCTGGTGCACCTGCTGATCCTGTACCAGGTGCCGGCCGTGGCGGTGGCCGGGCTGGTGGTCACGAGCCTGGTGTATTTCTATACCATGCTGCACCTGCGCGCGGGGCCGCGCGTGCGTTACGCCTGGATTGGTGTGTATGCGCTGCTGGCCGCGGTTGGGTTGCTCAACCTGCTTACCGACACCGTCTACGCGTTGTACCTGCCGCCGCTGCTGATCAATTCAGCGCTCATGATCGTGTTCGCGCTGACCCTGCGGCACGGCTCCATGCCGCTGGTCGAACGCCTCATGCGCATGGAATACCCCGACGCTGAGTTGCCGGCGGCACTGGTGCGCTACGCGCGCCAGCTGACGCGCATCTGGGTGGGATATTTTGCCATCTTTGTCCTGGTTTCGCTGGTGCTGACCGTGAGCGCACCGCTTGAATCGTGGTCGCTGTTTGCGAATGTGCTGAGCTATCTGTTCGCCACCCTTCTGTTTCTTGCGCAGTATGCCTACCGCGTGCTGCGTTACCGCCAATATGGCCTGTTCATGCCGTGGGATACGCTGCGCTGTATCGCTCGCCTGCCGCCGCGCGATCGGGCGCAGTTGTTGTTTCATGGCCGGTCCGGGCAGGAATGAAGGCCCATTCCTTACTGCGCCCGGGGCGGCCGGAGGATGTGGTCGCCTGGCGGGGCAAACTGCCCGTCACGCGCCGGGAATTCCTGCGCGATCTGGCCGCTCTCGCGGCGCGCCTGCCGGAGCGCGCGCAGGTGCTGAATCACTGCGAAGACCGTTATCGATTCCTGGTCGGTCTGGCAGCGGCGCTGACACGTGGACAGGTGAGCCTGTTTCCCTCGAACCGGGCGCCGGAGGTATTGGCGCAGCTCACACGCGATTATCCGGATGTGTACTGCCTCACCGACCGGAAGTCACCGGAAGAAACCGCCGTGATGGAGACGTGCACTTACGATACGTCCGGAACCTTTGCCGCGACGCAAGCGCCGGCGTTCCCGGCGGAGCAACTGGTGGCCATTGCCTTTACCTCCGGCAGCACCGGGGTGCCGAAACGTTATCCCAAGTACTGGGGCGGGATCGTGCACGAGGCGCGCATCGCCGGGGAGTGCCTGGGGCTTGTTGCCGGGAAAACCGGGCAAGTGCTGGCCACGGTCCCGGCGCAGCACATGTACGGGTTTGTGTATTCGGTGATCCTGCCCGCGCAATGGGGCTATGCAATCGGCGCGGAGCGGCCGTTCTACCCGGAGGACATCCGCCGGGCGCTCGCGGCGTTGCCCGGTCCGGCGATCCTGGTGACGACACCGGTGCACATCCGTGCCTGTGTGCTGGACGGCGTGCGGTTTCCGCCGCTGGATTTCATTCTCAGCTCCACCGCGCCGCTCGATGCCGCCCTGGCCGCACAGACCGAGGCGCTGTACGGCACACGCGTGCAGGAGTTTTACGGCAGCACCGAAACCGGCGCGATTGCCGCGCGCCGCCAGGCGCAGTCGGCGGTCTGGCGTACCTTCGAGGGCATTCGCGTCATGCCCGCGGACGACGGTTTTCGTGTCGAAGCAACGCACCTGCCGGAGCCCATGGTGCTGGCCGACCGCGCTGATGTGCTGAACGAACATGAGTTCGTGCTGCACGGGCGCAATGTCGACATCATCAAAATCGCCGGCAAACGCATCACCCTCGGCGACCTGAATCATCAGTTGCTGGCGATCAAGGGCGTGGTGGATGGGACTTTTTTCCTGCCGGACGCCGGGCCTGGACGCGAATTGCGGCTGGCGGCCTTCGTGGTGGCGCCCGGGTGCCGGCGCGAGGATATTCTCGAGAGCCTGCGAAACCGCATCGATGCGGTGTTTCTGCCGCGGCCCTTGCGCCTGGTGGAGGCCCTGCCGCGCAACGCCACCGGCAAGCTGCCGCGCGGCACTCTGCTGCGGCTGTTGCAGGAAACAGGGGAAAAGGAGGCCATGGAATGATAAAGTTCGACCCCAGAAATTGCTCCGGCCTGCCCGAGTCACAGCCAACTATTGCCGAGGCAGGTGAACGCTGCCAGCACCTGTGCCCAGGGTGCCTGAGATACTAGTGGAGTGCTTCACAATTGACGGAACATGGCATGTTCGAAATGTAGGTCGGCCTTCAGGCCGACATGTCGGGCTAAAGCCGCAACCAGGCCATCCCTGGCCTGCGGCCCTCGCCTCGATCCCATCGGCGAAGCCCGACCTGCAGGGGGCTCCGGGAAGTTATAAGTACCAAACAGAATGAAGCACTACACCAGGCCACGTTTCCCCACCATTTACTGCCGATATGACCCGCATCCTTGTCTTGTATTATTCCCAGACCGGCCAACTCACGCGCGCCGTGCAGTCGATGCTGAGTCCGCTGGCCGGCCGCGCGGATGTGGAAATCGTCTGGCAGAACCTCGAACCGGCCGAGCCGTTTCCGTTCCCGTGGGGATTCATGCGGTTCTTCGATACCTTCCCGGAGTGCGTGCACCTCGACCCGCCGCCGATCCGGCCGGTGAATTTCGGCCAGGATGCGCGTTTCGATCTCGTGGTGCTGGCCTACCAGGTGTGGTTCGTGTCGCCGTCATTGCCGATAACCGCGTTTCTCAAATCCGAAGCCGCCGCTGTCCTGAAAGACACGCCGGTCATTACCTTCATCGCCTGCCGGAACATGTGGCTATCGGCGCACGAAAAGGTGAAGGCCATGCTCCAGACGATCGGCGTGCGCCACATCGACAACGTGGTGCTCATCGACCAGGGGCCGCCCTGGGCGACGTTCATCACCACCCCCAGGTGGCTGCTGACCGGCAAGAAAAGCGGTTTTTGGGGGGTATTTCCGCCCGCCGGCGTGAGCGAGGCCGAAATTGCCGGTGCCGCGCGCTTCGGCCGGGCATTGGCGGACTCGTTGCCTTTGCTACAATCCACGCGCGGTCCGCTGCTATCCGGGCTTGGCGCCGTCAAGGTTATTCCCGGCTATATCACCGGCGAGAAAATCGTGCATCGCAGCCTGCGGCTGTGGGGCGCGCTGTTGCGCGCGATCGGCAAGCCGGGGGCATTGCCGCGGCGGCTGGTGCTGGTGGTCTATATTGTGTTTCTCGTCGTCATGATCCTGACGGTCATGCCGGTGAGCATTGTTGCCCGCGCCTTGCTGCGGCCGTTGCTCCGCAAGCGTCTGGATGCGGAGGTGGCGCGCCTGGAGGCGCCGTCCGGGTCGTCCACGGAGCGGATGGGAAAGTACCAATAATTTTATTGATGAGCAGGTAGACATGACAGCGAAGGCCTACATCACCGACATCGCCGGCTTCTTGCCGAACGCGCCGGTCGACAACGACACAATCGAGAGCGTGCTCGGCATGGTGGCCGGCCGGCCGTCGCGTTCGCGCACCATCGTGCTGCGCAACAACGGCATCAAATCCCGCCACTACGCCATCGATCCGGCCACCGGCCGCTATACCCACACCAATGCCCAGTTGGCCGCCGCCGCGGTGCGCGCGCTGGCCACGAAAGCCGGCTTCGATTTGAACAGTCTCGAATGTCTGTGCACCGGCACCTCGGGCCCGGATCTGGTGCAGCCTTCCCACGGGCACATGGTGCACGGCGAGCTGGGCACCCCGCCGTGCGAAGTGCACACCGCGGCGGCAGTGTGCACGTCGTCCATGTCGGCGCTGCGCTATGCCATGCTCAACGTGCGCTCCGGCGAACACCGCCATGCCATCTGCACCGGTTCCGAGCTGTCGTCGCGCTACATGCGTGGCCGCAACTTCGAACCGGAGCTGGAGCACCTGGTGGCGGAACTCGAAAGGCGCCCGGAGATCGCTTTCGAAAAAGACTTCCTGCGCTGGATGTTGTCGGATGGCGCCGGCGCCGTCCTGGTTCAGCCGCAACCCAATCCGGACCGGCCGTCGCTGCGCATCGACTGGATCGACATCGTTTCGCTGGCCGGCGACATGCCGGTGTGCATGCACTGCGGCGGCAACAAGCGCCCGGACGGCAGCATGCAGTATCCGCACGAGCTTGAGGATCCGCTCGACATCGTGCGCAAGGGATTCAACGCGTTCAAGCAGGACGCGCGCTTCCTGAGCGAAAACGTGGTCACGGCCTGGGTCGATCGCGCGTTCATGTCGATCGCGCGCCGTCGACAGTTGACGCCGGAGGACATCACCTGGTTCCTGCCGCATTATTCCTCGGAGTATTTCCGCACCCGGCTGCACGACCGCATGGTGGAGAACGGCTTCGCCATTCCGTACGAGCGCTGGTTCACGAATCTTCCGCGCATCGGCAATATCGGTTCGGCCTCGATGTACCTGATCATGGAGGAGTTGCTGTATTCCGGCCGGCTCAAGGCCGGCGACAAGCTGCTGTGCGCCGTTCCCGAGAGCGGACGCTTTATTTTCTGCTACATGCACCTGACCGTGGTGTAACGCGCGTCCATGAAGAAAGCCGATGTGCCGCAGGAAGAGTCGATGCTCGAAGGCCATCAGCGCGCCTGCTACGCGCTCGACGAGCATGGCCGTTATGTGATCGTCGGTTCGATCGGCTGGGAAGTGGAGAAAGTCGTCAACAGCCAGGCGAACGATGAAGTGCGCCAGGCCATTGCCGCGGCGCTGGCCCGTGTGCGCGCCGGCGCGATGAGCCCGCTCGGTTTTCACATGGCGCGGCGGCAGATGGATGCCGCGATGCTGTCCGCCTATTCCGGCATTTCGCGACTGCGCATACGCTGGCATATGCGGCCCGGGCCTTTTGCACGTCTGCCGCCGGCGCTGCTGCAGCGCTATGCCGACGCCCTGCATCTGTCGGTCGACGATTTGCGCCGTGTGCCGGAAGGGGAAGTGCATGAGCGACTTTGAGCATCGTCACGCCGCGCACTGCGAAAGCGGCACGGTCGCGTCGCTCTTGCGCCACCAGGGGCTGGACCTGAGTGAGCCGATGGTGTTCGGGATCGGCGGCGGACTGTTTTTTCTGCACCTGTCGTTCGTGAAAATGGGCGGCATCCCCCTCACCAGCTACCGCGACGCGCCGCGCATCCTCATCAAGAACATGGAAAAGCGCCTCGGCGTGCGCTGGCATCAACAGCGCTATCGCAGCGCCGAGTCGGCGATGCGCTCGCTCGACGGCTTTCTCGCCCAGGGCCAGCCGGTGGGATTGCAGACCGGTATCTATTGGCTGTCGTATTTTCCCGTCGACATGCGCTTCCATTTCAACGGCCACAACATTATTGCCTATGGCAAGCAGGGCGAGGACTATCTGGTGAGCGATCCGGTAATCGAAACCGCTGTGACCTGCCTGGCCGGGGATCTGCGCCGCGCGCGCTTCGCCAAGGGGCCGTTCGCGCCGCGCGGGTTGTCCTATTACCCGGAGCATGTCCCCGCCAACCCGGACCTGAAGGCCGCCGCGCGCGACGCGATCCGCCAGACGGCCAGGCGCATGACCGGACTCCCAGTGCCGTTCTTCGGCGTGCGCGGCATCCGTTCACTGGCGAACAAGCTGGAGCGCTGGCCGGAAAAGCTCGGCGCCGAACAGGCGCGCGCCACGGTCAGCAGCGTGGTGCGCATGCAGGAAGAGATCGGCACCGGCGGGGCCGGCTTCCGGTTCATGTACGCGGCGTTTCTGCAGGAGGCCGCCGACCTGCTGAAGACACCGGCGCTGGGTGAGGCGGCGCGCGATCTCACCGCAACCGGCGATCGCTGGCGCGACTTTGCCGTGCAGGGTGCGCAACTCGTGAAGAACAAGCGGGATGACAGCGCGACCTATGCGAAGCTTGCGGACCTGCTGCGCGAGTGCGCGGACCGCGAGCAGGAAATCTTCACCCGTCTTAAAAGCATTGTATGAGAAATGCTTTTGCCACAGATGAACACAGATAAACGCAGATAAAACCAGACCCGGTTTTTATTACTGAGGAGAACGGCAAATAGTGCGCACCATCGCATCTATAAAGTCCCTTCTCCCTCCGGGAGAAGGACACGCCTCCAGGGATGGAGGCGGTAGACCGCGCCGGGAACAGGCGGTCGAGGATGAGGGGAGCTTTACAGCTAATTTCCCCTCACCCCAACCCTCTCCCGGAGGGAGAGGGAGAAAAATAGTGCGCACTATTTGGCGACCGGATCAGTAATTCTTTTATCCGTGCTTATCTGTGTTCATCTGTGGCCAAAATATTACGCGGCTGAATTCTTATAATGGCCTGGTACCGAGATAGGCCGAAAAAATACCGAGATCGGTTTGGCGCCGTACGTTCGTAAAGCCGGCGCGTGTCAGCGCGGCGAGAATGGTTTCGGGCGGCACGCACGCCGCGATCGTGTCCCAGTAGTACTCCATGAGCCGCGCCGTCTCGGCGTGACGCGCCACCAGACGCGTGATCAGCGGCACCACGCCTTTCATGTACAGGCGCAGCAACAGCAGCGCGAGCCGGCCGCGCGGACGGGTAATTTCGAGCAGGCACACACGCCCGCCGGGTTTCAGTACGCGAAAGTATTCACGCACTGTGGCGTCGATGTCGCTCACGTGCCGCAACGCATAGCCCATGCTCAGGAAGTTGAAGCTCTGCGCCTGCAACGGCAGCGACTCGCCGCGTCCCAGCACCACGGACAGCGCCAGCGTGCGTTTCGCCTCGCTCACCATGCCGATGCTCGGGTCGAGTCCGATGACCTGACCGGAGGCGCCCACCAGCGTGATGGCTTCGCGCGCCACCAGGCCGGTGCCCATGGCCACGTCCAGCACGCGCATGCCGGGTTTCAGGCCGGCGCGCATCAGTGCCCGGCGCCGGTACCAGGGGCCGGAACCGAATGCCATGACGCGCTCGACGCGATCGTAGTCCGGGGCGGTGTTGTTGAAGATATCGCGCACGAAACCCCGGCGGTTCTCGGCCGTGGCGTAGTAGCCGGTGAGCGGTGGATGCGGTGTCAGGGGCATGGGAGGCTGTTTTTCGTTCATATATCTGAATATATCAGACTACACAGGATGGGTGGATGGCCGTGCGCTACCCGACTACAGGACACGCACGGCACAGATCATGGCGTGTCCGCTGGCATCGCGGTTGAGGTGCACAAAGAGTCCGGGCGTCACCGGCGGATCGAACAGGGCCGCGAGGCCGAAGGCCGCGGCGCTGTGAAAGCCGCCGCACATGCCGAGGTAGTCCTGTACCCGCAGGTCCGGCATCGCCTGTGTCAGGCGCTGGATTTCCGCCGGCTCGATGCGCAATCCCGGCAGCAGGGTGAACGGTTCATCCGGCCGCCGCCAGCTCTGTAACGCCACGTGCAGTACCTCGGCAAGATCCCGGTCGTGCGTCAGGTGCATTGTATCGATCAATTCGCCGCGCGCCTGCTCGGCGGCAACGGACAAATACAACCAACCGCTGCCTTCGCCCATGGGCCGGTCGTCGCGCAAGGCGATGCGCCGCAAGTGGCCGATGCGCGTGGGCGAGTTTTCATCCACCCCGCCCACCAGGGCCTGCCGGTACTCGCCGGTGCGCAGATCGGCCGCGGCCAGGTGCAGCGCCCACTCGAAGGAAAAATCCTCCTGGGTGATGGTCAGGTTGCGGGCGCGGAAATTTCCCAGCTTGGCGACATAGAACGCCGCCATGTTGTTCGCCGCATTGATGAAATCGAACGGCGAGGCGAGCCCCGGGCCGGGCGGCATCACTTGCCGGAAGACCGCCTCGTTCTTGCGCACCTCGGCAAGCCCGGTGCCGAGGTACACGGCGCTGTTCTCCGCTGCCGGAACCGGCAGGCGCTTGAGGCACAGTTGCGAACCGATGGCGGCGAGTTCGACGAGATGCGATGCCTGACGCAGCGACACACCCACGACGGTTTTCACCAGTTCTTTCAATTCGAGCGGCGGCGGATCGCCGTGCAGCATCCGGCGTTCCGCTCTGGCAGTGTCGCCGTGCGGTCCGAGCGCGGCAGCGGCATGGATATAGATGGGCTTAGAATGGCTATTTTTGTGCAAGCGTGCTTTCCCTAAAATGGCTCTTTTTGTGCAAGCGTGCTTTCCCTAAATGGCTCTTTTTGTGCAAGCGTGCTTTCCTTATTCATGCGCGATCAGGAGCGAGGCGTAATTGCCGCCGAAGCCGAAGTAGTTCAGCATCGCCGCTCCTTTCGGCGCCGGCCGGGGTTCGGTGAGTGGCGTGACGCGCAATGCCGGATCGGGATGCGTGAAGCCGGCGGTCGGTGGCACGAACCCGGCGCGCAGACAGCCGAGGAAAACGGCCAGTTCGACCGTGCCACAGGCGCCGAGCGTGTGGCCGAGATAACGCTTGATGCCGGTGAACGGCGGCAGGTCCGCGCCAAACAGCGTGTGCATGGCCGCGGCCTCGGCGGTGTCGTTGTCGAGGCTGCCGGTGCCGTGCGCCTTGATGACCGCCACGTCGTCCGGTTGCAGGCCGGCATCGGCGAGCGCCATTTGCATTACGCTGCGCATGGCGCTGCCGTCGGGCGTGGCGCTGGTCATGTGATGGGTGTCGCACAGGTTGGCGCCGCCGAGCAGGGATGCTCCAGTGCCGCGGGAGGCAGGATGCCGGGAGCGGCCGCCCAGCAGCAAGTCACCGCCGCGCGCCGCGTCACCCGCCTCCAGCAACACCGCGCCCACGGCCTCGCCGATCTGCATGCCGCGCCGCCCGGCATCGAACGGCCGGCAGCCTTCCGGGTCGAGCAGCATGAGCGAATGGAAACCGCTCAAGGCGATGGCGCTCAGGCCTTCGACGCCGATCACCAACGCGCGCCGCACCTCGCCGCGGCGCAACAGGCCGGTGGCCACGAGCAGCGCGTTGGCGCTGGATGAACAGGCGGTGGTGAGCGTCAGCACCGGACCTTCAATGCCGAGCTCCGCGGCCACGCGCAGCGCCGCCTGCCCGGGCGGGACCAGTGGCGGCATCACGATCTGGCCGGTGTCGGCGAGCGTGCGCCGGTAATCGGCCTCGCCGGCAAACAGAAAGCTGCTCGTGCCCACCACCAGCGCTGCGTTGCGCAGCGCTGCGTTGTCGAGCCGCGCTTCGGCCAAGGCCTGTTGTGCCACGGCCTGCATGGTTGCCGTGGCACAGGCCGAATCCGGCGGGAAAGGCGCATGATCGAACTGGTTGACCTGGATCTGATTCTGGAAGGGCAGGGAAAACAGGGTGAGCGGCGTGATGCCGGTGCGCCCGGCGCGCATGCCGTCGACGGCGCAGGCCACGCCGATGCCGTAGGACGACACCAGTCCCAGGCCGCGGATGTGGATGGCCGGCATGCAGACCGTCAGGCGGGCCGCAGAAAAACGGCCAGGGCGTTGACCGTCTTCATCACGCGCCGCGCATGCTTGCCGTCGTCAATGCGTATTCCGAAGTGCTGGGTGATGGCCACGTTCAGCTGCAACACGTCGAGCGAATCGAGGCCGAGCACCGAGTCCGCGCCGATGAGCAGATCGTCATCGCCGATGGTCTCGGGTGCGGTGTCGCGATTGCAGGCGGCGACAATGAGCTTCTTGAGCTCAAGCTTGAAGGCGTCGTCATGTGAGCCGGATGACATGGGTTTCTCGATTTCTGGTTAGGGGGGCCATTTCTGATCAACTATTACTGATCCGGTCGCTAAATAGTGCGTGTCGCTTTTCTCCCTCTCCCCGCGGGAGAGGGCCGGGGTGAGGGCCAAATAACGCAAAAACGGCCCTCATCCTATCCTTCTCCCGCGGGGAGAAGGGACCCAGGGCTTGTCGGGGTGCGCACTATTTACCGTTCTCCTCAGTATCTGCCGCAAAGGCGCAAAGTACGCCAAGGTTTTCTCGATAAGAACACATATTTTTCTTTGCGTTCTTTGCGCCTTTGCGGCGAAAAATATTCGTTTGGGAATTAATCAGGCTTCCTGTTAATTGTGGCGCAAGCGCCCGTTGAAACGCAGGACGGCGAACGCAAAGCAGGCCGCGCCAAAGCCGAGTAGCCGCCCGGCCTCGGGCACGATCT
>DATEYP010000020.1:0-10180 GCA_035256085.1 Acidiferrobacterales bacterium
ACTCTCCAGTATCTGGCCGAACCCGAAAACCGCCACGACCCACACCAGCATCCACGCATCCTGAAACTGGAGAAACGCCGCGACACCGGCCGCGGCGAGGCCAACGATGAAGCCGAGATAAGGAACGAAACTCACGAATCCTGCGACCAGACCGATGGGCAGCGCCAGATCGAGGCCGAGAATCCACAGGCCGGTGGAATAGATGCAGGCGAGCGCCAGCATCACCCACAACTGACCGCGCAGGAACGCGCCCAGCACCGCGTCGGTTTCGCGCGCGAGCAGCGCCACGCGCGGCTGGAGCGATTTCGGAAACAGCCCGTGCACGCGCGCGACGATGCCGTTCCAGTCGCGCAATAAATAGAATGCCACGACCGGCACCAGCACCAGGTTCGCCAACCAGCCGGCGACACGCATGCCGGAGCGCGAGAGCGTCGCGAGCACCTCACCGGCGGCCGTGCCGACCTCTCGCCAATGGTCAAGGAGTTGCTGCTTGATGACGTCGAAATCGGGCAGCCCTGCCTGTTCGCCGAGCAACGACTGCAGCCAGGGCAGCAAGCGGAATTGCAGCACGTCGAGATATCCCGGCAGTTTGCCGGCGAAGGTGCTGATTTCCTGCTGCGCGCGCGGCACCAGCCACAACACGAGCAGGGTGAGCAGGCTGGCGAGCAGCACGAACAACAGCAACACGCTCAACACGCGCGGCACACGCCACGCTTCCAGGCGCGTGATGAACGGGCTGAATATGTAGGCGAGCAGTGCGGCCATCAGGAACGGTGTCAGCACCGGTGCCAGCAGATACAACAGCACCCCCGTGAGCGCCAGTGCCAACAGCATCCACAACACGCGCAGGTCAGTCATGCCGGTGCTCTCCGGATTGGGCAGGCTCGATGTTCTTCATGATGATCCACGACCAGGTGTAATGCGCGCCGCTCACCACGGTGGTGGCGAGCACTACATAGATCAGGATCCCGGCCAGCGGCCAGGTCAAACCCGCGGCTTGCTGGGCGAGAATCACGGCAACCAGCGCGATCTGCATGAGCGTATTGAGCTTGCTCAGGATACTGGGGCGCATTTTCACCGGGCCGGCGTGCGAGGTGTAGAGCATATAGCCGCCAACGATCAGCAGGTCGCGAAACACCACGACCAGCACCAGCCAGAACGGAATATGCCCGAGCACGGTGAGCATCACGTAGGCGCTCACCAGCAACAGCTTGTCGGCCACTGGGTCGAGAATGGCGCCGAGCCGGCTTTGCACGTTCAGGCGTTTGGCCAGGTAGCCATCGAGCGCATCCGTTGCCCCGGCGATCACGAACACAATCAGCGCGGCGGCATAATCCTGGTCCTTTAATAGAAGAATCAGCACCGGCACGAGCGCTATGCGCGCGAGCGTAATCATATTCGGCAGGTGGGCTAGGCTGGCTCTTGGCATGTTCTGACTGGTGCGGCGTTCTGTGGCTGTCTCATGCCGGGGTTGGCGCTCGCGGCACGCTATGTGCCGGTAGTACTGACGTCAAGGTTTACACCCCGTGCTGCGCAGCCTACCATAACGCCCTGTCCTGGAGGCCGCGTGAGCATTTCCCGAAGAATTTCCTTGAGTTACCGCGATGCCGGCGTGGATATCGATGCCGGCGACGCGCTTGTCGAAGTCATCAAGCCGATCGCTGAAAGCACACGCCGTCCGGGCGTGCTTGAAGGGCTGGGCGGGTTCGGCGCGCTGTTCGAGATTCCGCCCGGGAAATACCAGGAACCGGTGCTGGTGTCCGGCACCGACGGCGTCGGCACCAAGCTCAAGCTCGCCATCGATACCGGCATCCACCACACCATCGGCATCGACCTGGTGGCGATGTGCGTCAACGACATCATCGTGCAGGGTGCCGAGCCGCTGTTCTTCCTCGACTATTACGCCAGCGGCCGTCTGGACAATGCGGTCGCGGCGCGCGTGATCGAGGGCATCGGCGAGGGCTGCCGGCAGGCCGGCTGCGCGCTCATCGGCGGCGAGACCGCTGAAATGCCCGGCTTGTACGCGAAACAGGATTATGACCTGGCCGGCTTCGGCGTCGGTGTAGTGGAAAAATCGAAAATCATCACCGGCCGCGCCGTGCAGGTGAACGATACGCTCATCGGCATTGCCGCAAACGGCCCGCATTCAAACGGCTACTCGCTGGTGCGCAAAATCATCTCCATCAAGAAGGCCAAGCTCGACCAGCCCTATGGTGACAAGACCCTGGGCGAAGTCCTGCTCACCCCGACACGTATCTATGTGAAGCCGATCCTGAAACTGCTCGAACAGGTTCCGGTGCATGCCATCGCCCACATCACCGGCGGTGGCCTGCCCGGCAACGTGCCGCGCGTGCTGCCGGCCAACACGCGCGCCGTGATCGATGCGCGCACCTGGAAGCGGCCGGCGATCTTCGACTGGCTGCAAGACGGCGGCAATGTCACCAATGACGAGATGTACCGCACCTTCAACTGCGGCGTCGGCATGGTGCTCGCGGTCAAACCGAAGGATGCCGAGACGACGCTTAAGCTGCTCTCCCAGGCAGGTGAAACCGCCTTCCTCATCGGCCATATCGAGGCACACCAGGGCGAGGCGGAAGTCGTCATCCTCGCATGAGCGCTGCGCCAGCCCCGGTTGTGATCCTGATCTCCGGGCGCGGCAGCAACTTGCGGGCGATCCTCGACGAAACCCGTGCCGGCCGCCTGCCGATCGAGATCCGCGCGGTCATCAGCAACAACCCCGAGGCCGAAGGTCTGCAACATGCGCGCGCAGCCGGTGTGCTGACCGAGATCGTCAACCATCGCGACTATACGGATCGCACACAGTTCGATGCCGTGCTCATGCAGGCCATTGACCGGCATGCGCCGCGCCTGGTGATCCTGGCCGGCTTCATGCGCATTCTCGGTGATGCCTTCATTCGCCACTACGCGGGACGGCTGCTCAATATCCATCCTTCACTGCTGCCGGCCTTCAAGGGCATCGACACGCACGCACGCGCACTTGCGGCCGGCGCGGCGCAGCATGGTGCAAGCGTGCATTTCGTCACCAACGATCTGGACGGTGGTCCGGTGATTGTCCAGGCGAGCGTACCGGTACGGACGGGCGATACCGCCGACACCCTCGCGGCGCGCGTACTGCACGAAGAACACCGGATTCTGCCGCTCGCGATCCGCTGGTTTGTGGAGGAACGGCTTTCCGTCTGCAACGGCCAGGTACTGCTCGACGGTGAAGTTCGGCCCGAGCAGGGGCTGGTTGCAGGAGTTGGCAAACAGGCAGAGACAAGCCAATGACAGCGCGCGCCATTGCCGCGGTGACATCGCTGTTGCTGACGGTGACAGTGTTCGTTCCGGCGTACGCCGCCGAATCCCCTGCCCTGCCCCCCTCTCTGGAACTCAAATATAAGCTGAGTTACGGCGCCCTCACGGTCGGACGGGTCGTCAAGACGCTCACCCGTGATTCCGACGGCAACTACCGGCACCACTCGCACTCAACCCCGCTGGGCATGGCGAAAGTGATCACTGCCGTGGAATGGTTCGAGGAAGGACAGTTTGAAGTGCTGAATTACAAAGTGCGGCCGTTGTCCTTTCTGGAGTACCGGGTAGGCGCGGACAAGCCACACCGCCACAGCGCCCGCTTCGACTGGAAGGCCATGAAGATTTTCTATGAAAACTGGCCCACGATACCGCTGCCGCCCGGCACCCAGGATCAGGGCAGCTTTCTGTATGCACTCATGTTGAACCCGCCAACCCCCGGCACTAAACAGACTATCCATATTTCGAGCGGCAAGAAACTGCGCGTTTATCGTTTTGGCCACGCCGGCACCGCGACCCTGAAAACCGCCCTCGGAACCTTTAAAACGACGATCGTCGAACGCCTGACGAGCGGTAAAAAAGCTGAAAGCCTGCGCGTCTGGCTGGCCACGGAGCGGGGCAATCTGCCAGTGCGCATTACCACCCTGCAACGCGGGGAAGAAACCACTCTGGAGCTGGAATCTGTCCGCGGCCTGTGAAGCATTCCATCCCGCCGCCACGCCCTATCCAATGTAACCATATGTAATTCATAGGGATTAATGACGATTCACCAGCCGGAGGCTCAATAGTGGAATAAAGGCTGGGTGTCTGGCGTCTTACCTCACACATGGATGCCTCAATTTAGGCTTAAGGCTGGTGGATGGATTTATTGGATTTCTTTACCCGGTCACGTGAGGCGCAGCGCGCGCTGCAGCAAGCCCGCGCACGGCTGTACCGTGTGGCCTATGCCTGGTGCCATAACGCGGCCCTGGCGGATGACCTGGTGCAGGAAACCCTGTCCAAGGCGCTCAAACATTCCGCGCAGTTGCGCGACCCGAAGGCGCGCGACGCCTGGCTGTTCACCATTCTTGCCAATTGCTTCCGCGATCATTTCCGCAAGACGCGCGAGATGGATGATATCGACGAGATCGAGATCAGCGACGAAGCGACGCCGGAAACCGAATCGAGTCGCGCCGAGATCGTGGGCATGGTTAGGACCGCCATCGCGCGCCTGCCAAAGGGTCAGCGCCAGGTGGTCACACTGGTTGACCTTGAGGGATTTTCTTACGTTGAAGTCTCACAGGTTCTGGATGTACCCATCGGTACCGTGATGAGCAGGTTGTGCCGTGCACGCAACGCTATGAAAACCATGCTGCTCCCCGAAATGCAGCAGAACCCGGAGATTACCCGGAGTATCAGGAGAATAAAATGAATCAGGAGAAGCGTTATTCGGACGAGTTTCTGAACGCCTTCGTGGATAACCAGATCGCCGCGGAGGAAAAGAGCCGCGCCTATGTCGAGATTCAACGGGACGAGGCACTCAATCGTCAGGTCTGCGAGCTGCGCAAGCTGCACGACCTTGTGCAGCTCGCCTACCGCGAACCCCCGGCACCCCCGGCGCACGCCGCCTCCGGCCCGGATTCAGGCCGCGCGCGCCTGCGCTTTGGCGTGGCCGCCTCGTTTCTCCTGGCGCTCGGCATCGTTCTGGGCACCCAGATCCGTATACCGGAATCAGCGACTACACCACAGACCGTTCTCACGCCTGACCCCGTTGCACCACGTGCGGTCGCAAACGTATCGTCCAGGCAGTCAGCCCTCCCCACTCGTCCGAGCAAAGCAGAGGTCGCTGTCGCGTCTGAACCGGTACAGACAGCCGTTGCTCCGACAGCGAACCTGCAACAGGCTCCGGCGGGAACCACTGCCGCAGCGCCAGCGGAATTAGCGCCGATTGCCGCTCAAAGAGAAATTCCGGCGAATGCCCAAACCAAGGTCCTGATTCATCTGGCGCGCGATGACGCGACGCAACTGAGCCAGGCTCTGGATGATATTGAAGGCGTGCTCAAGCACTATCGTAACATTCACCTGAACGCGCACGTGGAGGTGGTGGTCAATGGCAAAGGCCTGGAACTCGTACGTACCGATACCTCGCTATTTGCCGGACGCATCCAGCGCCTGCAGCGCGAATACGACAATCTGACCTTCGCCGCCTGTCAGAACACCATCGACCGGCTGGCGCGCGAACAGGGCATCATCGTCCGGCTGTTGCCGGGCGTGATCACCATCGACTCAGGTATGGCGGAAATCATGCGTCGCCAGAACCAGGGGTGGGCCTATCTACAGGTCTAATTTAAATACTTTTCATCAACCAGGAGGATTCAATGCGTAAGCTTCTCACTCTCACGATGCTTGCCGTGCTGACGGTACTTGGCACCGGCTGTGCCACGATGTTCGGCGAGGACAAGCAGAAGGTGGTGTATCACATCAATTACAACGATGAAAAACAGTTGAATGCCGCGCTGGGCAACGTCAAGAACCACATCAATGCCATCGGCAAGGACAAGATCGATGTCAAGGTGGTGATGCACGGCGCTGGCCTGGACCTGCTCAAGATCGCCAACACCGATCTTAACATGCAGCAGAAGGTCATCGGCCTGAAGAAGGACGGCGTGGCGTTCCAGGTGTGCAACAACACCCTGGTCAACAAGAAAATGGACTACAAGAACGACCTGTTCGACGTCTCCAAGGCGGACATCGTGCCGAGCGGCGTAGCCGAGGTCGCCAACCTGCAGCAGAAGGGCTACGTGTACATCAAGCCCTAATAAAAATACCAGAAACGATTTCTTCTCCTCTCAGCCCGCGCAAGCGGGCTTTTTTTTGTCCGGCGAAGCCGCTATCCTGCGGCCACGCATGGACACTTTGGAAGACCTCCTGGATCTCGCGGCATCCGCCGGCATCCTGCTTTCCGCGCCCAGCACCTGGTGGCAACTCTTCCTGGCCGCTGCGGGCTTACTCATCGCGTTTCTCACCGGTCAGTACTTGCAGCAACGGCTACAGCCTTTGGTGGTGCCCGGCCGCATCAGCGGACTCAGGCGCACGGCCATGCGCACCGGCGTGCTCGCCCTTATCCCGCTGCTCTGGTGGCTCAGCTTGTTGGCGGCCTCGGTCTGGCTGCGCCGGCGCGGACACCCGACTGAAGTCATGCATCTGGCGGTAATCCTGGTGGGCGCATTCGCGTTCATCCGCATGAGCGTATTCGTGTTGCGTCACAGCTTTAGCCCGGGCAGCAAGCTCAAGGCCTGGGAATGGTCGCTCACCGTCACCATCTGGGGACTGGTGGCACTGCATATCCTGGGGCTGCTGCCGGTAGTGATCGAGGTGCTGGAGGAATATGCGCTGACACTCGGCAGTACACGCATCTCGCTGTACATGGTCACGAGCTTTGTGCTGTCCATTGCCTTGCTGTCACTGGTTGCCCTGTGGCTCACGAACGGCATCCAGGCGCTGTTGCGGCGCGCGGATTCATTCGACGACAGCATCAAACTCGTTCTATCCAAGCTTTCGCGTTTCCTGCTGCTGACGCTGGCCGTGGTGGTCGCCATGGTGACCGCCGGCATCGACCTCACCGCACTCGCGGTATTCGGCGGCGCACTCGGTGTGGGTATCGGTCTTGGCCTGCAGCGCATTGTCAGTAACTTCGTGAGCGGCATCATCCTCGCCTTTGAGGAGTCCATTCGACCGGGCGATGTGGTCAGCGTCGGCGATACCATTGGTGTGGTGCGGGGATTGCATGCGCGATACATCGAGGTGCGCGACCGCGATGGCAAGGACATTCTTATCCCGAATGAAACGCTGCTGACCTCGGAGATTGTGAATTGGTCGCACGGCGACAAGAACGTGCGCTTCCGGTTACCGGTACAGATCAGTTACCAGAACGACCCCGAAACCGCCATGGCGATCATGGAGCAGGCGGCGCGCGATACCACGCGCGTGCTCGCCGATCCGCCACCGGTGGCGCGCCTCATGGGTTTTGGCGACAACGGCATTAATCTGGAATTACGCCTGTGGGTGAACGATCCGGAAAACGGCGTGAACAACGTGCGCTCCGATACCTATGTGCGTATCTGGCACGCGTTCCGTGCCCGGGGAATTTCCATCCCCTATCCGCAGCGTGATGTACGCCTCATCCCGGAGCGCGCGGCAACGGCAGCTTCCCCGTCTGCCGGTAGACGAGGTAGTCAGCCAGAATCCGGCGATGATCAAATGCCAGATTCACCGGCAGATTCTCCGGACTGAAAACCCCAACCGCCGCGGCATCGTCCTGGGCGCACGGCGTGCCCCGCGCTACCGCCACATACACGGCCGAGGCCGTGTGTCCGCGCGCATCGCGTTGTGGATCGGAATACACCCCGAGTAATGTCACAAGCGTTACCTGAAGCGCCGTCTCTTCGCGTGCCTCGCGCAGCGCCGCCTGTTCGATACTTTCCCCAACATCGACAAACCCGCCGGGAATGGCCCAGCCGGGCGGTGGGTTGCGGCGTTCGATCAGCACAATCGGTCGTTCGGGACGATCCGTCAGTTCAATAATGATGTCGGCCGCCAGAAGCGGCGTCGCGGGTAACGGCATGAGTTTCGCTTATGTAAGGTTGTATTCCGGGATTGGTGGAACCAGTATCCATATCCCAGGCCGCATTGGCAGAAACCTCGGACTGAGCCCGCAAGTGCAGCGGGGGAAGTATTTAACCACAGTGATTACATGTGCATCGCGTATTCCTTCGTGGAACGCAGCCCAGTTCGGGCTATACTGTGGGCTGTTTCCCGCAGTCTATCCCGGAGAGGCTCCTCCTCATGCTAGATGGCCTGATTGTCCTGCCGTGGTGGGGCTATTTTGTTGTCGCTCTCGTCTTCACCCACATTACCATCGCCAGCGTCACGATCTACCTGCACCGCCATCAGGCGCACCGCGCGCTCGATCTGCACCCGTTGGTCAGTCATTTCTTCCGTTTCTGGTTGTGGCTCACCTCCGGCATGGTGACCAAGGAGTGGGCCGCAATCCACCGCAAGCATCACGCCAAATGCGAAACCGCCGAAGATCCGCACAGCCCGCAGGTTCTGGGCATCGGCAAGGTGTTGCGCGAAGGCTCGGAGCTGTACCGCGCGGAAGCCAAGAACCAGGAAACGCTCGTCAAGTACGGCCACGGCACGCCGAGCGACTGGATCGAGCGCCATCTCTACACCCCGCACAGCGCCAAGGGCATCGCCCTGATGTTTATCGTCAACGTCCTGCTGTTCGGCCCGATCGGCATCACCATCTGGGCGGTGCAAATGATGTGGATTCCGGTCACCGCGGCCGGCGTCATCAATGGCATCGGCCACTACTGGGGCTACCGCAACTACGAAGCCGCGGACGCCAGCACCAACATCGTGCCGTGGGGCATTCTCATCGGCGGCGAAGAACTGCACAATAATCACCACACCTTCGCGAGCTCCGCCAAGCTCTCGTCCAAGTGGTGGGAGTTCGATATCGGCTGGCTTTACATCCGCACCCTCGAAACCCTCGGGCTGGCGCGCGTCAAGAAGATTCCGCCGGAACTCACCTACGACAGGGCCAAGAATCACGTTGACCTCGAAACCGTCAGGGCCGTGATCACGGCACGCTTCGTGGTGATGGCGCAGTTTGCCCGCGAAGTCATGACCCGTGTGCACCGCGACGAGCTGCGCAACCTTGACCCGAGCGACAAAACCCGGCTCACGCTGCTCAAGCGCGCCCGCCGGTTGATGGTGCGGGAGCCGCGCCTGCTGGACGAGGCGGCGCGTGCGCGCCTGCAGAAGGCCCTGGAGCAGAACCAGACCCTGCACACCGTGTACACCATGAAGCAGAAGCTCGCCGATGTCTGGCAGCGTTCCGCCACCACCCAGGAAAATCTGATTCAGGCGCTGCAGGACTGGTGTCACGAAGCCGAGGCCACCGGCATCCATGCGTTGCGCGAGTTCTCGAACAAGCTTCGCACTTACTCTCTCGTGCAAGCCACGGTCTGAGGAAAGCGCCTGCGCAAGGCTGACCCTGGTTTACATCCAGCCCGCAGAGGCTTTTCGCTACTGCGGGTTTTTCTTTTTTAGAAGGCAACGGCTGCGTTTCGTTTTCGGGGTTTCGCGCGACATGTGGACACGAAGGCGACGCCAACAGAAACTGCTCGCGGGAGGGGCTTGCAGATCAAGACTGATCGTGGACGATCAGATCAGGCCCGCGAGGCGCTTGTGCAGGGGGCTGTGACGCGGAAAGTGGGCCAGTAGGAATTCCATCTGGTCGGCGAGCACCCGCTTGCCTTGCAGGTAAATGTACTCGGCATGGGTGGGCGTAAAAGGCACGGCGAGCAGTGTCATGCCCGCCTCCTCCGGCTTCTGTCCAGCCTTGTGGTTGTTGCAGCGCTTGCAGGCCGTCACCACGTTTTTCCAGCTGTCCATGCCGCCACGCGAGAGCGGCGTGACATGATCGCGCGACAGATCACGCGCCTGGAAATGCCCGCCGCAGTACAGGCATAGGTGCGCGTCACGGGCAAACAGGGCGGGATTACTGAGCGGCGGGGTGTAGTGATTGCGCGCCTTGATCAAGCCATGGTGCTCTCCCTGCGTGGCGATGATGGAATTCACCTTGACGATGCTGCGATGCCCGGTGATCGCATTGTATCCGCCGTGCACATGGTACAGCGTTACCCCGCAGGCATAGGCAACTTGGCGAAGGTGGTAGAGACGCACAGCGTCCTCAAAGCCGATCCACTCCAGTGGTTGGCCCGCGACATCTGTCCTGAGTACTTGCTGACTGAGTGGATACACAACATCTTGCCCGTCGGTAGCGGCTGCAAACCGGTCGGGGAATGGCCCGCCGGACGGCAAA
>DATEYP010000021.1:0-14338 GCA_035256085.1 Acidiferrobacterales bacterium
TTCTCCCTCCGGGAGAAGGACAGGATGAGGGGAAAATCAATGGGAGATTGCATGATCCCCTCACCCCAACCCTCTCCCTGCGGGAGAGGGAGCCCTCCGGAAAATATCCGGAAAAACTTGTCTGCCGGACTACTAGTGTAGTGCTTCATTCTGTTTGGTACTTATAACTTCCCGGAGCCCCCTGTAGGTCGGGCTTCGCCGATGGGATCGAGGCGAGGGCCGCAGGCCAGGGATGGCCTGGATGCGGCTTTAGCCCGACATGCCGGCCTGAAGGCCGACCTACATTTCGAACAAGCAATGTTCCGTCAATTGTGAAGCACTTCACTAGCTGGGGCGCGGCAGCTTGAAGCGCTGCCCGCGATACAGCAGGACAACGCCGTCGTGCACGATTTCCTCGACCACCACACCCTCGATCCGCTCGCCCTGTTTCACCGGGCGATTGTTGATATAAAGGATACGCTGGGATTGATCCGGCGAATAGACATGGATGTTCACGGCCAGCGGCGGCAGGCTGCTGCGAAAGTCTTGCGGCAGACTGCTGAGCCAGGGTACTGCACCACGACCCTGCGCCGGCAACGCTTGCACCGGACTGCGAGACGCATCGACAGATTTATCCAGTTTCGGGGAAACCGGCTTCGATAAAGCTGGCGCCGTCTGAAAAGCGGATTGTGCCGTGCTGTCCACGCTGCGCGCCGCGTCTGCCGGTGCTGCCGGCGCGGATGCAACAGTGGCGTCACCGCTTTCCTGCGATTTGCTCGCTCCATTGTCTGCCGGCAGGTTTGCTATTCCTGCAGGCGCAAGCGCCGCCGGCGATCCGGATTCACGCAGACTGAATAGCAGCGCGCCGATCGCCAGGGCCAATATTGACAGTGCCACGAGTACCGCTATGGCGAAACCGGTCAGGCGCGGCGCGGCATTGCGCGAGGCATCGCGAAAGACCAGGTCGCGCCCAAGGCTGCGCTGGCGCTCGGACTTCTTTAGTGCATCCAGGATCGAAGACATTTAGAGCGCCTATCAAAATGTATATGCACCGGCCCTTCACGCCGCACCCTCTCCCATTCCCTCCCCCTGGAAGGGGAAGGGTTAGGGTGGGGGTCGAGCGCCGAGGTCATTTTGTTAGGCGCTCTTAGAGAAAGCACGCCTGCACAAGAATAGCCATATTAGCGGGTCTCCGCTTGTGTCGAGCCGGACAATACCGGTGCGGCGGCGTTACCGGAATAGTTGCTGAGATAAACAAGTGTCATCTTGCCGACAAGGCCGTCATCCTGGAGCTGGTGACGGCGCTGAAACTCTCGCACCTGCGCCTCGAGTTCCGCATCGAACACATCGCTGGCCGGCATGGTGCTGCGCGGCAGGCCATAGCGCGCCAGGGTATCGCGCACCCACGCGACCGATGCGCCACGCATGCCGCGTCGCAGCATGCGCTCGCCGATTTCTGGCGGGCTCCACAGCGCCAGGTATTTTCCAAACCAGAGTCGCCCGACATCGCCGAGCGGAAGTTCGTAACGCCGGGCAGCCAATCGCAGTGTCACACTCTCGCTCGTCAACCGCTCAACCAGCAGGTGATGCCGAAGACCCGCGTCATCCACGAGTTCAACAATCGCCGGACGGTTCAGTTGGCGGAGATTGCTCCATGTCCCGGACTCGTACAGGCAACGCAGCCCGACCTGTGCCGCGCGCTCACAGCCGGTAGCGCCGCTAAGCTGCGCATAATTGAAACCCCACAGCGTAAACAGGGCACTGAATGCGGAATCGGTGTCTGTCGGAATATTCGGGTCCGCGAGGATCTGGGCAAGTGCCGGCGCGTCCGGCGAGTTCGCTGTGGACACACCGGCTGCCGGTGTGCTACCGGGTAATCCTGACGGCGGCGAGTCTGGTGAAACAGCCGCAGGCTTGTCGACCTTGGCGTCGGAATTGCCGGGGCGCGTTCCGACAAGGCGCGCCACCAGCTCCGGTTTCAGTTGCCAGACACCGAGCGCACCGGCGCCGAGAGTCAGTACCAGCAGGGGGACCGCAAACCACCAGCGCGGCCGTACACGAACACCGGGATCCACTTCCCGGGCAGCGGCACGCACTATACCGACGCCGACACGGGTCTTGCCGCGTGCATAGGCTGCCAGTAATGAACGATCACACAGTATATTGACAAGCCGCGGTACACCGCCGGTCAGCCAGTGCACCCAGTGGAGCGCAAGGGGGCTGAACAGCGGCGCTTCCGCGCCCGCCACCTGGCAACGGTGCCTGACATAAGCGCGCGTCTCGGCCGGCAGCAGCGCTTGCAAGTTGTAACGGGCAGTAACACGCTGCGCCAACTGGCGCATGTCCGGCCTGACCAGCAAGCTGTTAAGCTCCGGCTGACCTACCAGGATGATCTGCAGCAGCTTTTCCTTGGTAGTTTCGAGGTTGGTGAGCAGACGAATCTGCTCCAGCACCTCGCGGTTCAGGCGGTGTGCCTCATCCACGATCAACACCGTGCGCCTGCCCTTCGCGTGGTTCTCGAGCAAAAAAGTATTGAGGGTATCGATCAGCGTCTTCAGGCTGTTCTCTGCCGGACGTTTAATACGCAGGTCATCGCACAGTGCGACCATGAAGTCGCGCACCGACAGAAACGGATACAACACCAGCGCCACGTCCACCGTGTCGGGCAACCGCAGCAGCATGGCCCGGATCATCAGGGTCTTGCCGGTGCCGACCTCGCCGGTCAGCTGCACGAACCCGCCGCCGCCGGTGATGCCGTACATCAGGTGCGCGAGCGCATCCTGATGGCGCTGGCTCAGATAGAGATAGCGCGGATCCGGAGACAATGCGAACGGATTTTCTTTGAGGCCGAAGTACTGGTTATACATGTTTAAGGAAAGCAGGCCTGCAGAAAAATAGTCATTTTTTAGGAACAATCACCTGCACAAAAAACCATTAATTCCGGCATTTGTCCTCTACCGTGCCCGATCGGAACAGTATCGGTTTACGCGCGAACTGCGGTAAAAACTGCTCCTGCGTTTCCCGCACTTCCGCCATCCCTGGCGGTTGTCGGAGGATACTGACATACCAGACCGGTAACAAGCCATTGAAGATTATCAACAAATGGACGTTGGGCCGGGGCCGTCGCCGGAAATCGCCTCACCAGCACCGGCATCTGTGTTTGCCGTAGTGAATGCCTAAGGCATGCTGTCTTGGTGAATCCAGGAACGCTTTGATGTTCATGGCCTCTAACTTCGGCATTAGCGCGTTTAGACCAGGAATGGGCTACTTTTAAAAATATGTCCGAATGGTGCCCGTTGGCAGACTAACGAGGCTGACATTTCCCCCATTTTTCAATAAGATAGTATTAGTTCTTCGATTAATGACTCATGGGTTGAGACCCGCGAAAACATCCATGACCCTGATGATGCCGGCCACTGAGCAACTCTTCGGAACAATCGGTGCCAGTCGCTGGACACCGCTGGTCGTCAATGCCGTGGCGGTACTGCTCCTCACCTACAGCCTTGCGCAATGGAGCTGGCGCCTGATGGAACCCACCCCGGTTCTCACTGACCAGCGGCCAACCGCGCCGATCGCCGATGCGGCGGCCGAACTGCGGCAGTTGTTGAGCGCGAATCTGTTCGGTCAGGCGGATCCGGCTGGCGGACAGCATTTATCGTCTGCCAGTATTCCCCTCACCAGTCTCAACCTGGTGCTAACCGGTGTCATGGTCGGCGGTACCTACAACTTCGCATTGATCAGCATCAATAGCGGCAATGAAACTGCATTCGGACTCGGTGATGAAATTCTGGCCGGCGCCACGTTGCATGCCGTTTTTCCAGATCGCGCCATTTTGCGGCGCGGCGGGGCACTCGAAAGCCTGGAACTCAAGGACATCGCCGCCTTGGCGGAGGGTTCCATTGTTACGTCCGCGCAACATCGCAAGGATGCGCCGATCTCCGGCATCCGAGGCAGCGGCTCCAGCTTCACCGTGCCGCGCGACACCCTGACGCAGCAAATGCAGAAACCCGAGTTCCTGACCCAGGCGCTGATGGTCCCCAATGCGGGGGGCGGATTTCTGGTACGCGAGATCCAGCCGGGCAGTGTTTATGAAAAACTTGGCGTGCGCACCGGTGATGTCATTCGAAGCGTCAACGGGCAGCCAATCAACAACATGGAAGAGGTGATGAAACTCTACCAGCAGCTCGGCGGTGTCGGCCAGGTTGCCAATGTCGCGATCGAAATTACACGCGGCGGTCGCACCGAGTCCCTGCAGTACAATATCGAATAATCGTATCCATGATCGCCGACCACCTTATGCAGCGCATGCAGACTCTCGGACTGGCAGGCCTGCTGCTGGCAACAGCCCCCCTGGCCCTGGCGCAGGATCCCGCTCCAGTCACCCGCCCGGCGCCGAAAGGTTCCAGCGCCCCGCTGCAGGCGGCACAACAGATCCCGCCTCCGGCAACTGCGCAGCCGAGCGGACCGAATCAGAAAACCGCGTCTGGCGCGCCCAAGGCCCCGGCACTCAAACCCGGTGAAGTACTGCTGAACTTCCAGGCAGCTGAAATCCAGGGTGTGGTCAAGGCCGTGGGGCAGATGACCGGGCGCAATTTCCTGCTCGATCCGCGCGTCAAAGGCCAGATCACCATCATTTCCGCGCGGCCGGTCACAACCACCGCGGCCTACCAGATTTTTCTTTCCGCGCTCAAGGCGCAGGGCTTCACGGCCGTCGAAGGAATCGGCGCCATCCGCATCGTCCCCACCACCGAGGCCAAGGCAAACGCCGAGGTGAACATGGCGGGCGAGCCACATGGCGGCGAACGCATCATGACCCATGTGCTGATTGTGCAGCACACCTCCGCCACCCAGATGATTCCGCTGCTGCGTCCGCTCATGTCGCCGACCAGCCAGCTGTCCGCCTACGATCAGGCCAACGCGCTGATCATCACCGACTACGCCGACAACATCCGGCGCCTGCTGCGTATCGTGGAAAAGATCGATCAACCGGTAAGCAGCGACGTCACGATCATCAGCCTCCGGCACGCTTCGGCGCTGGATCTCGCCGATCTGGTCACACGCCTGTCCCTGCCGGGCGCGAGCCAGCCGGGACAGCCCGGGCAGCCGCCGGGTGGCGCCGGTGGCGCCGGCGACCGCTTCAACATCGTGCCGGACTTGCGCACCAACAGCCTGTTGGTGCGCGCCGACAATCCGGGTCGCGTGAACCAGATACGCTCCCTGGTCGACAAACTCGACGTTCCGGCGCTGACCGGCGGACAGACGCGCGTCATCTACCTGCGTAACGCCGATGCCGTCAAGCTAGCCGATGTATTGCGTGGTCTCCTGGCCGGTGAAGCGCGTTCGCATGCCGCCACTGCGATCCCGACAGCCGCCGGCGCGCGTCCCGCGGTCGCCGGCAGCAAACCCGCCGAGGCTTCCCTCGTGCAGGCGGATGAGGCGACCAACGCCCTCATCATCAACGCCGCGGATGCGACCTACAATAACCTGCGCGGCGTCATCGAGAAGCTGGACGTGCGCCGCACCCAGGTGTACGTCGAGGCACTGATTGTCGAAATGCAAACCGATGCTGCCCGCGAACTTGGCGTGCAGTGGGCCGGCGGCGTGCCGGCCGGCGAAGGCGCGGTCGCGGCCATACAGAATTTCCCCAGCGCCAATCCCAGCCTGATCGGTGCGGTCGCCAGCCCGACGACGGCGTTCCCCAGCGCCGGCGGCCTGTTGCTCGGCTTTCTCGGCGAGCGCGTCACACTGCCGGACGGCACGGTTATCCGCGGTCTCGGCGCTCTGGCGCGCGCCCTGGAGACGCGTGGTCTGGCGAATATCCTGTCCACGCCCAATCTCATGACCCTGGATAATGCCGAGGCCAAGATTGTGGTTGGCCAGAATGTGCCATTCGTAACCGGCAGTTTCTCGCAACCGACTGCCGGCACGACCGCCAATCCTTTCCAGACCATCGAACGCAAGGACGTCGGTTTGACCCTCAAGATCAAGCCACAGGTCTCCGAGGGTGGAACCATCAAACTGGATATCTATCAGGAGGTGTCGAACGTCGCGCCTACCACGGTGAGCGGCGCCTCCGACCTCATTACCAACAAGCGCTCCATCGATACCAAGGTGCTGGTGGATGACGGCCACACCATCATCCTCGGCGGTCTGATCGAGGACAACTCAAGCGAAACCGAACAGAGTGTGCCCCTGCTCGGCCGGTTGCCGCTGATCGGTGGTCTGTTTCGCTATAAATCAAAAACCGGCAAGCGCACCAACCTCATGGTGTTCCTGCGTCCGGTAATTATCCACGGACCACAGGAAAGTTACGGCGTCACGACGGATCGCTATCAGTATCTGCGCGCCCGCACCCAGGACATCGGCCGGCAGGATGTGCTTGACCGGTTTGTCCCCAGGCAGCCGACCGAGGAAGAACTGAAGAAATACAAGAAGCGCAGCGATGACGCCGACAAGCCGCGCGCGCCTGCCGTCAAACCCTCCGCCGAGGCACCGGCCGACACCTCGGAGATCGAGACGCCCACCGAGGACAAGCCGGCCGCCGCTCCCGACGTTGCCACGGACTGACTCCGGTAACTCGCCATGTCTGCGACCGCAACCGATTTCACCAAACTCGATCCGTACTGGACGGAGCGGCTGCCGTACAACTTCGCCAAGCGTCATGGTGTGATCGCCGCGCGCCTGCTCGACAACGGGGTTGAGGTCTGGACCCGGCCGCAGACCGCCAGCACCATACTCGTGGAGGTACAGCGTGCCCTCGGCCAGCCAATCCAGCCGCAGTCGCTGAGCGCCGAAGAGTTCGAAACCGCACTCAACCGCGCCTACGAGCGCGGCAAGGGCGACGCGCTCAACATCGTCGACGACCTCGGCGGCAACTTCGATCTCGGCGAACTGGCGCAAAACCTGCCGCGCGTCGCCGACCTGCTGGACAGCGAGGATGACGCGCCGATCGTGCGCCTGATCAACGCCCTGCTCGGCCAGGCGGTGCGCGAGGGCGCTTCGGATATTCACATCGAGCCGTTCGAGAGCCGCTCGGTGGTGCGCTTCCGCATCGACGGCGTGCTGCGCGACGTGCTCGAACCGCCGCAGGCGGCGCACGGCGTGATCGTGTCGCGTATCAAAATCATGGCGCGTCTCGACATCGCCGAAAAACGCATGCCGCAGGACGGCCGCATCACCCTGCGGCTCGCCGGCCGGCCGGTGGACGTGCGCGTCTCGTGCCTGCCGACCGCGCACGGCGAGCGCGTGGTCATGCGTCTGCTCGACAAGCAGGCCGGTCGTCTGAACCTGACCGGCCTTGGCATGTCGCCGGAAATTCTGAAAACACTCGACGCGCTCATCCATCAGCCGCACGGCATTATTCTGGTCACCGGCCCGACCGGTTCGGGTAAGTCGACCACACTGTATGCGGCGCTGTCACAGCTCGACACCAAGCTGCACAACATCATGACCGTGGAAGACCCGATCGAATATGACCTCGACGGCATCGGCCAGACCCAGGTCAACCCGCGCATCGAGCTGGATTTCGCCCGTGCCCTGCGCGCCATCCTGCGCCAGGATCCGGACGTGATCATGATCGGTGAAATCCGCGATCTCGAAACCGCGCAGATCGCGGTGCAAGCGAGTCTCACCGGCCACCTGGTGCTCGCCACACTGCACACCAACGATGCGGTCGGATCGGTGGCGCGTCTGGTGGACATGGGCGTGGAGCCGTTCTTGGTGGCCTCGTCGCTGCTCGGTGTGCTGGCCCAGCGGCTGGTGCGCCGGCTCTGTCCGCACTGCCGGCGCACGCACGTGCCGGATGCCGCCGAATGCCGGCTGCTTGGCATCGATCCCGACGAGGCGGCGGCGCATCCGATCTATATGCCAACAGGCTGCGAGGCCTGCAACCATACCGGCTATCACGGTCGCACCGGTATCTTCGAATTGCTGATCGTGGACGAACCGCTGCGCGCCCAGATTCACGACGGCGCCGCCGAAACCCGGCTGCGCGAACATGCGCGCGGTCTTGGCATGACCAACATCCGCGACGACGGAATGCGCTGGGTACGCAGCGGTCATACCAGCGTTGAGGAAGTGTTGCGGGTATCCCGTGAGTAATAGACGCGTAACGAGTTACAGGTTGCAAGTAACAAGTTGCAAGTCTCAAGTTCTGAAGGTGTCTGCATATCGACCTGATACTTGTTACTTGCAACGTGTTACTTGAAACTGATTAATTATGGCTGGTTTCGAATATCAGGCACTGGATGCAACCGGCCGCACCGTCAAGGGTGTGATCGAAGGCGATGCCGAGCGCCACGTGCGCGCGGCGCTGCGCGACAAGGGCCTCACGCCGCTGCGCGTGGATGCCATCCACACCCGCGCTGCGGCGAACCAGGAACAACGCGGGCCGACCCTGCGCCGGCGTCTGTCGAGCGGCGACCTCGCCCTGCTCACCCGCCAGTTTGCCACCCTGGTGGGCGCCGGACTGACCATCGAAGAGTGTCTGAATGTCATCGTCGAGCAGACCGAGTCGGCGCGCACGCGTACCATTGTCGCCGGCGTGCGCGGCCGCCTGCTCGAAGGCCAGTCGCTGCACCGCAGCATGTCGGGCTTCCCCGAGGCCTTCCCCGAGATCTACCGCGCGATGGTGGACGCCGGCGAACAGTCCGGCAAGCTGGCCGAGGTGCTCGACCGGCTCGCGGATTTCACCGAGAACCGCGAGGGCCTGCGCCAGCGCGTGCAGCTGGCGTTTATCTACCCGGCGCTGGTCACCGTCGTGGCAGTCGGCGTCATCAGCCTGCTGCTCATCTATGTCGTCCCGCAGGTCACGCGCGTGTTCGCCAACACCGGCCAGACCCTGCCGTGGGCGACCCAGGCGCTGATTGCCATCAGTAATTTCATGCGCGCCAGCGTCTGGGTGTGGGTGGTCGGTATTTTTGCCGGCGTGATCGGCGCGCGCGTCGCTCTGCGCAGCAAGGAAATACGCATGCGCTGGCATTTGTTGATCCTGCGCATGCCGGTCGTGGGCCGGTTGTCGCGCGGCGTGAACGCCGCGCGCTTTGCCGACACACTCGGCATTCTCACCGCCAGCGGCGTACCGCTGCTCAATGCCCTGCAGTCGGCGGTGCCGGTGATCAACAATCTGCCGATGCGCGCCGCGGTCGATGATGCCGTGCGCCAGGTGCGCGAAGGCGCCAGCCTGTCGCGCTCGCTGGGCAAGGCCAGACTGTTCCCGCCGCTGGTGATACATTTGATCGCGAGCGGCGAGGCCAGCGGCCGGCTGGACAGCATGCTGCAACGCGCCGCCGATGCACAATCGCGCGAACTCGAAGGCTGGGTGAAAACCCTGACCGCCCTGCTCGAACCGGTGCTCATCCTCACCATGGGCCTGGTCGTGCTGTTTATCGTCGTCGCCATCCTGTTGCCGATTTTTGAAATGAACCAGTTGATCAAATAAATGAGGTCCTGAATAATCCACAAAGGTAAACCCCCGGCTCTGCCGGGGGACTCACGGAGGTTTGACCTGTGCGACGGTCGCAAAAAAGTATTTCCCTCCCCCTGGAAGGTGGAGGGCGAGGGTGGGGGTCTAAGCGTGAACGGCGGGCATAAGCTGACGCATTTCACCCCCATCCCAACCTTCCCCCTTGAAGGGGGAAGGAGAAGGAAATCCGCCGCCTTCAGGCGGATCACGGTGTTATCCGCGCCTTTGACGACTGCATGGATGCAGGAGGTACGAGCCCATGGATGGGCGAAGGTAGAACAATGCAGGAGCAATTGTCGAGAGCAACGCCGGGAGCAGTTGCCGAGGCGCTCACCGAATAGGCCCCCGGCTTTGCCGGGGTTCAGTTAACTTGCTTTAATCTGCGTTCATCTGCGGCTAAACGCCGTTTCTAGGATCAGACACTCTCTGCCCACAGGTCGTGATCGCCGGCATCGGTGATGCGCGCGCGGGCGAATTCGCCGACCTCCAGTCCCGCGCTGTTTTCGATGATCACCACACCGTCGATCTCCGGCGCATCGGCATAGCTGCGCGCGAGGGCGGTGCCGTCGTCGGTGATCTCATCCACCAGCACCGTCATCTCCTGACCGATGCGGCGCTCCAGCCGCGCGGCGCTGATCCCGGCCTGGGTTTCCATGAAGCGTTCCAGCCGCTCCTGCTTCACTTCCTCCGGCACCGGGTCGGGCAGCGCATTCGCGGCCGCGCCCTCCACGGCTGAATAGGGGAAGCAGCCGACGCGATCGAGCTGCGCGGCATCGAGGAAATCGAGCAGCATCTGGAAATCCTCCTCGGTCTCGCCCGGAAAGCCGACGATGAAGGTGCTGCGGATCACCAGCTCCGGGCAGGCCGCGCGCCACGCCTGGATGCGCGCGAGCGTGTCTTCGGCCGCGGCCGGGCGCTTCATGGCCTTGAGAATCTTCGGGCTGGCGTGCTGAAAGGGAATGTCGAGATACGGCAACAGCTTGCCGGCCTGCATAAGCGGAATGACCTCGTCGACATGCGGATAGGGATAGACGTAGTGCAGTCGCACCCAGACACCCATGTCGCCAAGGTGTTTGACGAGTTCGAGCATGCGCGTCTTGACCGGCATGCCACCCCAGAAGTCGCTGCGGTATTTCACGTCCACGCCATAGGCGCTGGTGTCCTGTGAGATCACCAGCAATTCCTTCACGCCGCTGTCCGCCAGGTGTTCCGCTTCGGTCAGGACTTCACCGATCGGCCGGCTCACCAGATCGCCGCGCAGGGACGGGATGATGCAGAAGCTGCAGCGATGGTTGCAGCCTTCGGAAATCTTCAGATATGCGTAGTGCGCCGGCGTGAGTTTGATGCCCTGCTCCGGCACGAGATCGATGTATGGGTCGTGCGGCTTGGGCAGGTGCGCATGCACCGCCTGCATGACTTCCTCCAGCGCGTGCGGGCCGGTCACGGCCAGCACCTGCGGGTGCGCCTGCTTCACCACGTCGCCCTTGGCGCCGAGGCAGCCGGTGACAATCACCTTGCCGTTCTCGGCCAGTGCCTCGCCGATGGCATCGAGCGATTCGGCCACCGCCGAATCGATGAAGCCGCAGGTGTTCACCACCACCAGATCGGCATTGGCGTAGTCCGGGGAGATGGCATAACCCTCGGCACGCAGCTGCGTGAGGATGCGCTCGGAATCCACCAGCGCCTTGGGACAACCGAGGCTGACGAAACCGACTTTAGGGGTATTGGATGTGGACATTCGGAAATAAAACCAGCCACGCGACGCGCGGCGCAAGAAGTAGTCAGATGATAGTAAGGGTGAAGCGGGTTATCCGCCAGCGAGCAGGGCATTGAGGTTGCCCAGGTCTGCCTCGTTCATGGTGCCCGCGACGAACTTCAGGCGTAGCTGGCTCAACAGATAAGCGTAGCGTGCCTGGGAGAGATCGCGCTGCGTGCGATATAAATCGCGCTGCGAGTTCAATACGTCCACGCCCGTGCGTACCCCCGATTCGTAACCGATCAATGTGGACTCCAGAGCCTTTTTGCTCGATGCCTGCGCCTGCTCGAGCGCCTGCACGCGGGCAATGCCGCCGGTGATGGCGAGGTAGGCATCGCGGATCTGACGTGTGACGGTGCGCCGTGCCTGGTCGAGCGCGGCGCGCGCCTGATCGCGCCGTGCTTCGGCCTCGCGCACCCGCGACTGGGTAATGCCGCCGGCATAGAGCGGCACTTGCAGTTGCACACCCACCTGGTTGGTGGTGTATTCGTAGATCGTGGGCGAGAAAACGTTACTGCTCTTGTTGTAACCGTGCGAGGCCACGAGATCGAGCGTCGGGTAATGCCCGCCGCGGTGCTTCTCGATTTCCTCCTCGGCGACCTTGACGGCCCGTTCCTGCGCCAGGATCAGCGGGTTTTTTTCCAGCGCGGTCCTGTTCCAGGACTCCACGTCCGGCGGCTCGGGGCGTTGCAGCGGAAGGTCTGGCCTGAGCGTGTCGAGTTTTGCCGGACTTGCGTTCACCAGTACCGTCAGCGCCTCGCGCTTCGCCTGCAACTCGTTGTCGGCGCTCACTTCCTGGGCCACGGCCAGGTCATAACGGGCGCGCGCCTCGTGCACGTCCACCACCGTGGCGTTGCCCACGGCGAAATTCCGTTCCGCCAGCTGCTGTTGACCTTCGATCGCCGCCTTCTCGGTGCGCGCGAACGCCAGCGTGTCCTCTGCGGACAGCACGTCGAAGTAGGTCTGCACGCTGCGCAGCATCATGTCGCTCTGGGCGATCGCCAGCTCCGCTTCGGCCTGGGAAGCGATTGCCTTGCCCTGGGCGTAGGCCGCGAAGTTGGACTTGCGGTAGAGCGGCTGGGTGAGCTGCAGACTGTACGCATCGCTGTCATAGTCGTTGGTGTACGGCGGCGCAGGTTGCTGGATCTCCTGATTAACCGAGTAGCGTGCAGCATTGAACGCCACGGTGGGCAGCAACTGGCCGGTTCCCTGCGCACTGCGTTCGAGATTGGCCTGGTAGTTGGCCTGCGCCTGCGCCAGGGTCAGGTCATTTTGCTGGGCGAGGCGGTAGATATCGAGCAGGTTCTCGGCCTGTGCGGCCGATGCGCCGCTCAGCAACATGGCGAGCAACAACTTTCTGGGCAGCATGTGGGTCATGATGTTTTCTTCCACCGGGGAGTGCGCGCCATCAGGCGCGGAAGCAAGGGCCGGGGGTTGGCGCGACGGCGCTCGCGCGCCCCTTCGACCAGCGAATAGACCGCCGGCACCACCACCAGTGTCAGCAATGTCGACGATACCATGCCGCCCATCACCACCAGCGCCAGCGGCCGGTTGGTCTCGACGCCCGGGCCGAGGCCGATGGCGGCCGGCAGCATGGCGCCGATGATGGTGAGCGAGGTGATGAGCACCGGCCGCATGCGATGCGGGCAGGCCTCCGACAGTGCATCCAGAATGCTCATGCCCTTGGCGCGGTACTGGTTAGTCAGATCGACCAGCAGGATCGAGTTCTTGGCGACCAGGCCCATGAGCAGGATCATGCCGATCATCGAGAACAGGTTGAGTGTCTCGCCGAACAGCCATAGCGCGGCCACGCCGCCGATGATTGCGAGCGGCTGCGCGATCATGACCACCAGCGGTTGCAGCAGCGAGTTGAACTGGCTGGCGAGCACCATGTAGATCATGATCAGCGCCATGCCGAAAGCGAAAATCACGTAGCCGCCGGTCTTGGCGAACTCCTCGGCCTGGCCGGTGAAGGCGATCGTGTAACCGGGCGGCAGGGTTTCGGCAGCGATCCGGTTCACCGCGTCGGTGGCGGCGCCGAGCGGCAGGCCCTCCAGGCTGCCGTAGATGAAACCGGCGTACTGGCGGTTGCGGCGTTTGATCTCGGCCGGGCCGAGGCCTTCCTGGAACTTCACCAGACTGTCGAGGCGCACCAGGTTGCCGGACTTGTTCTTCACGTAGATACGCCGCAGGCTGTCAGTGTTCACGCGCTGGCCCGGTTCGAGTTGCAGGCGGATGTGGTAACGCTGATTCTTCTCCTTGAAGTCGGCGATGTCGACACCGCCGGTCATGAGGCTCAGGGTCTGGGCGACGTCGGCGGCGGTGATACCCAACTGCGCGGCGCGGTCGCGGTCGAGGATGACACGCACCTGCGGCAGATCGAGCTTCAGGTCCTTGTCGAGTTTTACGATGCCCTGCACCTGGCCCAGGCGCGCCATCATCAGGTTGGAGAGTTCGTCGAGCTTCGGCAGGTCGTTGCCGAGAATGGCGAACTGCAACGGCTCACCGCGCATCCCGCCAATCGGCGAGATCAGGGTCGGTGCGGCGATCACGCCGGGTACTGCCCCCAGGTCGCGACGCAACTCGCTCATGATGGCAGACTGGGCGAGTTTGCGGTCTTTGCGGTCGATCAGGCGCACGAACACGCTGCCGCGGTTGACCTGGCCGACTTCACCGAGGCCGACGGCCGAGAAGCTGCTGTACACCTCGGGACGCGCATGCAGGATCGCCTCGAGCTCGGTCAGACGCGCTGCGGTGTAGGCGAGGTTCGAGCCGAGCGGTGTCTGCACGCTCACCACGAAGCGCGCCTCGTCTTCTTCCGGGATGAAGGTCTTACCGACCTTGATGAAGAAGAACGCGCTCGACGCGACGATCAGCAGGGCGACACCGACCACCACCCAGCGGTGCGCGAGGCCCGTGCCCAGCAACCGGCGGTAGCCGGATTCGAGCGCCATGAAGGCGCCTTCCAGTGTCCGATAGACGCGGCCATGGGTCTTGGGCAGCTCCAGATAGCGGGCGCACAGCATCGGTGTGAGCGTGAGCGATACCCACAGCGAGGCCAGCACGCCGATCACCACCACCAGCGCGAACGAACCGAGGAAACGGCCCATGATGCCGCTGATGAAGGCCACCGGCAGGAA
>DATEYP010000022.1:0-7442 GCA_035256085.1 Acidiferrobacterales bacterium
CTGGCCACGGTGCGCAAAGTCGACCGCATCGTGGTGCTCGATGCGGGCCGCATTGTCGCCAGCGGCCGGCACGATGCGCTGATGGCCGAGGGCGGGTTGTATGCGCGCCTGGCGGCGTTGCAGTTTCGGGATGCGGTGGGGATTTAGCGTTCGCGTGGGCACAAACGACGTGCTCACCCTACAAAGCTCGGCATCCCCGCCGAATCCCTGGTGCGGCCATCGAAGAAGGCGCACACCGCCTAAGCGGCCGATCGGATATTGATCCTGGTCCTGACCCGTTTCATTCAGGAGTCTTTACCGGCGAGGTCGCGTTCTATCAGGTCGCGGAGCCGGTCGCGGCAATCGGTTGCTTCGCATTTGTCGGCGTGCTGGCAGCTGAGCTGAAGGTCCTTGATGGTCCCCGCTTCCACGTCCAGCATACACACCAGTGCGATTTCTTCTTTCTCGCGCTGCGTACGCGCCTGCTGCAGCAAGGCCACCGTGTCGCAACCTTCGACAAAACGCTTGCGGGCGTAATGGGCGATATGCTCGAAATCATAGTTGCCCAGACACCTGGGGTTAAAGCAGGTTCTGACCGTGTCTGCGCCTGCCATCATGGGGAAACCCCCTTCGGAGTGACTTGATAGCACGTTTGCAAAATAACGCGTTTCGCGCAGGCTGGAAATGACCCAAGTCATGCAGGGAATAACTGGATGGAAAGCATTGCCGCGCTGTGAGAATCGGCGCCTGCATCCGGGGCGCGGGTCGCGTGCTCAGCTTTCCGCTTCGGGACCGATGGAATACAGGGCGCGCTCGCGGGCGGCGATTTGCGCGGGGCGCGACACGTGCAGGAGATCGGCCACCTTGTGCACCAGGGTGCGCTCGAAGCGGTCGATGACGTGGTCGGCCGCGGCCACCTGCCACATGTATTCGACCACCTGCTCTTTCTGGGCGGCGTTGAAATGCTTGTTGATAAGCGTGGTGAATTGATAGTAATCGGTCGCCTGCTCCGCCTCGGTATCGGCCAGGCGCAGCAACGTGGCGGTTTCCTCCATGCTCAGTTCAAAGCGCGCCTGGATGGCGGCCGTGACTGCCTGACGCTCGGCGTCCTTTAGCTCGCGATCGGAACGCATCACCTCGATGAGCAGCGCGGCGGTTGCCACCTGCAAGGCGTGCTGAGCCCCTGCGGCCGGCAAACCGCCGGCCGGTCGAATGTGCTGATCGAAGAATTGTTTGAGGTTGCGCAGCATGTTGTCGATTCTACCGCACGGGGACGCGCCGGCCGAACTCACTCCGCGGCCACCCCGCCGGCTAGTAAAGCCTCACTTGCCGATCCGCACGCCGAAGAATGTACGCCTGGCGCTGAGTTAACTGACCCCCGGAAAAACCGGGGGCCTATTCGGTGAGCGCCTCGGCAACTGCTCCCGGCGTTGCTCTCGACAATTGCTCCTGCATTGTTCTACCTTCGCCCGTCCATGGGCTCGTACCTCCTGCATCCATGCAGTCTTCAAAGGCGCCATCGAAAACCGTGAGCCGCCGGAAGGCGGCACACACCACTCCTTCCCCCTGGAAGAGGGAGGGAACAGGCTCGACCACGGTAACGGTCGAACCGTTGTGAGTCCCCCCGGCGGAGCCGGGGTTCCTTAGTGAATTACCGGGCTTGAACACGGGATGATGCAGCGCCTGTGACCTGTGGCAGCGAATTCCGGACTCCATAAACCAGATTAATGACACAGCAATTTTGACCGCCGTCAACGACACCACGGCCGGTTATCGATTGAATTGCCTCTATGTTGCCAACCCAAGGCAGCAAAGGAGATCGTTATGCTGGTTAAGGAAATCATGACGCGCAAGCTGGATTCCATTCTTCCGACCGCGAGCCTGCGCGATGCCGCACGCAAAATGCGCACTCTCAATACCGGCTCGCTGCCGGTGGTGGAGAACGCCAGGCTGATTGGCATCATTACCGAGCACGACATCTGTTGCCATGGCGTGGCCGACGACTTCGACCCGGTGCTGACCCCGGTGCGCGCGATCATGTCGCGTGATGCCGCTTTCTGCTTCAGTTACGACACCGTGAACGATGCCGTGCGGCAGATGGAGCAACGCCACATCCAGGAGATTGCCGTGCTGAACAGCGACAAGACCCTTGCCGGCTTTCTGTCGGTGGATGACATCGCACACTTCTCTCGTCAGCTGGCCGGTGAGTTACTGGAAAGCGCCGGGCAGGTGCATCACTGACGGCGGTCGGGGCGGCCGGCTGACCGGTGAAGGGTTCTACTTGATGATGCGGTAACAGGGCTCGTAGATTTTGCCCGGCAGCTTCATGCGCTGCTGGTCGACGAACGACGTGAGCAGCGCATCGAGCGAGTCGAGGATGCTGGCCTCACCACGGATTTCAAAGTCGCCATGCTGTTCCACGGCGCGGATTCCCTCGTCTTTTACGTTACCGGCCACCACGCCGGAGAAAGCGCGGCGCAGGTTGGCGGCCAGTTGGTGGCGGTCCTGATTCTGGTTGAGGTTCAGGTTGCGCATGTTGTCATGCGTGGGCGCGAACGGCGCCTGCAACGCGCGATCGACGGTGAGCGCCCAGTTGAAGTAATAGGCATCGGCGCGCGCGGTGCGGAACTCCGCCACGCGCGCAACACCGGCCTGCACCGCGCGCGCCACCGCCACCGGGTCGTCGACGATGATCTGGTAAAGCTTGCACACCTCCGGCCCGAGGGTGTCGGCCACGAAGCGATCGATCTGCGCAAAGTAATCCCTGGCCGCGGCCGGGCCGGTGAAAATGAGCGGCAGCGGGATTCCGGCGTTGTCGGGATGCAGCAGCACGCCGAGCAGATACAGCACCTCTTCGGCAGTGCCGACGCCGCCCGGAAACACCACGAACGCATGGCCGGTGCGCACGAACGCCTCCAGGCGCTTTTCGATATCCGGCATGATGACCAGGTCGTTGACGATCGGATTGGGCGATTCGGCGGCGATGATGCCAGGCTCGGAAATGCCGAGGTACTGGCCGCCGCGGATGCGCTGCTTGGCATGGCCGATGGTGGCGCCCTTCATCGGGCCCTTCATGGCGCCGGGGCCGCAGCCTGTGCAGATATCAAGGCCGCGCAGGCCGAGCTGGTAGCCGACCAGCTTGGAGTAGTCGTACTCGCCGCGCGAAATGGAATGCCCGCCCCAGCACACCACCAGCTTCGGGTCGGTGAGCGGGCGCAGGATGTCGGCGTTGCGCAAGATATGGAACACCGCATTGGTGATGCCGGACGAGGACTCCAGATCGATGGCCGGATTGCCTTTGATCTCATCGCTCACGTACACCACGTCGCGCAGCACCGCGAACAGGTGCTCGCCGATGCCCTTGATCATCTGCCCGTCGACGAAGGCGGTGGCCGGCGCGCCCTTTACTTCCAGCTGGATGCCGCGCTCCTCCGGCACCACGCGGATGTCGAACGAACGATAGCGCTCCAGCAGTTCCTTGCCGTCGTCCAGCTCGTTGCCGCAGTTGAGAACCGCCAGCGAACAGTTGCGAAACAACTCGTGCAGCCCGCCGCGGCTGGTGTCGAGCAGCTTGCCCACCTCCAGGCGCGAAAGCACTTCCAGCCGGCCTTCCGGCACGATGCGGGCATCGACAATTTCGTATTTCATGCGGGACGTGTAAGCAGGCGCTGCGCTGTTGGTTTACGCCGCCAATTCGTGGGCATAGTAGGGCCGCTCCCGGTCGTCTAATAATGCGTAGTAAACCGCCAGGTCGGCGCCCGGGGTGAGCCAGGCGCTCAGGTTCTGTGGCTTGAGCGGGATGATGCAGCGGTTGTGGCCGGTGGCGGCCACTTCTGGCGGCGGGTCGTCGGTGATGGCGGCGAAGGACAGGAGCGCCGGCTCGCCCGGCTTTTGCCATCTGTCGTAGAGGCAGGCCACGAGCATGTCGCTGGGCTGGAAAGCTGCTCCTGCGTTTATCCCCGTAGGGATGGCTGCGCGCCCGGCACTGCCGCCGTCCGTGGCGATCGCCGGTTGCGGGTTGAAGTGCAGCATGCGGTTTTGCACTTTTTCGCCGTCGCGCAAGGCGCGCTTTTCGAAATCATGCAGCGCCACGTTTTCGTAGAAACTTTGCACCACGCAGTACGCGTGCTGGCGGCCGAACTGGTTTTTCCAGAACCCTTCGAGGTTGTCACGGCGCGCGTTGTAGAGCCCGGGGTAGCGGCTGTCGATGCTCGCCGGTTTGCCGCTCGGGCGGCAGTGATAGCGCATGGGCTTGATCACGCGCTCACCCGCCTCGTTCACCAGTACCGGGGCATACCAGAAGGGAAAGATGCGCCCGTCGTTGCTGTTCGGCTCGGTGCGCTTGAGATCGGCGAGCTTGGCGCGCAGCCAGGCGATTTTGTTGGTGGCGATGCGCAGGTCATCCTGGGCCTTTTGGATAACGCGTGTCTTGAGCTTGCGCTCGGCATCGGCGAGCCGGGTTTTCTGTTTGAAGAGCTCGACCTGCCACTTGCTGGCGGTGGCTTCCTGGTAGGCGGCGATGTGCTGGGCGATGCGTCGCGCGGCGGCGTCCCGGGGAATCAGGAAATTGGCTTCCAGACCCTTGGCGAGCTTGATGTCATGCCCGGCGGCGCGGCGGGCGAACAGATTCTCAAACAGTTCCGTGTCGATGCGCGCCTTGTGCTGGCGCGCCAACAGGTCGAGGTCTTGTTGTATGACGGCTGAGAAGCACATGGGTAACCATGTTACGCCATTGAGCGGTGTTGTGCCTGTTTGCAGGCCGGTCGGAACACACCACGGCCTGGGGCGGAATGACGGACGTTACTTCTTCGTGCCGGATTGGTCCTTGGGCCTGGCCATGAACACAAATGGCAGCGCGAACGGACCAAAGGCAAAGCCCATGACCGACCAATATACCCAGCGCGCGCGGCGACGGGCGGCGATCACGCCGCACAGCAGCGCGCACCCCGCCGAGATCAGCAGGGAGATCACGAGCAGCGGGCCGGACTGTTGCATCAGCTGGTTGAGCAGATCTTGTTCCATTTATTCACCCTCGCCGGATGCTGCGTTTGGCCTGTGCGTGGTTCGGGAATATTTGATCAGCCGCCGACCCATGATAGCAAACGCCGCCTGGCTCCGGGACAGTGGCGTTTCGGCCAGTCTGGCGAAGCGGAAATAGTCGCCTCAGTGATTCTCCGATGCTTCGTCGATTTCCTTGCGGAACGTCTGTGGTTCGTTCGTGCCGGGATCGTGTCGAACGCAAACCATCTCGCCATGTTACGCTTGCAGATCGGGGAAAAACGCAGCGCCGGGGCGTGATCAATCGTGGTTGTGCGGCAGCGCGTCACTGATGGCCGGAATTGGGGGCATTCACCCATGGCGGGCTAAATTACGCGTGCCGTTTGTCCGGGACTGCCCACAGCCTGTCAGCGCGAATTGATGGATCATGACATTCTAGGGCGGGCTGAACCATGGCACTTCAACAACTTAGGAGTGAAAGCTCGACCCGCCTCAAATAGGCCGGGTGCGCCAACAGCGTGTGGGGCTGCTAATTTTATAGATGTTCAGTTCAATCACTTGAACATCGCCGGAGTACACCGGTCAAGGAATGATAATGGCTCTACTTGGTCGTCTGCAGCCCACCCCCAACAACGCTTCTGCACCGCTCACCGCTCGCCAGCCGCGGGCACCCGGCACGCACATTGGCTATGATCCGCTGCTGATCGAGCGCCTGCGCCACGACCATCAGCGCATGCTGGATCTCTTCACCCTGACGCAGGTACTGCTCACCACCCATGACTACGATGGCGTGCGGCGCAAACTCGGCGAGCTGCGCATTACCCTGCAAGATCACCTGATGACGGCCAATGTGAAACTCTACGTTTACGTGTCGCGCCAATTGGCAGACGATGCGGCAAAAACGGCGATTATCAACGGGTTCCGGCGCGACATGCTGAACAACAGCCGCCAGATCATGGATTTTCTGCGCACCTACAGCGCCGTGCGGCTGGACGACTCGTTTGCCGATGTGTTTCAGGTCGAGTTGCTGGTGATCGGCGCGGCACTGGTGCAACGCATCGAGCGCGAACAGACTTCGCTCTTCCCCTTGTATCAGGCTTCCTACTGAAATAGCGGCTGCATTGGCGGTGCCGAGGGGGCAGCCCCGCGGTACCGGTGACCTGTCAGTATGCACGGCTCCCCCAATCCGTCTCGCCCTTTTCCCCATAGTGAACGTGATCAAAAGACCTATGGCGCCGGATACATCGGCTTGTTGTCGTTGAGGTTCAGCCATCCCTTCACAATGCGGTAGATCAGCCACACGCAGTTGACGGCGAGCACGATCCAGCCGATGACGATAATCCAGGTGAGTGCGCCCAGTACCATCCAGAGCAGACCGTACCAGAAGGTGCGGATCTGCCAGCGGAAGTGGCTTTCCAGCCAGGTGCCGGCGACATCGTCTTTTTTCACATAATTGATGACGATGGCAATGATGCAAGTGATTCCGGAAATGAACGTGGCCGCATAGAGTGCATACACCACGGTGGTGAGTGTCTTGAGCGACTGCATTTTTTCTTCGGACGTGGCTGGTTGCATAAGGTCTCCGATTGTTAGATTCACAAAGCTAAACCCCGGCTTTACCGGGGGACACACAACGTGTTTGACCTTTATGGTGGTCGTAAGCGCGTCCAGGCCGTGGTGGCGAATGCACGGCACCACGCACAAAAAAGTACCATCCCTTCTCCCTCCCCGGGAGAGGGAGTGTCGCTGTGGACGCAACGTATCCGCGTGCTCATCGGCATCGGCGCTGCACCCCACCCTAACCCTCCCCCTGAAAGGAGGAGGAGGGAACATGCCCGACCGCGGTCACGGTCGAACCTCTGTGATAGGGGTCGGGAAGGCTTCCGCCTTCCCGCCCTCCGAACTGTACGGGCGGTTCTCCGGCATACAGCTCTCCAGTCGGTGGTTCCTTCATCGAGATTGGCTCGCCAAGGCATGGGCTTCGTGAAGCGTGAAAAGCCCCTGTTCAGCGAAGAATGTACCGCCTTGGACGCCGTTGCCCAGCGCCGCCAACATGCGCTCACTCCAGATCGATGCTTCCACCCAGGCCCATTTCGGGTCCTGCGCTTCTGGCCCTTGCTTAGCTGTTTCCAGCACTACCGGTCCTTGTGCTTGCATCGCTCTTGAGTTCACGTATCCACCTCCCTGCCTTCCGTCCCTCGGGGCGGGTTTGCTCTCCACCCTTCTCGGGTTGCCGGGCTGAGTGGTAGGCGGGGCATGCGCCCCGGCTCGCTGGAGTTGAGTTTCCTCTTCTCTTGCCATGACTCTCCTTGCAACCGCTCGGTACCATGAAGGCTCTGACTCCTGTCACGCTTCACCGGCATGACAGGTCTCCCCGCTTGCTCGCCACACCTTCCTGCCGTTCCATCTCCACCCACGCCGTGTGCCCCAACATCGCTTTATCCGCCACCACAGCGTGTCAGGCT
>DATEYP010000023.1:0-8577 GCA_035256085.1 Acidiferrobacterales bacterium
GGCGGAACGCCCGCTGCGCACGGATGTGGAAAGCAACGCGCTCGCCGCGGCCTTCCGCGATCCGCGCTTCCCGCCGGTATCACCGCGCGAGTATCACGAGATTGAAGTCGAAGTAGCGCTGCTTTCTCCGATGCAGCCGCGCAGTGCTCCGGCACATGTCAGGGTGATAAAGGTGGCGCCGGGATCATTCAGCCATCCGGTCTCATCAAAAGCCGGAGACGGAATGCCCAATTGTCTTGCGATTGCGCCACGCGCGATGGCAAGCAGCGTTTCCCCCCGGTCAGTGTGCATGTCCAGACTCCTCGGTGAAGGCAAAGGCGGCATAGCCCACCACGCGTTCGCGATCACCGGCGGTATCGCCGGAGTTGCGCAGGTCGAGCAGATGCGGCCGCAAACGATGATGTCGCGCCGCGAGCAGCAGGCCGTTCAGCGGCGTCGCACCACAGGCTTGTTCATGGTTGTCGAGCGGCTGGAGCCGGGCAATCGCCGCGCAGGTCGAGCCGTCGATTTGTTGCGCTGCCCGATACGGCAGGTAATGCGACAGGTCGGAACTCACCACGAACAAGGTTTCCGGTCCACCCCACAGGGCCTCGATCACTTCGGCCACGTCGTCGGCCGTGGCATCGCCAACGGCCAGCGGAACGAGTTGAAAATCACCGAGCACCGTTTGCAGAAACGGAAGTTGCACCTCGAGGGAATGCTCCAGTGCGTGCGCGGCCGGGCTGGTCGTAACCTGGCGAAGCGTAACAATCCGGTTGATCGCGTCGCGGTCGACCGGAATCCGGCCCAGCGGCGTCTCAAACGCGTGTGTACCGGGCAGGGCCAGCCCCCGCACCGGGACGCGATGCACGGGTCCAAGCAGTACAATGCGCCGGATTTTGCCGCGCAGTGGCCGTAATTGCGCGTAGCCGGTGGCGGCCACCGGCCCGGAGTAGACGTATCCGGCATGCGGGACGATCAGCGCTTTGGGCGCGCCGTCTGGCGATACCGGTTTTGCCGCCGCGAGCAGTGTCTGGACATCGCGCGCCAGCGCCACGGCATCGCCGGGATAAAATAGTCCGGCGACCGCCGCTGCCCGTGTGTCCGCGGTTGCCCGCATAAGAACATTCCCGTTAATTCCTAATTTGTTATAAATGGGGGAGTAGCTGATCGGATGCAAGGGTGCGCATGCTTGCAAATGCGCTAGGCACATAGGATAGTTTCCCAAAACCGCGCAACGGTTACGGGCAAATGAACATCGAAAACATTACTGGAGAAGCCATGTCGATTCGTAAAATGATATTCCTGACCATGTTCCTCACCGGTGGGATCGGAACGGTGTTCGCGGCGGGGCCGAACTTCAAGGAAGGAGAGTGGGGTGTGAGTTACCAGATGGAGGTAGTGGGCATGCCGTTCCCGATGCCGCCGATCACGGCCAGGAAAACCATGTGCCTCGACAAGAACAACTATATCCCGGACAACTCCCAGCAGGGTCAGGAATGCAAGATCAGCGACCGGAAGGTGGCAGGAAATACCGTAACCTGGACCATGCGCTGCCAGGCACAGGAAAGGACGATCGAGGGGCATGGCAAGATCACCTATAAGGGTGATCGTTACGATGGCGTGATGGACGCTAAACTTGTTTCTGTCGACAACTCGGGCCCGGCGGTTGGCTACAAATACACCATGCAAGGTCAGCGCCTGGGTGCCTGTGGTAAGTAGAAAAAGCAGTCAGCCGCAGATGAACGCAGATAAGCGCGGATATTCAACGCACTGCCGGTATTCGTCAGATCACCAAAAGGGTGTATGACCTGGGTACATCAATGACATGATTCATTTGCATTTATCTGCGTTCATCTGCGGCTAAACCCGTTCTTAGGTTGAAGGAACCGCCATGGCGGCAGGAATATGGGGGCAGCGGGCCGATAACCCAACCAGACGGCGGGTAATCGGAAATGTTACAGGGGATTATAACGCAGAGAGTGTGTGCCCGCCCGTTTGATGGGCGATTCTATTGCCTGTAAGCGGTTACAAGGTATCAACCTGGAAAAAGCAGTCAGCCGCAGATGAACGCAGATAAACGCGGATATTCAATGCGCTGCCCGTATTCGCCAGCCCACCAAAAGGGTGAATGGTCTCGGCGCATAAACGGCATGAATCATTTGCGTTAATCTGCGTTCATCTGCGGCTAAAGCCGTTTTTAGGATCAACCCTATCCCCGGACTATTTTGTTGCCGATGTCATCGACCGCTCAGCGCAGCTCCTGTTCGGGCCACCCTGAACACAATAATGGTACCGTCGGTATTCGGTATTTAGTATCGCATCACACCAGGCAAGTGAACCGGCGTTCAGACCGGCCGTATCAACCGGTCTGATCAGGATGGCAGCGGCGGTTGCTGGCGGTGCAGAAACCAGCGGTCGATGACCACATGGCGGGCGAACCAGCCGCGGCGCAACAGCCAGTGTGCGAGTGTTTCCTTGAACCGCTGCACAAAGCGCCCGGGTGCTGCCGGGGTTTCGCCCTGCAGGCGCTCGCCGAAGCGCGCGGTGAGTTGCGCGACATACGGCTCGAGTTGCGCGCGCTGGTACCGGTTCGACGGGCTCACGGCAGGGTTGCCGTGCGCGGCAAGAATGGCGTCGGCGGCGAGTATGGCGGACTCGATCGCCGGGCGAATGCCCTCGCCACTCTGCGGATAGGCGAGACCGGCGGCGTCGCCGATGAGCAGCAGGCCGTCGTCCACGAGCTGGCGCGGCGCCAACGGATAGAGCAGGTAGGCGTGCCCGTGAAACTTGCCCGGAATATCGGCGGGGATACGGCCCTGCTGCTTGAGGCCTTCACAGAAGGCGCTGACGTGTTCGGCAAGCCTGTGATTGTCTTCGCGCCCGAGACCGATGTTCAGGAAATTGCCCTTGCGGAATATCCAGCCGTAACCCTTGAGGTCGGCGCAGAAATAAAGTTCGGGCCGATCCTCGGCCACGTTGCAGGCGCGCTGTTGCGCCGCGCTCATTTCAAACTCGATTTCCTGGGCGGCAATTATTTTTTCATCGGCCCCGAGGTTGGCGCCGAGATAGCGCGCCACCGGGCAGAAGTGCCCGCCCGCACCGACCACCAGCGGCGCGTGCAGCTTGCCGTTCACCACCCAGCCGTCGCCCTCGTGCTTGAGGCTCTTGAGCGGCTCGCCCAGCACCACACGCGCGCCGCAGCGCTGCAAGAGGTAGTCGTCGAACTCGAAACGGCGGATGCCGTAACTCACCGTTGTGCCGTATTCGGTATGCACTTCATCGCCGCCGATGGTACCAGTTACGAAGCGCCGAATCGGCTGAAAGACCCGGCCCTGTGCATAGTCTGCGGTATCGAGCTTGAGCGTTTCGACCACGGCCGGCGTGATCCAGCCGGCACAGGTCTTGTCGCGTGGAAACGTTTTCTTGTCGAGAATCAGCACATCGAGGCCGGCGGCCTTGAGCTTCCACGCCAGGGTCGTGCCGGCCGGACCGCCGCCGACGATCAGGACGTCACAGGATTCCATGTCTTTTCCTTGTTGCTGCACGGGTCGTTGTACAGGCGCCAGCGCGTCCACGGCACGTCGTTGCAGGCCCCATTCGAAAACACCACCTGGAAAAGCTGCAGGTCACTGGCGGTGAAGGATGCCATGGAGCCGGCAAGATACAGACGCCAGGCACGCACAAAGGCTGGGTCGGTGATGGCCTCGATCTTGTCGACATTCGCTTCAAAGCGTTCCAGCCAGTGCGCCAGGGTCCGGGCATAGTGCAGGCGCAGGTTCTCGACATCCAGCACCGAGAAGGTATTCGGCTCAAAGATCTGCATCATCTCGCTGAGACACGGCGGATGGGCACCGGGAAAAATGCGCCGCTCGATCCAGGCGCTCATGGTGCCGGGGCGATTGCGTCCGATGGAATGAATCAATCCGCGCCCGTGCTCGTGCAGCGCCTTTTTCGCCACGGCGCCGAGCATCGGATAGTTGTCCACGCCCACATGTTCAAGCATGCCGACCGACACGAACGCGTCGTACTGGCCGCGAATGTTGCGGTAGTCATCCTCGATGTACTCGACGCGACCGATAAGCCCTTCCTGCCGGGCGCGATCGCGCGCATAGGCAAGCTGCTGACGCGAGATGTTGTAGGCCTTGACGGTGACGCCATAGTGTTTCGCCATGTGGCGCGCCAGCGCTCCCCAACCGCAACCGGCTTCGACCACGGTTTGCCCGGGTTTGAGCTCGAGCTTGCGGCACACGTGATCCATTTTCGCCACCTGCGCCTCTTCCAGGCTCAGGGTGGGGGAAGAAAAGTAGGCACAGGTGTACACCATCTCGCTGTCCAGCCACAGCTTGTAGAAGTCGTTGCCGAGGTCGTAATGGTGATGGATGTTCTCGCGCGAGCCATCGAGCGTGTTGTGGCGCGGACGATTGAGCCAGGCGTGCAGCACGCGCCGGAACAACCCGGGCCGCGGCGCGCGCGCGATGGCGCGATAAATGACTTCGAGGAACTCGACAAAATAACCTTCAACCTCGACGCGCCCGGCGGTGTATTCCTCGCCGAAATACAGTTCCGGGTGCAGGGCGAGACGCCGCAACGTGCCCGGGTCACGGATATGCACGTGCGCGACGGTAGGTTCCTGCGAGATACCGATCTCTTCTCCGTTCCAGAGTATAAATCGCACCGGCGGGTTGCCCGTGGCACGTAACAGCCAGCGCAACAGGCCGCGTTCCAGCGCAGTGGCGGCGCGCTGCGTTCCCGGCCCTGCCTCCTGCCGGGCCAACACGGGGGCGGTAATGCGTCGAATATCGCTGAGTCCGGTACGATTCTGGCTCATGCATCCTCCATTTCGGCGTAATGGCCCCGTTGTGGGCGCCCAGTTCTTCTGTTCTTCTGCGTTGCACGCTGGAGCAGCCTTCCCGGAATGCTGCTTGCCGGGATCGAACTCCGACTGAACAACTTCATCCTGCCACGCCCGCCCAGTGCCGGCAACTGACAGACAGGCTGCGGAATAAGGTTACCCCGGCATGTCATGGTGCTGTCATGCAGGAAGGCTGTTTTCCCGGCACCGGGATGAACCTTACTGGCTGGGATGAAGAAAAATCTTGATAAACGTCAATTAATGCACTCAATCGGAGACGCGTTCCGGTGAGCAAACCAATCCAGCCGCCATGAGCTTTCCGCCAGGTGTAGCCAACAAACCTGCTTGCAGGTCGGCTTCTATTTTTGGACAGCAGAAGCGAGAATAGCGCCCTAAGCAATTTAGCAAGGGAAGGCGATTCTGGCCCTGGATCGCCAGGTATCTGTTATTGTGCAGGCAAGACAATGATAGCCATTCAAATTGCGCGGTTGGAGATCGTGACGGAAACGGCAGCTGCGCCGGCATCCGTCACAGTGCGCTGCGCAGGGGCGTGGACGGTGCAGGGTGTAGCCCCCGTCGAACAGCGACTGACCGCCCTTTCCCTTCCCCCCGCCAGCGAATTGGTGTTCGATATTTCAGCGGTATCCGCACTGGATACGGCGGGCGCGTGGCTGTTACACCGCACGATCCGCGCAGTGGAACAGCGCGGGACGACAACCCGGATCAGCGGTTTAAAACCCGAGTTCGACACCTTGCTGCAGTTGATTGCGGCGCGCGCCGAGGTGGTGCAACCGGTTGAGCCGGTCAAGGCCGGCCTTTTGGCAAGCATCGGACTACAGGCCTGGCGCAGCCTGTTCGGCTTCTCTGGCATGCTCGCGTTTATCGGGGAAAGCGCCGTTACTTTTCTGCGCTCGCTTATTCAGCCGCGCCGTATCCGGTGGCGGCCCGTCCTCCACAATCTGCAAACCGCCGGGTTCGAGGCGCTGCCGATCACTGGCCTGCTGTCATTTCTGATGGGGGTGGTGATCGCCTATCAGGGCGCCGATCAGCTGCAGCGCTTCGGCGCCAATATTTTCATTGCCGATCTGGTCGGGCTGTCGATGCTGCGCGAGCTGTCCCCGCTGCTGACCGCCATTATTGTCGCGGGCCGGTCCGGCTCCGCCTACGCGGCGCAAATCGGTACCATGAAGATCAACGAGGAGATCGATGCGCTGCGCACCATCGGCATCGGGCCGCAGGAACTCCTGGTGCAACCAAAGATTGTTGCATTAGTCATCGCATTACCGTTGTTGACAGTGTATGCCGATGTGGCCGGCGTGCTGGGCGGCATGCTCATGGCGAACTCCATGCTGGATATCAGCTACCGCGTTTTCCTCGACCGCCTCGAAGATGCGCTCAGCCTGTCTTCCTTCCTGACCGGCATAATCAAGGCACCGGTGTTTGCCGTGATCATCGCGCTGGTTGGATGTTATCAGGGATTCCAGGCAAGCGGCAGCGCCGACAGCGTCGGCCGGCAGACGACGGTGAGCGTGGTGCAGTCGATCTTTCTGGTGATTGTGGCCGATGCGCTGTTTTCCGTGATTTTCAACTGGCTTGACCTGTGAGCGCCGCGATGAAAAAGCCGCGGATAAACAGCAATATTATCGATATCCGCAACCTGCACACGCGCTACGGAAAAGCCGTGGTGCATGAAGACGTCAGCCTGACGGTGCGGCCGGGCGAGATATTCTCACTGGTCGGCGGCAGCGGCTGCGGCAAGTCCACGTTGCTGCGCGCCATCATCATGTTGCTGCAACCGGTAGCGGGTTCGATCCGGGTGTTCGGCCAGGAAGTCATCGGCCTGAACGACGAGAACGCACTGCCGCTGCGGCGTCGCTGGGGCGTGATGTTTGAGCGTGGCGCGCTGTTCAGTTCGCTGACGGTGGCGGAGAACGTCGGCATGGTGTTGCGCGAGCATACGCATCTCAGCGCAGCGCTGATCAACGAGGTCGTGGCGCTGAAAATTGCACTCACCGGCCTGCCCGCCGACGCCGGCGCCAAGTACCCGAACGAACTGAGCGGCGGGATGCGCAAGCGCGCGGCACTGGCGCGTGCCATTGCGCTTGACCCGGAACTGCTGTTTCTCGACGAACCGACCGCAGGGCTCGACCCGCTCAGCGCTAGCGGCATCGACGAACTGGTAAAAAGTTTGCGTGATGTGCTTGGGCTGACCATAATGATGGTGACGCACGACCTCGACCTGCTGTGGCGAACGGCAGACCGGGTCGCCGTGCTGGACAAGGGGCATATCCTGGGCATTGGCAGCATGACAGAGCTTTCCAAACTGGATCATCCGCTGGTCCGCGAATATTTCTACGGGCCGCGCGGACGCGCCGCGCGTGAACAGGCATGGAAGAAAAAGTAAATTTTGCCGTGGTCGGGGTGTTCGTGCTGGTGCTTGGCACCGCGCTTATCGGTGGCGTGCTGTGGCTGAGTAGCGGCGGGTCGTATGGCAGATCCTATGACGTCTATCAAACTTACATGAAGGAATCGGTCGCGGGACTGAACCTGAATGCGTCGGTGCGCTACCGGGGTGTCGAGGTAGGCCATGTGCAACAAATTGCACTCGCGCCGGGCAATGTCGAACAGGTGCAGCTGACGCTGGCCATCGAGAGTGGCACGCCCATCAAGGTGGATACTGTGGCTGTACTCTCGACGCAGGGCCTGACCGGCATCGCCTTTGTCGAGCTGCTGGGAGGCAGCCGCGATGCGCCTGTGCTGCAAGCGAAGAACGGTGAGTCCTATCCGGTGATCAACACCGGGCCTTCGCTGATGGTGCGGCTCGACGAGAGCCTGGTTGATGCGACGCGCATCTTGAAAAACGCCGCGCGCCTCAGTGAAGAACTGCCACAGCTCAGCCAACGCATAAACCGCAGCGCCGATATCTTCGACAGCATGTCAAACGAGCTTGCCCACGCCGGCAAGAGCGCCAGCCTGAAATTTACCAGTGAAACACTGCCGGAGGTGCGCCAGTTGGTGATGGAATTGCGTGACGTGACTGCGTCACTGCGGCGCTTCGGCAATCAGCTGGAACAAAATCCCAGCATCCTGCTGTACGGTAAACCGGCAGAAAAGCGCGGACCCGGAGAATGATCTTGCCGATGGGTACAATGACCGTGATCAACGCACACTCGCGAATCCCATGCCGGGCTTTTCCGGTGCTGACGTCTGTCCTGCTGCTTGCCGGTTGCACCGGCTTAACTGCGCAGCCAGTGACCAGCCAGACAATCTATGTGCTGGAGGCGAAACGTGCAACGATGCCAGCGCAGGTCAAGCGCGATATTGTATTGGCGGTCAGCGAACCACAGACAAGACCTGGTTTTGACACGCCCCAGATGGCTTACGTGCAACAACCGCACGAGTTGAATTACTTCGTCACCAGTCGCTGGGCAGACACGCCTGCGCGAATGCTGGAGCCGCTGCTGATACAGGCAATGGAACAAACGGGCAGTTTTCGGGCCGTCGTGCAGAGGCCGGGTGCGGTTCCCGCCGATATCCGGCTCGATACTGAACTGATTCGCCTGCAGCAAGATTTCGTGACGCGACCCAGTCGGGTCCAGCTTACGCTGCGCGCGCAACTGATCGACGTGCGCGGCGAACGGGTACTGGCCGTGAAGCAATTCGATGAATCCGAGAATGCCGCCAGCGACAACGCCTATGGCGGCGTCACCGCCGCGAACCGGGCGCTGCAACGGATGCTGGAT
>DATEYP010000024.1:0-13151 GCA_035256085.1 Acidiferrobacterales bacterium
GAGGCCCAAACATGACGATCGCTGTAACCGAAACCATGGTCCTGGATGCCCTGCGCAAGGTCATCGATCCCGAGCTGCATCACGATGTCGTGAAACTGGGATTCATCCAGGAGGTCGAGATTCTCGGCGACTACGTGCACCTCGATGTGCAGCTCACCACACCGCATTGTCCGTTTGCCGAATCGATCGTAAACCAGATGAAAGACGCCGTCGCCGGCGTGCCGGGCGTGAAGAAAGTCGATGTCGAACGCGCCTGCATGAAGGAAGACTGAGCGCACCGCTCACCCGCCATCACACCCCCCTTCTTCCCGGCGGTGCAACCCGCCGCCGCGTGCGCGATAATGCGCGTTCGGCCGCAACGGCCACAGTCAATCATCATCGCGTGAGGAAATAGCGTGGCCCGTTCGTTGCGCAATCCGGTCCTGGCGCTCGCCGGGATCTTCCAGTCCGCACGGCTCGTGCAACAATTGGCGCGCGAGGGCCGTACTGATCACGATGCCCTGCGCGCCTCGATCCAGAGCATTCTCGCGCTCGATGCACCGGACGTCGAAACCGTTTACGGCGGCGCGCGCGGCGTGCGCCTCGGCCTCGAATTGCTCAGCACCCGGCTCAGCGGCAAGACCCAGCCCTCGGACATGGAGATGGCGCGCTACGTCGTTGCCCTGGTGCAGCTCGAAGGCAACCTGCGCCGCCGCCCGGCGATGCTCGACGCCATTCGCCAGGGTATCGACACCGCACGCGCGCAAATGAAATTCTTCCAGAATGACGCGCCGCTGGAGGATGTGCACCCGCTGCTCATGGACAAACTCGCCGAGCTCTACAGCCAGACCATCAGCACGCTCACGCCGCGCATCATGGTGAGCGGCGAGCATGGCCACCTCAACAATCCCGCCATCGCTGCGAAAGTGCGCGCCGCCCTGCTCGCCGGCATCCGCTCCGCCGTGCTCTGGCGTCAGCTCGGTGGACGGCGCTGGCAGCTGCTGTTCACGCGCGGCAAGATCGCACGCAGCGCGGCAGAGTTGCTGGTGTAACCGACGGTCCTGCGGTGCCGAGGGCGGAGTAGCATCCCGGCGTCGCAGCCGACCCGTGACGCAGTCGGCAGGGCACCGGCCGGCAAACATCCGGAATTCGCGTCTGACTGACGGCGCATTTCGTCAGACTGCCGGAGTAACGCGCCGACTGTTACCTGAGCGGGTCCAAAAACCACGGCTCGCAATCCAGCCGATGTCCGTTTCGACCGGCTATCCGCTCCGCTTCCATATTTTATGCCTGTAAAAACATATGGTTGCATAGGTTCCAGCATGGCCGATCCTGCCCAAACTCCAACTCAACCCGCCATGGCATATGAAATGCATTCAAATCAGGGGCGGTGCCAGGTGGCCAGACAGGTCCGGACCGCGCCATAACCAATATCAGGGCAGGCGCATCACGATGGACAACGACCCGGAAAAATTCTTTGGCGAACTCGAGCCGGGCGCCGCGGTGGACGACCTCATCATCGAGAAAAAGATTGGTGAAGGCGCCATGGCCAACCTCTATCTCGTGCGCGATACCTGCGGCACGCAGCGGGTTATCAAGGTGCCGCGCCGGTCCTTCACTGAGGACCCGGTCAGCCTGATCGCGTTCGAGAACGAACTGCGGCTTGCCCCCTATCTCAAAGGCTTTCGCTACGCCTACATGCCACAGCGCAGCGGGCAGACCAGCAATCAGTACCTGGTCATGGATTACATTCGCGGTATCGACCTGTGGTCCCGCCTCAAACTGCACGGAACACTGTCGGAAACGGAAACGGTGTCGGTGGGGAGAAAAATCGCACACGCCGTGGTCGCGCTGCATCGGCGCCGGATTGTTCACCTCGACCTGAAGCTCTCGAACGTGATGCTCACGCCCGAAGGCGAGGTGCGACTGATCGACTTCGGACTCGCCAACCACCTTGACCTGCCGGACCTGATCTACGAATCCTTCCGCGACCCCAAGGGCACGCCCATTTACATAGCGCCGGAGCAGTTCATGGGCGTGCGTGACGAGCCGCGCAGCGACCTGTTCTCGGTCGGCGTCATGCTGTTCGAACTGGCCACGGGCAAACTGCCCTATCCCGATGGCGCGGGTGTGTTCGACGTCATCAACCGTATCAAGCGCAAACCGATTTCGCCGCGCCACTACAAACCGGAGCTGAGCCGCGAGTTCGAACGCATCATCGAGAAATGCCTGCATGCCGACCCGGATAACCGCTTCACCGGCATGCAAGCCCTGTCTGACGCGCTTGAGTCCTGGCGTCCGGAGCCGGCAGGCGCTGCGGACAGCGCCGCTGGACCTGGCGTGCCGGCAGAAAAGAGTGCGGAATTGCCGCGCGGCATCTCGGCCTATTTCCGCGGATGGTTTCAGCGCACGGATCATCTGGACCAGATCACGCGCTGGACGGAGAAACGCCGCCTCGACCGCGCAAACCGCCCGCACCGTATTCTCGCCGCCATCGACCTGGCCGCAGGCGAGGCGCTGAATATAGAGATCCTGCGCCAGGTCCAGCAACTGGCCAGCCTGCAATCTTCACTGATCACGGTCATCAGCGTGCTGACGGTGGAAATCGGCATGGCCTCGGGAGAAAAAGAAACAGCGCTCGTGAACGAACAGACTTTAAAGGCGCGCAGTCAAATTGCCGCGTTGCTGAAAAAGGCCGGCCGGCAGGCGGCGCCGGTGGGCGTAAATGTCGTCATCGGCACCGACCCGGTCGGGGCCATCGCCCAATGCGTCGATGACTACGGGATTGATCTGGTCGTGATCGGCTGCCTGCCAAAGAACGCGTTGGCGAGTTTTATCCAGGGCAAGACCGGCTACAAGATCCTGACCTCGGTCAAGCGCAGTGTGTTTGTGGTACACGCGCCGCAAGCGGGACGCGCGGTGCGTGCGTTGGCCAGCGCCACCAAGCGCGGTCTCAGCGGCCGAGCGCAAGCCGCTCCGCAAAAAAGGGATGCAGGCCAGCCGCCTGAATCTTGCGAGCCGTTGCAGAATAATCGTAGTCGACGCGCTGAAATGTGACGCTGTTCCGTGCGTCATCGTAAATGACAAACGCGGCACGATTGTCGTCGTCACGCGGTTGCCCCACGGAGCCGGCGTTCACCACGTAGTGCTGACTCGGGTTCAGTGCGTACGCCTTGTCCTGCTGCAGCTCAACTGGCTCGGCAGTGCCAAGGCGCGTTTGCCAGTATATTGCCGGGATGTGCACATGACCGACGAAGACCAGGGGCGTCTCGGACGCTTCCAGGCATTCCCGGGCCAGATCGGCAGTGAGCAGATAGATCCACTCATAGGGGCGTGCCGCCGAAGCGTGCACATACGTAACCCCGTTTTCAATGCGCAGGTAGGGCAATCCGCCAAGATACGCCAGGTGTTCGCGCCGCAGCTGCCTGCGCGTCCATTCCACCGCCTGTTTCTCATGTGCGCCGGGCAACGAAGCGTTTTCCACCACCACCTGCTCATCGTGGTTGCCGAGCACCGCAATCAACCCGGGCAGGGACAAGAGCAAGTCCATGGTGGCGGCCGGATCCGGCCCGTAGCCGACGCAATCTCCGAGACACACGAATCGTTCGACGCCCTGCGCCAGGGCCCGATCGCGGCATGCGGTCAGCGCTTCCAGATTGCTGTGGATATCGGAAAGAATGGCGATCTTCATGTGCTGATAGGAAAGTCCGGAGCCGGTGAGCCGGTCCTCAATCGCAATGATCCCGTTATCCTGGAAAAAGCAGTCAGCCGCAGATGAACGCAGATAAACGCAGATATTCAATGCACTGCCGGTATTCGCCAGATCACCAAAAGGGTGAATGGCCTGGGTGCATCAATGACATGATTCATTTGCATTTATCTGCGTTCATCTGCGGCTATAGCCGTTCTTAGGGTTATCTATTCCAGAAAGTGTAGCCGAGCGAAACTTGTCCACCATGCGCACTGGCCGATACCAGCCGCGCTCTCCCACTGGTCCTCATCGACGCGTCGGCCGCTTGGCGAGCTTGCGTTGCAGTGTGCGCCGGTGCATGCCGAGGCGGCGCGCGGTTTCGGAGATGTTGCCCTGGCACTCGCTGAGCACCTTCTGGATATGCTCCCATTCGAGGCGCGCGACCGACAGCGGCTTCGACCCGATCGGCAGACCAGGGTCGCCGCCGGAGCGATGCAGGGCGGCAAGAATATCATCGGCATCTGCCGGTTTCGCGAGGTAATGGGTGGCGCCGAGCTTGATGGCCTCGACAGCGGTGGCGATCGAGGCATAACCGGTGAGCATCACGATGCGGGTGTTTTCGTCGAGCTGTTTCAGTTTCTGCACCAGTTCCAGCCCGGAAGGCCCGGGCATCTTGAGGTCGATCACCGCGTATTCGGGCGGCTCGTTCGTCGCTGCATCCAATCCGGACGGCACGTCGTGCGCCACACGCACCGTGTAACCGCGCTTTTCAAAGGCCTCGGCCAGCACCACGCGGAACGTGGCATCGTCATCCACGAGCAGCAGTAACGGGCGGTCGTCGCGATCGGTCACGTCAGGCAGTCACCTTGAGTGCGGCGAGCGGCAGCGTGAGCCGGCACAACACACCGCCACCCTCGCGCTGCATGAGGCGCACATCGCCGCTGAAGCGACTGAATGTGCTGTAGGCAAGGAACAGGCCGAGGCCCAGGCCGTCGCTCTTGGTGGTAAAGCCGCATTCAGGCCATCCCTGGCCTGCGGCCCTCGCCTCGTTCCCATCGGCGAGGAACGGCGCGCCGGCGCTGGCTTGGACTTCCGGCGCCAGCCCGGCGCCGCGATCGGCGATTTCCAGCACCAGCTCGTCCGCGCTCCAGCGGGCATCGATCTCGACGCTGTCCGGTGAGGCATCGGCGGCATTGTTGAGGATGTTGGTGATCGCCTGTGCCAGGGTCAGCTCGGCGACCACACGCGGCGCCGGCAGTGTCCCTTTGAAATGCCGGCGCGCGCTGACCCCCGGGCGCAGCGCGAGCCAGCGGTCCACCAGCTCACGCAACCAGGCATCGAGCGCCAGACTCTGGCCGGACTCGGCACGCACCTGCCCGGCGGCGGCCGAAAGCGACGCCAGGATCTCCTTACAGCGCGCGATCTGCGCGCGCAGGATGCCGAGCTTGTCAGTGCTGATGCCCTGTTCGGGCACAATGTCCTTCACCAGTACCGCCATGGTCGACAGTGGCGTGCCAAGCTCATGCGCCGCACCGGTGGCGAGCGTGCCGAGCGCCAGCACGCGCTCGTGGCGCAAGGCATTCTCGCGCAGCGCGGCCAGCGTGCGATCACGCTCGCGCACGGTCGCCGCCATTTTTACTGCGAACCAGGCGATAAGTGCCGCGCTCAACACATATCCCAGCCACATGCCGAGCACATGCATGCCGAAGTCGGCGTCATGCGCCTGTCCCGTGTGCGGCAGCGGCACGTGCCAGACGAGCAGCGCCGTGTAGCAGGCCGTCGTGACGCCCGCCATACCCCAGACGTAGCCGGCCGGCAGCGCGGCGGCGGCGATTGCCAACGGCAGCAGGTAGAGCATGACGAACGGGTTGGTCGAGCCGCCGCTGAAATAGAACAGCGCCGTCAGTACCGCGGCATCGAGCAGCAGCTGGACAAACAACTCGCGGTCCCACACCGGCCAGGGGCGCCGCAGCCGCCAGAGCGTAGCAAGGCTGAGTGCCAGCATAGCGGCGAGCACGCCGCTCAGGGTTGCCGCTGGCAGCGGCATGCCGAGCCGCGCGACCGCGAACCAGAGCGTGAACCCGAGACCGGCGAGCGTAATAACGCGCAACACCAACAGACGCCGCAGGTTAATGGCAGCGAGTGTCTGAAGACCTGTCGGATTCGGGCTCATGAATCGCTGATTCTAGCGCCGAATACCCGGCACTGCCGCCCCGGAACGGCCACCCGGGGGTGCGACATTCTGTCGCTGCGGCGTTCGGTCACATTCCGGACCTCAGCCCGCGAACTTAGCATGTTGGGCTCCAACAACGACAATAACAGGTCTCCACCCGTCATGCGCATTGTCTTCCTGTCAGCCGTCTTTGCCGCCATCGCGTTCGCTTCCGCAGTATGGGCCGAACCTCCGGACAGCCCGACGCACCTCGACGAGGTCACCGTCACCGGCCTGCGCGAAGAGCAGCCCAGGAGCGAGACGCCGGTTACCGTGCACAGCGTGAGCGGCGCGACCGTACGCGACACCAAACCGACACACCCCGCGGAGGTGATGAACACCCTGCCCGGGGTATGGGTGAACACCACCGGCGGCGAGGGCCACATGACCGCGATCCGCCAGCCGCTCACCACCAATCCGGTGTACCTGTATCTGGAAGACGGTGTGCCGACCCGCTCCACCGGTTTTTTCAACCACAACGCGTTGTACGAGATCAACGTGCCGCAGTCGAACGGTATCGAGGTCAGCAAGGGCCCGGGCACGGTGCTGTACGGTTCGGACGCCATCGGCGGCGTGGTGAACGTGCTCTCCCGCCCGGCGCCGCCCGACGGCAGCGAGGCCGAGGCGGCGGTCACGCTCGGCGCATACGGTTTCTGGCGGCTGCTGGCGAGCGGCGGCCACGGGCGCGGCGGCGACGGCCTGCGCCTCGACCTCAACCACACCCAGACCGACGGCTGGCGCGACGCCACCGGCTACGACCGCAACAGCGCCACGCTGCGTCTCGACAACGCGTTCGGCGGCAACGCCATCCTCAAGACCGTGCTGGCCTACTCGCACATCGACCAGCAGACCGCCGGCGCCTCGGCGCTGTCGCGTTATGACTACGAGACCAACCCGACGCGCAACACCACGCCGATCTCGTTTCGCGAGGTGACGGCGGCGCGCTTGTCGAGCGCCTGGGAGCGCGAGGACGGCACCACGCTCGTGAGTCTCACGCCGTACGCGCGCTTCAATGATATGGACATCCTGCCCAACTGGTCGCTGTCCTACGATCCGACGATCTACAACACCCAGAATCATTCGCTCGGCCTGCTGGCCAAATTCCGGCGCGACTTCGCCGAACGGCGCGCGCGCCTGGTCGCCGGGCTCGATCTCGACCACAGTCCCGGCAGCCGCTTCGAGCAGAGCATCACGCCTGTACAGGTCGGCGGTGTCTACACTGATTACACCGTCGGCGCCACCCGTTACGACTATGACGTCACCTATGCGGCGATATCGCCGTATCTGCACGGCGAATGGTCGGCGACCCGAAACACCCGGTTGAGCGGCGGGCTGCGCTACGACAGCATGCGTTACGATTACGAAAATCAGCTCGGCGAACTCACCACCGGCAACTGGAAGCGCCCGGCCAGCACCGTCGTGGACTACCGGCACCTGAGCCCCAAGCTCGGGCTGACCCACGCGCTCGCCGCCCGCCACCACCTGTTCGCCGGCTACAGCCACGGCTTCCGCGCGCCGTCCGAGTCGCAGCTGTTCCGGCAGGGATCGGCGATCAACACCGTTGATCTCGAACCGGTCAAGGCCGATCAAGTCGAAATCGGCTACCGCGGCCACGGTGTCGGCGACCTGAGCTACGAGGTCTCGCTTTACCAGCTCGCCAAGACCGACGACATCCTCAGCTTCCGCAATCCGGTCACCGGCCTCACCGAGGCGGTGAACGCCGGCGAGACCCGCCACCGCGGCATCGAGCTCGGCCTGCGCGTGCCGCTGGCCGCGCGCCTGCGGTTCGAGGCGTCCTGGTCGTATGCGGTTCACACCTATGAGAGCTGGGTGGTGCGTTCCGGCAGCGTGAACGTGGACTACAGCGGCAACGAAATGGAAACCGCGCCGCGTGTGCTCGGCAACACCCGCCTCGCCTGGACCCCGGCACAGCTCAACGGCGGGCGATTGGCGCTCGAATGGATGCGCCTCGGAAGCTATTGGGAGGATGCCGCCAACACGCAGAAGTACGAAGGCCACGACCTGCTGCACCTGCGCGCGAGCGTTCGCCTGCGCCCGGACCTGGAGCTGTTCGCGAGCGTGTTCAATCTCACCGACGCCCAGTTCGCCGAGACCGCAAGCTACACCGTGGCGCGCGGCGAGGAGCTCGCGCCCGGCATGCCGCGCACCTTCTACGCCGGCATCCAGTACCGCTGGCGCGCGCCCGGCCAGCCGGCCGCGGTCCAGCCGTGAAGCGGCGCGCGCTGCTGCTCGGCCTCGCCGTCGGCTGGCTGGCGCCGGCCTGGGCCGCGCATGAGCACGGCGCGCCGGGCCAGCCGCGCGACCTGAAGGGTGTGTGGGAGAAATCGCTGGCACGGCCGGCGCTGGCCGTGGGCGTTGCCTTCGATGCGCGCGGACGGTTGTGGCGGGCGCGCGTGGAGAACCGCCAGCTGTGGATCAGCCGCTCGGACGATGCCGGCAAGACCTTTACATCGCCGGTGGCGGTGAATCGCGAACCGGAGCGCATCGCCGCCGACGGCGAGAACCGGCCGAAGCTGGCGTTCGGCAAGAACGGTGAACTCTACGTCTCCTGGACCCAGAGCCTCGACCAGCCGTTCAGCGGGAATGTTCGCTTTGCGCGCTCGTTCGACGACGGCCGCAGCTTCGGCACGCCGCTCACGGTCAACGACAATACCGACATCATCAGTCACCGCTTCGACAGCCTGCTGGTGGATGGCCGCGGCCGGGTGTGGCTCGCGTGGCTCGACAAACGCGATGCCAGCGCGGCCAGGCAACGCGGCGAACGCTACACCGGGGCGGCGCTGTATTACGCCGTGTCGGACGACCGCGGCGTGAGTTTCGCGCCGAACCGCAAGCTCGCCGGGCACAGCTGCGAGTGCTGCCGGATCGCGCTGGCGCGCGACGCCGATGGCACACCGGTCGCATTCTGGCGCCACGTCTTCGGCCGGAACGTGCGCGATCACGCGCTGGCGCTCCTGGATAACGCGGCGGCGCTGCAGCGCGTCAGTCACGAGCAGTGGGCGGTGGATGCCTGCCCGCATCACGGGCCGGCACTCGGCATCAGCGCCGGCGGCGTGCTGCACCTCGCCTGGTACAGCGGCGCGGAGAAACGGCGCGGACTGTTTTACGCATTCAGCCGCGATCGCGGCCAGACCTTCTCCGCGCCGCTCGCCTTCGGCCACCCGGACGCGCAGGCCGGGCATCCGCAGGTGCTGGCGCTGGGCGTACGTGTGGCGCTCGCCTGGAAGGAATTTGACGGCCAACAGACCGTGATCCGCGTGCAGCAGTCGCACGACGATGGCCGCACGTTCACCCAACCGGTCACGCTCGCGACCAGCGCCAGCGCCTCCGACCACCCGTTGTTGGTGAGCGACGGTACGCGCGTGCTGCTGTCCTGGAACAGCCTCGCGGAAGGTCACCGGCTCGTGTCGCTGCCCGGCGACCAGCCATGATCTCTGCCTCCCGGATCGTACTCGTGCTGCTCGCGGCACTCGCCGGCGCGGCGGCGCAGGCCGCAGAACTGAAACCGTTCGTGGCCGGCAGCATGCAACAGATCCGCGCCGCGCATGCCGGCCGGCCGTTCGTGCTGGCGCTCTGGTCGCTGACTTGCAGCCATTGTCAGGAAGAACTGGCACAACTCGGAGCGTTGCAACGCAGACATCCGCAACTGAATGTGGTGCTGATCTCGACCGACACAGCGGAGGACGCCGAGGCACTCACCGCCACCCTCGCCCGCCACGGGCTGGCGCGTGCCGAGGCGTGGGTGTACGCCGATGCGTTCGCCGAACGCCTGCGCTTCGAGATCGACCCACGCTGGGGCGGCGAGCTGCCGCGCACCTATTTATTCGATCGCGCGCATGCCGTGACGGCGCGCAGCGGCGCCCTGGCACCGGCGGAGCTGGAGCGCTGGGCAGTCATGTCCTTGGCGCCGAAGGCGACGCCATGAGCACCGCCGGATTCTTCCTGCCGATGCTGCGCCTGCCGCGCCCGACGCTCACGGCCTGGGTACTGTCGGCGCTCGCGCATATCGTGCTGCTGGCCGGGAGCGGTGCGCTGCCGTTCTCCGCTGCGCAGCCCGGCGCATTCCGCGAAATGGAAGTCACCCTGACGATGTCGGACGCGGCACCGGCGCCGGTACGCCAGCGTGCAGCGGCCGCGGTCATGGCCACAGCGGCGTCCAGTCATACGCCGACCGCCAGCAGCGTGGCGGAAAACACCGGTGGCGAACCGCACGACGAACCGCTGGTGGAGTCGCGTTACGATGTGGCGGCGCTGAACAATCCCAAACCACCCTACCCGTTGTCCGCACGCCGTCAGGGCGCGGAAGGCCGGGTGGTGCTGCGCGCACAGGTACTTGCGGATGGACGCTGCGCGGAGGTGCGCATCGTCCGCAGCAGCGGTCACGCACTGCTCGATGAATCCGCGCTCACGACCGTGCGTCGCTGGCGCTTTCTACCGGCAATGCGCGCCGGCACGCCGGTTACGGCTTCGGTCGACGTACCGATTGCCTTCCTCCTCGACCAGGCGCACAGCAGCGCGGCACTCGCCGTCGCCCCCCGCTGACACGCGCGGCGGAATGCCGCGCGACACTTCGCCGCATTCTGATGCACACACCGCGCTGCATGCATGTTGCACGTAGGCAAACGCGCAACACGCGTTTCAACGACTCAATCGCTGCACACGACAACGGGGAAAGAACCATGCAACCACGTCTCACCGCACGCCTGCTGGCGCTGGCGGCCGCCTGTGCGGCCGCGCACGCAAGTGTCGTAGAAACACCGACCCTGCCGGAGGTTACCGTCTTCGGCGAGCGCCCGCTGGTGCCGAACCAGGGCACGGTACTCGAACCGGGCGTCGGCGAGCGCGCCGCGGTGCGCGACAGCAGCGCCCTGCTCGAGGCTGCGCCGGGCGCGGCAATCCTGCGCAACGGCCAGCAGACCGGTATCGTGCAGCTGCGCGGCCTGTCCGGCGACCGCGTGAACGTGGCAGTCGACGGCATGCACATCACCCCCGCCTGCCCCAATCACATGGACCCGCCGCTGCACTACATCACGGCGCAGGGCATGGACAGCCTGGAGGTGGTGGCCGGGGTCACGCCGGTGTCGCAGGGCGGCGACAGCATCGGCGGCACGGTGGTCGCGCGCTCGCCCGCACCGCGCTTCGGCACCGAGGCCGGTTTCATGAGCTTCGGCCGCATCGGCGCCGGCTACAACGGCAGCAACGAGGGTGCGGACGGCATCGCCCAGGCCGGCGCCGCCAACAACCGCTTCAGCGTCGGCTACAGCGGCGCGCGCCAGACCGGCCAGGACCTGCACTTTGCCGGCGGCACGGTGCGCGACTCCGGCTTCGACCTGACCAAACAGGACATCACGCTCGCCGCCAAGGCCGCGCACGGCACGTTCCGCCTCGACCTCGGCCGGCACGAAACCCGCGACGCCGGTACGCCGGCGTTGCCGATGGACATGACCGAGGACTTTGCCGACAAGCTTGCCCTGAGCTACACAGGCGACAGCGGCGCGCTCGAGGCGCGGGTCTATGTGCATGACATCGAGCACCTGATGGACAACTACAGCCTGCGCCCGAACCTGAACCCGATGGCGATGTGGGCGTTCGCGCCCGCCACCAGCACCGACAAAGGCGCGAGCGTGAAGACCAGCCATACTCGCGGCAATCACGTGTTGCGTGTCGGCGCCGAGTTCCTGCAGAACGACTTCGACTCGTACTCGCAACGGCTGGTGAGCGGCGTGCAGCAGGACATCATCCGCGACGCCAGCCGCGACCGCCTGGGCGTGTTCGGCGAGTGGCAGGCACAGCACGGCGCGGCTTGGCAGACGCTGGTCGGTGTGCGCAGCGATACCGTCAGGATGAATACCGCCAACATCGTCAACGTTGGAGCCGGAGCAACGCCGGCAGTGCTGGCCGATCAGGCAGCGTTCAACAACCGCACGCACGACATCACCGACCACAACTGGGACGCAACCCTGCTGGCGCGCTACCAGGCCTCGGCGGCGAGCGACTACGAGCTCGGCCTGGCGCGCAAGACACGCGCGCCGAACCTGGTCGAGCGCTACCTGTGGTCGCCGTCCAACGCCAGCGCCGGGCAGGCTGACGGTCGCACCTATCTCGGCAATCTCGATCTCAATCCCGAGGTGTCGCACCAGCTGAACCTGGGCGCCAACTGGCACGGCAACGGCTGGCAGGTCGCGCCCAACCTCTTCTACAACCGCGTGAGCGACTACATTCAGGGCACACCGATCGCGCGTCTCGACAGCAGCGGCAACCCGGTGCTGCAGTACATGAACGTCGGCCGCGCCGACCTCTATGGCGTGGACGGCCGCTGGCTGTACCGGCTGACCGACGCCGCCGGTCTGCGCGGTACACTGAGCTACGTGCGCGGCAAGAACGAGGACAACGGCGACAACCTGTACCGCATCGCGCCGCTGCTCGCTGACATTGCCCTCGACTACCGGACCGGCAGCTGGAAGCACACGCTCGATGCGCGCCTGGTGGCCGAACAGGACAAGGTGTCGGCCTACAACGGCGAGACCGCATCCGGCGGATATGGCCTCCTGAACCTGCGCACCACCTGGCAGGCGACCAAGGGCGCAACGCTCGCGGCCGGCATCGAGAACCTGTTCGACAAGTACAACGCGGACCACCTCGGCGGCATCAACCGCGTCGCCAGCAGCGACGTCCCGGTCGGCGGCCATATCCCGGGCGCCGGGCGGTTCGCCTATATCGCCGGTGACTATCGCTGGTAAGGCAGGCGCTGTGCGCAGGAACAACACGGGTGGCCGCTAGTGTTGCTAACCCGGGCGTGACTATCCCTGACCACAACATTGCAGCGGTATGGCTTCGTGCGTTGCCACTCAACCAGCTTGTGAACGGAACGCAGCTGGCCGCCGACTGGCCGGCTTGGGTGGGAGTGAGTTGGTGGAAGGTGCAAGATGGCATCCTGCACCAGTCCAAGCTGGTAGTTTGGTTCTTGCCGGCGCGCGTGGAATAATCGCCGTCACGCGCGGGCGACGCGCCGCCCATCACGATGCCACGAGGAGAACTCCATGCGCCGTAACGCCGTGCTTGCCCTGGTCCTGCTCACCGCCGCCCTTGCCGGCTGCCTGCCAACCGCGCCGGAACCGGTCGCCGAACCGGTGCGCTCGGCCGACTGGATCGCGGCGCTGCCGGAGGGCGATATCCGCCGCCAGGTGGTGCTCGGCTGCACGCCCTGCCACCAGCTCGGCCCGCCGGTGGCGCACCGCAAGACGCTTG
>DATEYP010000025.1:0-14287 GCA_035256085.1 Acidiferrobacterales bacterium
CAGGCCGGGCTGATTGTGCTCACCGGCGTTGTGCTGATGTACGCTTATGCCGCGTGGCGCACCCACGCGCTGCGTGCCCAGCAGCAGGACATCAATGCCCAATATGTCGCCGCGCTGGCGCGTCTCAGCGATGCGAGCACCAAGCTGCCGATGCGTCATGCCGGGGCGCGTCTTGAACAGGATGTTCGCGATCTGGAACGTCGTGTCGAGGCGATCCAGGCGATCCGCATGGTGGCGCAGCGGGATCTTTTTAAAGGCAACGCCGGTTATTCGGATATGTTGCTGGCGCTGGCGCGTCAGTCAACCGCCGGCCTGTGGATCACCGGCCTGACCATCCGCGGTGCAGGCGATTCGGTGGTGCTGGCCGGACGCACCCAGTCGGCGGAACTGGTTCCGGGCTATTTGCAGCGCCTCGCGAACGAAAGAACGCTGGCCGGCCAGCAGTTTGAGATTTTCCAGATGATACGCCCGGTGCGCATCCCGGCGGATGAGGCCAAACAAACCGATGCCGTTCTGCAGCCCTATATCGAATTCGAAGTGCGCAGCAAGCCGCTGGAGAAGCTGAAATGAACATGGCCATGCCGGAATCCATCAAGCGTTTCGGTGCGCGCATCGATGCCATGACACTGCGCGAGCGCACGATCCTGTTTGTGTCGCTGCTGGTGGCACTGTTTCTGCTTGCCGATCAGGTCCTGTTCCCGGGTCTGCGCAGGCAACAAACGCAATTGGAACAGCAGATCAGCAGCCAGATCGGCCAGCTCAACACCATCAATGAACAGATCGCGAGCATCGTCCGGGGCAGCACCGAAGACCCGGATGTTTTGCTGCGCCAACGGCTCGCGGAACTGAACAAAACCTATGCGGAGCTGGAAATTTCGTCCGCCGACATCACGCGCGGTCTGGTCAGTCCACGCGAAATGGCGCGCCTGGTGCACACCCTGTTGCGTAAAAACAGCGCGCTGCAGCTGGTAAAGGCCGAGAATCTGGTGGCCGAGGCGATCCCGATTACAGATTCGGTGAAGCCGGCGGGCGCGGGCGCACCGGCCGGTCCGACGGTCTATCGTCACGGACTGCGCTTGCAGGTGAAGGGGCGCTATGCCGATATCGTCCGCTATCTGCACACGCTTGAACGCCTGGACTGGCGGGTGATCTGGGACGAAGTCCGGATTGAAACCGGGCAGTATCCGGCGACCACCGCCACGCTGACCCTCTACACCCTGAGCCTTGACAAGGCCTGGATCGGTGTATGATCAGTAATGTAATGACTAGTTGGCATGATTCTTGGACTGGTTCGGGTATGCGCCTGCACTGCCGCATCTGGATTTTTGGTCTGGGACTGACTGCGATGACGGCGGCCGGTGCCGCGGACCTGTTTGCGAATATCCCTGATCCGACCCGCCCGAGCGGCTGGCACGATGGCGGCGGTTCCACCGCCAACCAGGGCCTGGTCTTGCAGGGAACCACCATTTCCGCCAACCGGCGGATCGCCGTCATCAACGGCCAACGCCTGGCGGTCGGTGACCTCGTCCAGGGCGCGACGGTCGTCGAGGTTCAGCCGTTTCAGGTCAGGCTGCAACGCGCCGGGCGCGACATCACCCTGCGCCTGACGCCGCCACTCGCCAAAGAGAAGCTCTAAAAAGAACATGACTATAGCGCGATTCAATCATTTCCGGTTCGGCCTGCTGCCGCTGGCGATCTTGTTGGCCACGCTGCTGGCCGGTTGCCAGAGCAATCCCTACCAGTGGGACAGCCAGACGGCGAAGAACGTGGAAGGCGCCATGGCCGATGCGGCGCGCGAGTCCGCCGGCAAGCCGCAAGTGCCCGCCGACGTGAGCCAGGCGCTGCTGCCGCCCATTGAAGGCCGCCCGGCCGAGGAGACCGGCAAACTGCTGGAACCGCGTTTCGATCTGTCCGTCAACAATGCGCCGGCCCGGCAGGTGTTCATGGGCCTGGTGGAGGGCACGCCGTACAGCATGGTGGTGCATACCGATATTACCGGAACGATCACGCTGCACCTCAAAAACGCCACCGTGCCGGAAGCCATGGAGGCCCTGCGCGCGGTGTACGGCTACGACTTCCGGCGCGAGGGCAACCGCTTTTTCATTCTCGGGCGCGGCATGGCATCGCGCATCTTTCCGGTGAACTATCTCAACCTCGATCGCAAGGGGCGTTCGCTGACACGCGTGTCGAGCGGCGAACTGACCCAAACGGCCGGCACGACCGCCGCAGCCGGTACGACCTCGGGCAGCACGCCCTCTGGCTCCACCTCATCGAGCGTGCGGGTGGAGACCGACTCCAAGTCGGACTTCTGGAAGGAATTGCACGACAGCCTGGCCGCCATCGTCGGCACCGCCAACGGCCGCAAGGTGGTGGTGAATCCGCAGGCCGGGATTGTCGTGGTGCGCGCCATGCCGGATGAACTGCACATGGTCGAGCAGTTCCTCGGCATCACCCACGCCACGGTCAATCGCCAGGTAATCCTGGAAGCCAAGGTACTCGAAGTCGAGCTCAAGGACGGGTACCAGACCGGCATCAACTGGGCGGCGGTCGGCGCCAACTCGACCTTCGGCCAAGTAGGCGGCGGCACCATCTTTAATGGCGGCGGCGTCAGCGAAATCGCCGGCCAAACAGGCAATCTCGATCCAGGCAGCGGTTTCAGTGCGATCAATGGCACCCTGGCCTCGGCGTTCGGCGGTGTGTTCAGCGTCGCCATCCAGACCGCGGACTTCGCCGCCTTCCTCGAACTGCTCAAGACCCAGGGCAATGTACACGTGCTGTCCAGCCCACGCGTCTCGACCGTTAACAATCAGAAGGCGGTCATCAAGGTCGGTGGCGACGAGTTTTTCGTGACCAGCGTCACCGGTGGCACGGCGGCTGTCGTCGGGGTATCAGCCGCGACCGCGCCGACCGTGATACTCACGCCGTTCTTCTCCGGTATTTCCCTGGACGTTACCCCGCAGATCGACGACGGCAGCAACATCATCCTGCATATCCATCCGGCGGTCAGCGAGGTGGTGCAGAAGAGCAAGGTGTTCCGGGTGTCCGGCGAGGACTTCAACCTGCCGCTTGCCTCCAGTTCCATCCAGGAATCCGACAACGTGGTGCGCGCCCACAACGGTCAGATTATTGTCATCGGCGGTCTGATGAAGGAAGGCAGCAGCGACCAGGACGCCTCCATTCCGTTCCTCGGCGATATCCCGCTCCTCGGCAATGCCTTCAAGCACAAGCGCGTGGCGCGCATCAAGAAGGAGCTGGTCATCCTGCTCAAGCCGACTATCGTGGACAACAACCAGGTGTGGGAAGGTGCCATCCAGAGTTCACAGGGACGCATCCAGAAGCTCAAGCGCTGATATGGCTATTTTTGTGCTGGCCTGCTTTTCCTAGAGACGAAGGCCTATGTACACGGAGCATTACGGTCTCCAGCAACCCCCGTTCGGGATCACCCCCGACACGCATTTTTTCTTCGCCCACAGTTCCTATCAGGAAGCATTGAACACGTTGCTGATCGCGGCGCGCAGCGGCGAGGGATTTCTCAAGGTGGTGGGCGAGGTGGGCACCGGCAAGACGCTGCTGTGCCGCAAATTCCTGAATCAGCTCGAAACCGAAAGTTTCGTTACGGCGTTTATTCCAAACCCCTACCTCGAGCCCATGACACTGCTGTTGGCGGTGGCCGATGAACTCGGCGTGGTTTATCCCGAGAATCCCAACCAGCATTTGCTGCTGAAGGCGCTCACCGAATTCCTCATCGCGACCCACGCGGCCGGCAAGCGCGTGGTGCTGTGCCTGGACGAGGCGCAGGCGATGCCCACCGAATCGCTGGAGGCGCTGCGCCTGCTGACCAACCTCGAAACCGAATCGCGCAAATTGCTGCAAGTGGTGTTATTCGGTCAACCGGAACTGGACATCCGCCTCGATGAGCCTTCGGTCCGTCAACTCAAGCAACGCATCACCTTCAGCAGCAACCTGGGCACGCTCAATGCGCAGGACGTGGAATATTACCTGGCGCACCGGCTCGGCATCGCCGGCTACCGTGGCGCGCGCCTGTTCTCGCGCGAGGCGGTGCACCGGCTGCACCGCGCCAGTCGCGGCGTGCCGCGGCTCATCAACATCCTGGCGCACAAGGCGTTGATGGCCGGGTTTGGCGAGGGTGCGCGCTATATCACCGATCGTTACGTGAAACTGGCGATCCTCGACACGGAATCGACGCGCGCGCATGCCGTGGCGGCACGCCGTTACTGGCTGCGGTTCGGTGCGTTACTGGCGGCACTGGCGGCTTCGACCGGTGCACTGGTCTGGGCGCACTGGCTATGAGCCTGATCAACAAAATGCTCAAGGACCTGGAAGTTCGCAAGGATGGCGGCGAGCGCGCGGCGCGACCGATTTTTCAGGATCTGCATTCGGTCCACGGCGAGCGGCGCCTTGGACGCGGACCATGGGTGGTTGCACTGGTGCTGGCGATTCTGGGCGGTGGTGCGCTCTATTCCTGGAACCGCTGGAGTGATCAGCCGACCGGGCTCGCCCGCGAGTCGGCACCGGCCATAACCCTGGCACAGGCACCGCCTGCGATTCCGGAATCACCAACACCGGCGCCGCCACAGGTTCAGGAACGTGCGCCAGCGGTTGTGGCCAAGCCCCCAAAGCCTGCGGCCAGGCCTAAGCCAGCCAAGGTATCCAGCACACCGGCGGTAATACCGTCCGCCCGGGAAACCGGTATCAGGAAAGATGAACGCAGTGGGTCGAGATCGTTTGCCGAGGCCGCATCGGGGCAGATGGAAAAAACCGATCGACCCTACACGGCGGAAGAGCAGGCCGAGAACACCTACCAGATAGCCCTGCGTCTTAAAGCGCAGGGCAATCTGGTTGAAGCCGAACGTCAACTCAAGCCTCTGCTCGTTGCCCAGCCGAAGCATGTGAAAGCGCGTGAGCTGTTGGTCGGCATCCATTTTGCGAACGGCCGCGTGCCGGAAGCGCAGGAGGCGCTCGAACAGGGGGTGGCTCAGGTTCCGGCGCATCTGGCGTTCCGTTACCAGCTTGCGCGACTGTTCCTTGAACGCGACGAAGAACCGCGTGCCGTAAGCCTGCTTGAAGAGGCACGTGACCAGGGACACGCCGATCCGGAATTGCCCGCCTTCCTGGCCGCGCTCTACCAACGTGCCGGCCGGCATGCCGACGCGGTGAAGAACTACCAAGCGGCGCTGGCGGCAAAACCACAGGAAGGCCGGTGGTGGGTGGGTCTCGGGATATCGCTTGAAACCCAGCAGGACAGCGGCGCTGCGCGCGAGGCCTATCGGCGGGCGCTGGACACGGGCCGGCTCACGGCCAGCCTGGCGCGTTACGCCGAGGATCGGCTCAAGGCGTTAGTCACGCGCTGAACCTAGTACTCCGTAAAATAAGTTTTTCCGTATGTTCCAATGCGCGAAGCAGAACGAGGAGTCCCTTCTCCCTCCGGGAGAAGGACAGGATGAGGGGAAAATCAATGGGAGATTGCATGATCCCCTCACCCCAACCCTCTCCCTGCGGGAGAGGGAGCCCTCCGGAAAAACTTATTTGCCGGAGTACAGTGTAGTGAGTCACGCTATTTGGAGCTTATTGTGAGTCCTTGTCGCCCGCTGTAGGTCGGCCTTTAGGCCGATACGTCGCCCTGAAGGGCGACCTACAACCAGGCCAGATTATGTTTCATCAAGAACGACTCACTACACTAGATCAGGCGCGGGCAATGATCCAGATATAAACCGCAGACGCGCCGGACGCGTGCAGACTCTGTGCGGCTGCTTGTACTGTGCTGCCCGTGGTCATGACGTCATCCACCAGTGCCACGCGCAGATTCCGCACGGCAGCTTCGTTCCGCACTTCAAAAGCACCACGCAGGTTTTTCCGACGCGCCTTGACCGTCATGCCGGACTGAGGCGCGGTTGCGCGCACACGCACCAGCGAACGAAAGTCGAGCGGTACGCCCAGTGCGCGCGCCACCGGGCGGGCTATTTCCAGAGCCTGGTTGTAGCCGCGTTCGCGCAGGCGCGCGCGATGCAGCGGGACCGGTATGATCAGTTCAGGCCGCGGTGTTTCCGTCAGCAATCGCCTGGAAAGCTGATCGCCCAGCAGGCGCGCCAGTCCGAGCTGCTGGTGAAACTTGAGTGCGCGGATGAAGTGATCCACCGGCGGGGCGTAGCGGTAGAGCGCGATGGCGCGCGTGAATGCCGGCGGATGTTTTTGACAGGCACCACACTCGCCGTGCGTGTCCGGGTGTTCATAAGGCTTGGTGCAACGCGGGCACGCATGCTGGAGAATCGGTAGTGAACGTTCACAGCCCGGACACAGCTCCCGCCCCGGTCCGGCCGGGTCGCCGCAGGCCGGACAGAGGCGTGGCAGCAGCCAATCCTGTATATTCGTTAACCAGTTGTTAATCACCATTAACGATCCCTGTTGACGTAGGGGCGGGTTTCAAACTTGCCCGATCTCCGGGGCTGGATTTGAATCCGTTCCATGAATAGCAGGGGCGGGTTTGAAACCCGCCCCTACGGTGGTGTGGGTTCCTGTTATTAAACCATCCTGCCCGATGGCAGCACATGGCGGCAAGTGAAGATAATGCCTAAAGAACACACGCCTGGACACCCCGGACTCCAGCGAGTTCGCGACGAGTTGCAGCGACTGCGCGCGCAGCACCTGTACCGCATACGGCGCGTGCTCGAATCCCCGCAGGGCGTGGAAGTGCGCGTGGACGGCGAAAACCTGCTGGCGTTCTGCAGCAACGACTACCTCGGGCTGGCGAATAATGCGCGCGTGACCGCTGCGTTCCAGAATGGTGCCCAGCGCCACGGAGTCGGCAGCGGTGCCTCGCATCTCGTTACCGGCCACAGCGTGGCGCATCACGCCCTGGAGGAAGAACTGGCGGCCTTCGTCGGCGCCGAGCGCGTGCTGTTGTTTTCCACCGGCTACATGGCCAACCTCGGTGTGGTGTCCGCGCTGCTCGACCGGCACGCTACGGTGTTCGAGGACAAGCTCAATCACGCCTCGCTCATCGACGCCGCGCGCATGTCGGGCGCACGGGTGCAGCGTTATGCGCACGGCGACCTGACAAAGCTCGCAACACAGTTGGATGCGAAAGAGGGCGATGGACTTATTCTTACCGACGGCGTGTTCAGCATGGACGGCGACGTCGCGGATGTCGCGCGGATGGCGGCGCTCGCGCAGCGATACGCCGCCTGGCTGCTGGTGGACGACGCGCATGGCCTGGGTGTGCTCGGCGCACACGGCCGCGGCACGCTGGAGCGCTTCGGCCTGCGACCGCAGACGCCGTTGATTCTGCTTGGCACGCTCGGCAAGGCATTCGGCACCTTCGGCGCATTCATCGCCGGCGACGAAGACCTCGTTGAATATCTCATTCAGCGCGCGCGACCCTACATCTATACCACCGCGCTGCCGCCGGCGGTGGCCGAGGCAACGCGCGCCAGTTTGCATATAGTTCGGGAGGAAGGCTGGCGTCGCGACGTGCTGAATGCGCGCATCGCGCAGTTCCGTGCGGGCGCCGCGCAGCTCGGTCTCACACTGCTGGATTCGCCAACGCCGATCCAGGCTCTGATCCTGGGTGAAGCGCACGCGGCCGTGGCCGCGAGTGAAGCCCTGCGCGCACGCGGGATTCTGGTACCGGCGATCCGCCCGCCGACCGTGCCGGCCGGCAGCGCACGGCTGCGCATCACCTTCAGCGCACAACACTCGGCGCAGCAGGTTGAGCGCCTGCTGGCGGCGCTGGCGGAATTGCCGCCGTTGAACGCAGGGCCGACATGATGCTCTGGCACGCACGCCAGGGCAGCGGCCCGGATCTGGTGCTGGTGCACGGCTGGGGGCTGCACGGCGGCATCTGGGGCGGCCTGCCGGCGCGCCTGGCGGAACACTTTCACGTGACCACGCTGGATCTTCCCGGCCACGGCCGCAGCCGGGAGCTGAACAGCGATCTGTCACTGGATGCGTTCACTGACCGTGTGGCCGAGATCTGTCCCGAGTCAGCGGTCTGGCTCGGCTGGTCACTCGGCGGGTTGATTGCACTGAATGCCGTGCACCGTCATCCGCACAAGGTCGCACAACTGGTGCTGGTCGGCGCCACGCCGAAGTTCGTACAGGCACCGGACTGGCCGCACGCCATGCCGTCCGGAACATTCGCCGACTTCGCCGGCAACCTTCGTCAGGACTACCGCGCGGCTTTGCTGCGCTTCCTGAGCCTGCAAGTGGGCGGCAAGGAGACGGCGAGGTCGCAACTTAAACAACTGCGTGCCGAACTGTTCGCGCACGGCGAACCGCAGCCCGCCGCGCTGGCGGCAGGGCTCGCGATTCTCGAACAAACCGACCTGCGCGCGCGTCTGGCGGATATTCAGGTGCCGGCGCTGGTGATGCATGGCAGCCATGACCGGCTTGCGCCACCGGCCGCGGGTGAGTATCTGGCGGCGCATCTGCCGCAGGCGCGCTTGCTGCGTCTCGACGGCGCCGGGCATGCACCATTTCTATCGCATGCAGAACTGTTCGCGGCCGCCGTCGGTGAAGTCGCTTCTGGCGTACTCGGCAACAGCTCCCTGCGTTGCACTACCTCCTCCATCCCTGAAGTCGTGCGTCCCGCGACACGTGCACGTCCCGGTGCGGCGGAGGACGTGTGAACGATTCTTTGCTCCCGCCACTCGACCGGAAATCGGTGCGCGCCGCGTTCGCGCGCGCGGCCGCGCGTTACGACACGGCCGCGGTGCTGCAACGCGAGATTGCCGACCGGCTGCTCGCGCGCCTCGACTACATGCGCATCGCGCCGCAGCGGATTCTCGATCTGGGTTGCGGTACCGGCTATGCGATGGGCCTGCTGCGCAAGCGCTATCCGGATGCGCAGCTGGTCGGACTGGATATTGCCCTGGCCATGACTGCGATGGCGCGGGCGCACACGCAGCCGCGATGGCCGTTCGGCCTCGGCCGGTACCTGAGCCGCAGCTGCTTCATTAACGCCGACGCCGAGGCGTTGCCGTTCGCCGACCATTCATTCGATCTGATCTTTTCGAATCTGGTCTTGCAGTGGTGCGATCCGGACTCCGTGTTCCGTGAGTGCCGGCGGGTGCTGCGGCCGGGCGGGTTGCTGTTGTTCACGACCTTTGGACCGGATACGCTCAAGGAACTGCGCGCCGCCTGGCGCGCTGTGGACAGCGACCCGCATGTGCATGCGTTCATCGATATGCATGATCTCGGCGACGCACTGGTGCGCGCCCGTTTCGCCGATCCGGTCATGGATGTCGAATCCCTGATGCTTACCTATCCGGATGTGTTCAGCCTGTTGCGTGAACTGAAGGCCATTGGGGCACACAATGCCGCTGTAACGCGCAGTGCGTCACTCACTGGCAAGACGCACTTCGCCCGTTTCGTGCAGGCTTATGAGACATTACGCCGCGCGGATGACCGCATTCCTGCAAGCTATGAAGCCGTATACGGACATGCCTGGGCGCCAGGAATCAGGGACGATGCGCAAGGGACGAGGGGCGAGGAAGAAGAAAGGGGTGAGGGACGAGGGGTGAGGCGCGAGGACTGGAAGCCTGTCTCCATAGTAAGGAGGCCTTGAATGCCTTTCCCCTTGTCCCTTTCCCCTTGCGCCTCGCGCCTGATTTTATGAGAGGCTGGTTTGTCACCGGTACCGACACCGGCGTGGGCAAGACCCTGGTGAGTGTCGCCCTGCTGACAGCACTGGCGCGCTCCGGCCGGCGCGTGGTCGGCATGAAACCGGTGGCGAGCGGCTGTGCCGCCACACCGCACGGCCTGCGTTCAGCAGATGCCGAGGCGCTGCGCGCTGCCGGTAACGTGGCGGCCGACTACCAAGACATCAATCCCTACGCCCTGGCAGCGCCGACCGCGCCGCACCTGGCCGCGGCCGCCGCCGGTGTGCAGATCGACCTGGCGACGATACACAGGCATTACGCGCAGCTGGCGGTACGCAGCGACGCCGTGGTAGTGGAGGGAGTCGGCGGCTGGCTGGTGCCGATTAGCCGTACTCACACCATGGCAGATGTTGCGCGTGCCCTCGATCTGCCGGTGATACTGGTAGTGGGAATGCGTCTCGGTTGCCTTAATCACGCGCTGCTGACCGGGCGCGCGATCACCGCGAGCGGTTGCCGGCTGGTGGCGTGGGTTGCCAACTCGCTGGAGAGCAGCGCACCGGACGGGTATGTCGAGGCGCTGACGGAGCTTCTGGGAGTACCCTGCCTGGGTGTTATTCCATTCGCGGCGTCAGCGGCGATCGCCGCCGACAGCCTTGATTTGTATGTAATCGTTAACTGAGTACAAAACCTAGCTGACTGCTCTGGTTAATTCAGAGAATTTTTTTCAACCGCGGGCGAATCCGTGTATTGCAGTGCCATGGGGGCTGTGATAGTTTGCCGCGCGACAAAAAGCCGCAGGGTGCGGAAAAAATCATTGATCTGCGTCACTGAAACCGAAGATAAATGAAAAAAAGCTGGCTGGAAGAGCGCAACCGCACCGCCTGAGCCTGGATAGAAAGAAAAAAGAATATATACGTTGCGGGCTGAAAGCCCGCCGCGGCAGATTACTTCAAAGTACTACTGGGAGAATGTAAGCATGTCCAGAAGCAGCAAGCGCCCGGTCTCCGCGATGCGGGTCGGCCTGATTTCCGTCCTTTCCGGTTTAGCGTTGTCCCTCGTTTCCACTCTCGCCGCCGCTGAATACGGACTCAACTTCCCGAAGCCGGTCACGGCCATCGCCCAGGAAGTTTACAGTCTGCACATGCTCATCATGATGGTGTGCGTGGGCATCGGCATCGTAGTGTTCGGCGCGATGTTCTGGTCGATTCTCATGCACCGCAAGAGCCGCGGTGCCAAGGCCGCCAAGTTCCACGAGAGCACCACCATCGAGATCATCTGGACCGCCATTCCGTTCCTGATCCTGGTCGGCATGGCCATCCCGTCCACGGCCACGCTCATCAAGATGGAAGACACCAAGAATGCCGATCTGGTCATCAAGGTCACCGGTTACCAGTGGAAGTGGAAGTACGAGTACCTGGATCATGACATCAGCTTCTTCAGCAGCATGTCCACGCCGCGTGACCAGATCGACCAGTACAAGACCAAGGTCGCGCGTACGGACATGAACAAGGACTACCTGCTGGAAGTGGATAACGCGGTCGTTATCCCGGCCGGCAAGAAGGTGCGCTTCCTGATAACCGCGAACGATGTTATCCACGCCTGGTGGGTGCCGCAGCTGGCCGTCAAGAAGGACGCTATCCCGGGCTTTATCAATGAAACCTGGACGCGCGTCGACGAGCCCGGCACCTATCGCGGCCAGTGTGCCGAGCTGTGCGGTAAGGACCACGGTTTCATGCCGATCGTGGTGCAGGCCGTCAGTAACGATGACTTCAAGAAGTGGGTGAGCGTGAAAAAGGCCGAGACGGTTGCCGCTGCCGCCGATGTCGGCAAGGTCTGGACCAAGGCCGATCTCATGGCGCGCGGCGAGAAGGTGTACGCGCAATGCGCCGCCTGCCACGGCGCCACCGGTGCCGGCATTCCGGGCGTATTCCCGGCCCTCAAGGACGGCAAGATCACCACCGGCCCGGTCAACGGTCATATCGGCATGGTGCTGAAGGGCAAGCCCGGCACCGCGATGCAGGCGTTCGCCGGCCAGCTGAACGACGCGGATATCGCCGCGGTCGTCACCTACGAGCGCAACGCCTTTGGCAACAACACCGGCGACGTCGTACAGCCCTCGGCCGTCAAGGCCCTGCGCTAAACGAGCCCAGAACGATTCGACTCAGGAGATTGATGCATGGCAACCGCACATCACGATGAACACCCGGCCGGCCTGATGCGCTGGCTGACCACCACCAACCACAAGGACATCGGCACCCTGTACCTGGTGTTCGCGCTCACCATGCTCTTTGTCGGTGGCGCCATGGCGCTGGTGATCCGCGCCGAGCTGTTTCAGCCCGGACTGCAGATCGTCAATCCGCACTTCTTCAACCAGATGACCACGTTGCACGCGCTGGTCATGATCTTCGGCGCGGTGATGCCGGCGTTCACCGGCTTCGCCAACTGGCAGATCCCGCTGATGATCGGCGCGCCGGACATGGCGCTGCCGCGTCTCAACAACTGGAGCTTCTGGCTGCTGCCGTTCGCCTTCATTCTCCTGCTCTCCAGCCTGTTCGTCCCGGGCGGCGGCCCGTCCGGCGGCTGGACGCTGTACCCGCCGCTGTCGGTGCAGGGCAGCATGGGTACGGACTTCACCATCCTCGCCATCCACATGATGGGCATTTCCTCGGTGCTGGGCGCGATCAACGTCATCGCCACCATTCTCAACATGCGTGCGCCGGGCATGACCCTGCTCAAGATGCCGCTGTTCGTGTGGACCTGGCTGATCACCGCGTTCCTGCTGCTGGCCGTCATGCCGGTGCTGGCCGGGGCGGTGACCATGCTGCTCACCGACCGTCATTTCGGCACGCACTTCTTCAACGCCGCCGGCGGCGGCGATCCGGTGATGTTCCAGCACGTGTTCTGGTTCTTCGGGCATCCCGAGGTGTACATATTGATTTTGCCGGCGTTCGGCATCGCCTCGCAGATCATCCCGACCTTCGCGCGCAAGCCGCTGTTCGGCTACGAGTCGATGGTGTATGCCACCGCCTCGATCGCGTTCCTGTCGTTCATCGTCTGGGCGCACCACATGTTCACGACCGGCATGCCGCTCGCCGGCGAGCTGTTCTTCATGTATGCGACGATGATGATCGCGGTGCCCACCGGCGTGAAGGTGTTCAACTGGACGGCGACCATGTGGAAGGGTTCGCTGAGCTTCGAGACGCCGATGCTGTTCGCCATCGCGTTCGTGATGCTGTTTACCATCGGCGGCTTTTCCGGCCTGATGCTGGCCATTGTCCCGGCCGATTTCCAGTACCACGACACCTATTTCGTGGTGGCGCACTTCCACTACGTGCTGGTATCGGGCGCGGTGTTCGCGATTCTCGCCGGCGCCTACTACTGGCTGCCGAAGTGGACCGGCCATATGTATAACGAGACCCTCGGCAAGTGGCATTTCTGGCTGTCGGTGATCGGCTTCAACCTGACGTTCTTCCCGCAGCACTTCCTCGGCCTGGCCGGCATGCCACGCCGCATTCCGGACTACGCGCTGCAATTCACCGAGTTCAACCAGTGGTCGACGATCGGTGCGTTCCTGTTCGGCTTCTCGCAGCTGCTGTTCGTCGCCGTGGTCATCCAGGCGGCACGCGGCGGCAAGAAGGCCGAGGCCAGGGTCTGGGAAGGCGCGGAAGGTCTGGAGTGGACAGTGCCGTCGCCGGCGCCGTACCACACCTTCGCCACCCCGCCGCGGATCAAGTAACAGCGTAACCGGCCGGAATTCTGTTCAGGCCCCGTTTCCTGCATGGAGATTGATGCATGCCAATGACCCGCCTGCCTGAGACCCAGCGCCGCGCGATCGTGCGCACCGCCGTGACGCTTGCGGTCATCGCCTTTGCGCTGTTTGTGTACACCCTGTGGCGCGGCATACGATGAATCGCCGCAAGGCCGGGCGTGACAATCGCCGCGTCGGCCTCAAGCTGGCGGGCGTTGCGCTGGGCATGTTTGTTTTCGGTTACGCGCTGGTGCCGCTGTACGACGTGATCTGCGACGTGACCGGGTTGAACGGCAAAACCGGCCGGGCCGAGGCCACGCTTCGCAACAAGGTGGATGAGGACCGCTGGGTCACGGTGGAATTCACCGGCAACAGCATGAGCGGCCTGCCGTGGGAGTTTCGATCGCTGCAAAAGTCCATGCGTGTGCACCCGGGTGAGGTTGCCGTTGCCTATTACGAAGCACACAACACGGCCGGCGAGACCATCACCGGGCAGGCAGTGCCCAGTGTTGCACCGAACAGGGCGGCGATACATTTCAAGAAAATCGAGTGCTTCTGCTTCAGCCAGCAGCAGCTTAAGGCGGGTGAGCACAGAAAAATGCCGGTACGCTTCGTGGTCGGCCCGGACCTGCCAAAAGAGATCGGCACCGTGACCCTGTCCTACGCGTTCTTCAATGCCGATCGGCTCTCGGCAAAAAAATATGGCGGCAGTGCACCCGAGGTTGCCGGCCATGAACACCACACCGGCCACGATCCTGGCGCGGGCGGTTGAAGTTTTTATCCTGGAAAAAGCAGTCAGCCGCGGATGAACGCGGATATTCAATGCGCTGCCGGTATTCGCCAGTCCACCAAAAGGGTGAATGGCCGCGGTGCATCAACAGCATGATTCATCTGCGTTCATCTGCGGCTAAAGCCGTTTTTT
>DATEYP010000026.1:0-9348 GCA_035256085.1 Acidiferrobacterales bacterium
ATGCCTGGTATGCCGACCACGGCATCGTCCTGCACAAGGGCAGGGAGATCGTCAGCATCGATCGCCCCAACCGCAAGGTCGTGGCCAAAGACGGCACCGAGGCCAGCTACGATCGCCTGCTGCTAGCCACCGGCTCGAACCCGTTCCGGTTGCCGGTGCCGGGCAAGGATCTACCGGGGGTCATCGGCTTCCGCGATCTCGCCGATGTTGAGCGCATGCTGGCCGCGGCCGGCAAGTTCCATCATGCGGTTGTGATTGGCGGCGGGCTGCTCGGCCTGGAGGCTGCAAATGGCCTGATGAAGCAGGGTATGAAGGTCACGGTGGTGCACCTGCCCGACGTCCTCATGGAACGCCAGCTCGATCAGGCCGCGGCGCGCATGCTCAGGAAGGAGCTCGAATCCCGCGGCCTGCGATTCATTTTCAAAGGTGTCACGCAAGAGATTATCGGCAAGGCCCGGGTGCAGGGCGTGCGCCTCGAAGACGGACAGGAACTCACCGCCGACCTGGTGGTGATGGCGGTCGGCATCCGCCCGAACATCGAACTCGCTAAAAAGACCGGGCTGTATTGCGAACGCGGCGTGGTGGTCAACGACACCATGCAGACCTACGATCCGCGGGTCTACGCGGTCGGCGAATGCGTGCAGCACCGCGGCCACACCTACGGCCTGGTGGCGCCGCTGTTCGAGCAGGCCAGGGTCTGCGCCAATCACCTGGCACAATATGGCATTTCGCGTTACGAAGGCTCGATCACCTCGACCAAGCTCAAGGTCACCGGCGTCGATCTGTTCTCGGCCGGCGACTTCACCGGCAACGACACCACCGAAGACCTGGTCATGCAGGACGCCGGTGTCGGCGTTTACAAAAAGCTGGTACTGGCCAACAACCGCGTTATCGGCGCCGTGATGTACGGCGACACCATGGACGGCGCCTGGTACTTCCAGCTGATGCGCGACGGCACCGATATTACCGACCTGCGCGCGCGGTTGCTGTACGGCCAGGGCCACCTTGGCGATGCCGGTCACGGCGATATCAAGACCCGGGTCGCCGCCATGCCGGACAGCACCGAGATCTGCGGCTGTAACGGCGTGTGCAAGGGCACCATCGTCAAGGCGATCTCCGCCAAGAAACTGTTCACGCTGGAAGACGTGCGCGCCCACACCAAGGCGTCCAGCTCCTGCGGTTCCTGCACCGGCCTGGTCGAGGCCCTGTTGGCTGCGACCCTCGGCGGCGACTACTCGACGGCGCCCAAGAAAAAGCCGATGTGTCCGTGCACCGAGTTGCCGCACGACGAGGTGCGTCTGGCGATCGTCAACCAGAAGCTCAAGACCATCCCGGCGGTGTTTCAGACGCTGCAATGGAAAAACGCCGACGGCTGCAACAAGTGTCGCCCGGCGCTCAACTTTTACCTGCTCACCGCCTGGCCGGGTGAATACGTGGACGACAACCAGTCGCGCTTCATCAACGAGCGCGTGCACGCCAATATCCAGAAAGACGGTACTTATTCGGTGGTGCCACGCATGTGGGGCGGCGAGACCACGCCGGCCGAGCTGCGTTCGATTGCCGAGATTGCCGAGAGGTACAAGGTGCCGACCGTGCATGTCACCGGCGGTCAGCGCATCGACCTGCTGGGAATAAAGAAAGAAGACCTGCCGGGCATCTGGGGCGACCTATCCAAGGCCGGTTTTGTTTCCGGCCATGCCTATGGCAAGGCGATTCGCACGGTCAAGACCTGTGTCGGCAAGTCCTGGTGCCGTTTTGGTACGCAGGACTCAACGACCATGGGCATCGATCTCGAAAGAATGACCTGGGGATCGTGGACCCCGCACAAGTTCAAGCTCGCGGTGTCCGGCTGCCCGCGCAACTGTGCCGAGGCGACCATCAAGGATTTCGGTGTGGTGTGCGTGGACTCCGGTTACGAGCTGCATGTCGGCGGCAACGGCGGCGTCAAGGTGCGCGCCACCGATTTTCTATGCAGTGTGAAGACGCCGGAAGAGGTGCTCGAATACTGCGCCGCCTTCCTGCAAATCTATCGTGAGGAGGCGCATTACCTGGAACGCACCGCACCGTGGGTGGAGCGCATCGGCCTGTCCTACATCAAGCAGCGGGTGGTGGAAGATGCCGAAAGCCGCAAGCAGGCCGCCGCGCGCTTCCACTACTCGCAGCGCTTCGCGCAGGTAGACCCCTGGGCGCAGCGCGCGCAGGGCATGGACAAGCACGAATACATCCCGCTCAAGCGGGTGGGATAGTTAATGTAGGGTGCGCTACGCGCACCGATCAACAAATACGAATGGTGCGTGGAACGCACCCTACGGTTGGGCAGGAACTTGAGGGCAACATGCAGACACTGGCAAAGAATCAGATAAATGGATGGATCGAGATCGGCACACTGGCCGATATCCCGAAACAAGGTGCGCGTGTGGTGCGCACCAAAGACGGTGACATCGCGGTATTCCGCACTGCCGACGACGAGGTGTTCGCGCTGCGTGACCGTTGCCCGCACAAGGGCGGGCAGCTGTCGCAGGGCATTGTGTACGGCAACAAGGTAGCCTGCCCGCTACACGATTTGAAGATCAGCCTCGATACCGGCATCGCGGTGGCACCAGATGAAGGCTGCGCCGCGCGTTTCCCGGTGCGGTTGGAAGACGGCAAGGTATTGTTGTTGCTGACGCCGGACGAAGGTTGTTTGAATAAATGATTCTGAACCGCCAAGACGCCAAGAACGCCAATGAAGCCGAAATCATAATTTAATACATAACAAATGAACTGGTTCAGAAACGAAGGCGGGTATTGGTTTTAACCTAAGAACGGCTTTAGCCGCAGATAAACGCAGATAAACGCGGATATTCAATGCACTGCCTGTATTCGCCAGATCACCAAAAGGGTGAATGACCTGGGTGCGTCAATGACATGATTCATTTGCATTTATCTGCGTTCATCTGCGGCTGACTGCTTTTTCCAGGTTTAACGTATGAATGTTTTTCTAGGCGCTCTTGGCATCTTGGCGGTTCAAGGAAATTAATATGCTTTTTGGCCGAAACAACAAGAACCCGATCAAGATCGCCGACAAGGGCGTGGTCGAGTGGAAATACGCCACCTGCGGCTACTGTTCCACTGGTTGTTCGATCGAAGTCGGTATTGATGCCAAGGGCGAGCCGGTCGCCTCGCGCGGTGTGGCCGATGCCGACGTCAATCGCGGCAAGCTCTGCATCAAGGGTATCTTCGAACACGAGCTGTTCCGCCAGACCCCGGGGCGCGGCGACCAGCCGCTGATGCGCGCGCAACGCTTCGTGCCGTTCCGCGAGGTATCCTGGGACGAGGCGCTCGACCAGGTCGGCAGCGAGACCCGGCGCATCCAGGATACCTATGGCCGCGATGCCTTCGCCATCGTGTCCACCGGCCAGATCATGACCGAAGAGTTCTACACCCTCGGCAAGCTGGCGCGCGGCGTGGTCGGCACCAACAACTACGATGGCAACACCACGCTGTGTATGTCGTCGGCGGTGTCCGGCTACAAGCGCTCGTTCGGCAGCGACGGCCCGCCAGGCTGTTACGACGACTTCGATCACACCGAGTGCCTGCTGGCGATCGGATCCAACCTCCCCGAGCAGCACCCGATCATTTACTGGCGGCTGCGCGAAGCGCTGGAGAAGCGCAAGTTCCCGGTGATCGTGATCGATCCGCGCGTCACCATGTTCGCGCAAATGGCCGACATGCACCTGCCGGTCAACCCCGGCACCGATCTGGTGCTGCTGAACGCGCTGGCGCATGTGATCCTGAAAGAAGGCCTGCACCAGCCCGACTATATCGCCGCCCACACCGAGGGCTTCGAGGAATTCAAGTCCCTGGTCGAGCACTACGACCCGGTCACGGCGTCGAAGATCTGCGGCATCGACGAGGACACCATCCGCAACGTCGCGCGCGTCTATGCCAGGGCCGGATCGGCCATGACCATCTGGACCATGGGCATCAACCAGTCCACGCACGGCTCGGACGGGGTGGTGGCGATCAACAACCTCAATCTCATTACCGGCAACATCGGCAAGCCCGGTGGCTCATCGCTGTCCATCACCGGCCAGTGCAACGCCATGGGCACACGCGAGTGGTCGTCGTGCTCGGGCCTGCCCGGCTACCGCGCGCTGGAGAAGGAAAAGGATCGCGAGGAGATCGCCAAATTCTGGGGCATCGACCCGGCGTTCTTCCCCAAACAGCGTGGCATGTTCATGACCGATATTCTGCCGGCCATCGAAACCGGCCAGATCAAGGGCCTGTGGCTGATCGCCACCAATCCCATGACCTCGATGCCGAACACCGCGCGCATCCGCAAAACGCTCGAAAAGCTCGAATTCCTGGTGGTGCAGGACGCCTATCGGGATGTCGAGACCAACGAGTATTCGCATGTCTACCTGCCGGCGGCGGTGTGGGCGGAGAAGGAAGGCTGCTTCACCAACACCGAGCGGCGCGTGAATTTGATCCGCAACGTCTGCCGGCCACACGGCGACTCGAAACCGGATCTGTGGATCTTCAACGAGGTCGCCAAGCGCTTCGAGCAGGGCCGCAAGATCCGATTCCCGGAAACCGCCGAGGGCGTGTTCGAGGAGATGAAGCAGCTCTCCAAGGGCCGGTTCCTCGATATTTCCGGCATGAGCTACACCAAGATCGAACAGAGCCGCGGCTTGCAATGGCCGTGTGTCGATGGCGCCGACCAGGGCTCTCCACGCCTGTATGTCGATGGCGTGTTTCAGTATCCGGACGGCAAGGCCAGGCTCATTCCGCTGCCGTTCATCGACAACAACGAACGTCCGGACGCGGAGTACCCGTTCTGGCTCAACACCGGCCGGGTGGTGGAACACTTCCACACCCGCACCCGCACCGGCAAGGTGGGAAACGCCAACAAATTCTCGCCCACGCCGTACATGGAGATGAACCCGGACGCGGCCGCGCGCCTCGGCATCCGTCACGGCAGTTACGCGCGCCTCACCTCGCGGCGCGGCGATGCCGTGGTCATGGTGCAGCTCACCCAGCGCGTGGCGCCGGATGCGGTGTTCATCCCGTTCCATTTCCACGAGTGTGTCAATCGTGTGAGTTTAGGCCTGCTCGACCCGCACTCGCGCCAGCCGGCGTACAAGCAGTGCGCGGTGCGCATTGAGCGCGCCGTTGACCAGGACGCAGCGGCGAAGCAGAACGTCGCGGCGCGGAGTTACTAATATTTTGAACCGCCAAGACGCCAAGAACGCCAAGAGAATTTAAATAAAGACAGAGAGATGCCTAAGCGCATTATTTATGAAACTTTCATTGTTAAACCAAAATACTCTTTTCCTTGGCGTTCTTGGCGCCTTGGCGGTTAGGTCTGTTTCTTATGTTTAAACCGCGACCCAAAGAACCGACCTACGCCTTCGTTCCGGATGCCCCGCATCCGGCCACGAACCGCTACGGCCGGCCGATCGAGACCGTACCGGATGGCGACGCGCGGCGCGGCCAGGCGCTCATCATCAACTACGATCCGGGTATTACCGAAAATCCAAACCGTTACAAGCAGCACGGTTTCTTTTTTACCGCCGACCACTGCATCGCCTGCCACGCCTGCGAGGCGGCCTGTTCGGAGAAGAACAACCTGCCGGCACACATCGCATTCCGCTCGGTCGGCTATGTCGAAGGCGGCTCGTGGCCGTCCTACCAGCGGCTCAATATCTCCATGGCCTGTAACCATTGCGACGACCCGGTGTGCCTCAAGGGTTGCCCGACCCGCGCCTACACCAAGTTCGCCGAGTACGGCGCGGTGTTGCAGGACCCGGACATCTGCTTCGGTTGCGGCTACTGCACCTGGGTGTGCCCATACAACGCACCGCAGCTCGATACGGTGGCCGGGCACGTGTCGAAGTGCAACATGTGTGTCGACCGCCTGGAAGTGGGCCTCAAGCCGGCGTGCGTCGCGGCCTGTCTCGCCGGTGCGCTCGACTTCGGGATTATTGAAACTATTCCGGAAAAACGTGCGCAGGCCGAGACCCGCATTCCCGGCTTCCCGACGCCCGACATCACCCATCCCAACATCCGCTTCCAGCAGACCAAGTCGCTGCCGCGCGAGCTCACCCGGCCGGACAGCATGCCGCTGCATTATGTGCGCGCAACGCAGGGTGGTGGCGGGCGGCATGCGCCCCAGGCGCGCGACGACGGCCGCGCACGCGGCTGGGGCCTTGCCAAACTTAGCACGCGTGAGAATCCGCTGGTGGTGTTCACGCTCGTGTCGCAGGCCGTGGTTGGGGCGTTCGCGCTGCTGTTCCTCGCGCCGCTGTTCGGCGTCGAGTTGCTCACGCCGGCAAACAACCCGGTAGCCTGGCCGGCGTTCCTGTTCGGGCTGGTCGGCGTCGAGACCTTCGCGCTGGTGTTGTCCACGCTGCATCTCGGCCGTCCGCACCGCTTCTACCGTGCCTTCAATAATCTTCGTTACTCGCCGGTGTCGCGCGAAGTGGCCGGCATCGCCGTGTTCTACAACCTGCTCGGTGCCTACACGCTGCTCACCGGCGTGACGGTGCTCACCCGCTGGCTGCCGGCCGGCACGGTCGCGGCGCTCGCGCCGGCGATCGGCTGGGCGACCGTCGTGGCCGGTCTCGCGGCGCTGTGGTTCATGCATCGCATCTACCGTATCCCGGCGCGGCCGTTCTGGAACCACTGGCAGGTGTTGACCAGCTTCTACGGCAGCATGTTCGCGCTCGGCGCGTTGTTGCTGGCGGTAGTGCAAACGGTGGTGGCTTTGGGAAGCGGTGAGGCCTTCGGTCCAGTGCCGGCGTATCTCGTCATCCCGATGCTCGCCGGCCTCTTGCTCAAAGCCGTCGGGCTCTGGTTCCACGCGCGCGATCTGAAGCGTGCCGGCGGCGAGGGCGCGGCCTCGCACTATGAGCAAACCACCACCTTCGGTTACACCTATCAGACCCGCAACGCGATCCTCGGCCTCGCGCTCGCGATGCTCGCGGCATTGCTGGTCACCGAACCGGTGGGTGTCGCCGGACTCATAGTCTGGTCACTCACGTCGCTGGTGATCAGCGCCACCGCGGTGGCCGGCCGCATGCTGTTCTATGCGCTGGCCATCCCCACCACCATGCCGGGTGCGTTCTTCTGGCGCAACCGCGGCTTCGAGGAGCACGCCCGCGCCACCGGCCTCGCACGGATGCCACAGGTGGGCGTGGTGATGGATACGCACTGACCGACAAGCTGGGAATGGCGTTGCAGCGGACGCAGTAACAAAGAAACGGGCCGGAGAGAAAATATCTCCCCGGCCCGGTCGTTCAGCCGCCGCTTACAGCTTCTGTTGGCGAATTTCGAACTTGTCGATGTGCGTCTTGGTTTGCGGGTTGAACAGCACGTGCAGCATGGCGTACAGGACATAAATCTTCCCGTCGCGCACCACGCCGGTGGTCGCGAAGACATCGCCGGTGTCGACCGAACCCGTCACCGTGGCGGAATCCCAGTTGTCGCTGCTGGCAAGCTTGAAGACCTTGTTGGTCTTGCCGTTGGCGATGACCACCAGCGAACCGTCCGGCGCCCACAGCAGGCCGTCCGCGCCCGCGAGGCTTTCCTTGATCTTCACCTGCGTGAACTTCTCCGGCTTGTCCAGCGGCACCTTGAACAGCAGGCCCTCGTTCATCTTGGCGACGAGCAGGTAGTTGTCCTTCGCCACGAGACCATTCAGGTTAAAGCCCTCGCCGGTGAAGCGCTTGTGGTTGAGCAGCACCGAGGCCTTGTTGGCGGTATCGACCTTATAGATGATCGGCGAGAAGCTGTCGGTCACGTAGGCATTACCGGCGCCGTCGAGCGCAATATCGTTGCAGAAATGCCCGCCGGCACCGCCGAGTCTGCCGAGGTCCAGGTACTTGATCAGCTTGCCGGTCGAGAGCTGGAAGATGCCGAGCCCGGCCAGCTTTCCCTGGTTCTCCTTCTTGGTGTGCACGCTGACGCCGGGGTCGGAGTTGCAGACCAGCAGCCGGTCGCGTTCGGCGTCGACGCGGATGCCAATCGCCGAGACAAGATTGGAATCCTGGATGAATACCTTGTAGGTCCCGTCGTCGCTCACTGCGCCCACGATGCCTTCGCGCAGCGACGTGACCAGAAAGCGATTGCGCCTGTCGTCGTAGTCGACACCCTCCGGATACAGCGCGGCCTTGGTGAAGCTGACGGCTTCGGGAGCCGCCGTCTTGGGCGCCGGCGGTGCCTTGCCCCTGTCGCAACCCTGGAGCGTCAGCGCCAAGAGCGAGGTGCATATCAGCAGTGCAGTGTCCGTTTTTTTCATGGTTCCTCCTTTGGGATTGTTGGGATTCCTGACCGGACAATGAGAAGGCGAGGCGGATTAGAATGTGCCGGTCCCTAGATGCAGTCAATACGGAATTTCCGTGTCACGGGTGAGGCGCCCTGACATTACACCGGGGCGAGCAAACCGGCAAAACGGCCCGCTATGGCGCGGGCGGCAGGACCGTCGTGGCGAACGGCGAGGGCGTGCCGGGCGGAACCTTCGGATTGTTGCCCCAGTCGGGATAGCCGTCGGTCAGGGTTTTCATGAAAGCCACCAGGGCTTCTTCTTCGCGCGCGCTCAGCTTGAGATCGCCGAGTTCCTCGGTGTTCACGTTCTCGCGGATCTCGGGGGCGGGCCAGCAGGTTTTGCCGAAGCGCGGATCATTGTTGTCCGCGCACACTTCCGGTTTGGTGTCGCGCGTGTTGTAGAAGTGCGTGATCTGTTCCAGCGTCCGGAATACGCCGTTGTGGCCGTAGGGCGCGGTGACCGCGATGTTGCGCAATCCCATGACCTTGTGCTTGCCGCGCTCGCCGGCGGCCATGGGTCGCCCGGCGATCAGCGGATGACCGGCCAGGCCCGGATCCGGCGGTGGGTTGCCCGGAATGTTCACGTTGCGTGGCACGCCGAGATTGTCGTAGGTGAAGTCGGTGAACAGCGGCGGAAGCACGCCGCCATCCGGTGCGGCGCCGGGCTTGCTGGTATGGCAGGCGGAACATTGTGACTTTTCGTCCTCGAACAGTTTGAGGCCCTGCTGTTCAAGTTTGCCGAGCCGGATCTTGCCGGCCAGGTAATAGTCGAACTTCGAGGTGAAGCGGTTGAACGCGCGCGATTTCTCGAACGCGCCGATCGCCTGAGCCAGGCGGTCGTAGGCGGCGAGCACGCCCGCCGGCGGCGTGGCGCTGGCCGGGGCATCCGCGCGCGCTGCAATCGGCTTCAGGTCCAGGCCGTAGACCGTCGCGAAACGATTCACGTACTCCGGGTTTTGTTTCAGGCGCGTGACGACCGCCCACGCGCTGGGCATGGCCATTTCGAGCGGATTCAGAATCGGCTGCCTGGCCTGCTCGGCG
>DATEYP010000027.1:0-8756 GCA_035256085.1 Acidiferrobacterales bacterium
CCCAGGCGCCGGATCATGAACAGAATAACGACCGACACCACAAACGCCACGCCCACGAAGAACAGGTTCTGCCAGCCGCCGGCATCGCTGAGGAAGCTGAAGGCGGCGCCGGTATTAAACGCCAGCGAGAATTTCAGAAACGGTGTCACGGCAATCTCAGAATTCCTGAGATGCAGGAGCGCGAAATATTTCGTGACCTGGTCGGCAATACCGATCACCGCGACGATCCAGAGATATTTGAACATCAGGCGATCCTCCGTACTTCACCCGGGCCGGCGACATTCGTGACGCAGCGCGCGCACAGTTGCAGGTGTTCGGCATTCGTGCCGACGTCGGCGCGCCGATGCCAGCAGCGCGCGCACTTGGCATGTGCCGATGGATTGACTTGCAGGCGCAGGCCCTTGAACCCGGTTTCGACGCCGGCGGATGGATTGGCCGCCAGATCGTGCACGCGCGCCCCGGAAGTAATCAGCACGAAACGCAGCTCATCGCCAAGTTTCGTGAGCAGCGAGCGCAGCTCGGCGTCGACGTAGAGATCGACCTCGGCCTCGAGTGAGGCGCCGAGCGCACCGGCCACGCGCGCCTTTTCCAGTTCACGCGCCACCTGCTCGCGCACCGCCAGCACCTTGTCCCAGTATGCCTCGCTGGTCAGTTCATCCTGTGCCGGGTCATCCGGCAGTGTATGCCAGGTCTCGAGCAGCACGCTCGCGCCGCGACTGCCCGGCATGTTGTTCCAGATCTCATCGGCGGTGAAACTAAGAATCGGCGCCATCCAGCGCGCCAGCGCTTCAAGCAGATGGTACATGGCGGTCTGCGCGGAGCGCCGCGCGCGACTGTCGGCGCGCGCCGTGTACACCCGGTCCTTGAGCACATCCAGATAGAAGCCGCCCAGATCGACGGAACAGAATTGGTGCAGGCGCTGGTAGATGACGTGGAAACTGTAACTGTCGTAGGCGTCCACGATATCCCGTTGCAGCGAACGCGCGCGATTGAGCGCCCAGCGGTCGAGTGCCAGCATCTCCGCCGGCTTGAGCAGGTCGCGTGCCGGATCGAATCCGGCCAGATTCGAAAGCAGATAGCGCGCCGTGTTGCGCAGGCGCCGGTAGGAGTCGGCGATACGCGTCAGGATCTCGTCCGAGATATTCATCTCGGTGCGGTAGTCGGTGGCCGCCACCCACAGGCGCAGGATATCCGCGCCCTGGGTCTTGATAACCTGCTGCGGCGCGATGGTGTTGCCCCTGGACTTGGACATTTTCATGCCCTTGGCATCCACGGTGAAGCCGTGGGTCAGCACGGCCTTGTACGGCGCCGTGCCATGGATCGCGACCGACGACAACAGCGACGACTGGAACCAGCCGCGATGCTGGTCGGAGCCTTCCAGGTAGAGATCGGCGGGAAATTGCAATTCCGGGCGCGCTTCCAGCACACAGCCATGGGTCACCCCCGAGTCGAACCACACATCCAGAATGTCCGTCACCTTTTCGTATTGATCGGCGTCCTTGCCCAGCAGTTCGGATGCTGCGAGCTCAAACCAGGCATCCACTCCCTTCTGTTCGATGCGTTTTGCCACCTCTTCAATCAGGCGCGGCGTTTGCGGATGCAGCTTGCCAGTTTCCTTGTGCAGGAACAGCGCGATCGGTACCCCCCAGGTGCGCTGGCGCGAGATGCACCAGTCCGGGCGGTTCGCCACCATGCCCTCGATGCGCGCCTGCCCCCAGTCCGGCACCCAGGCGACCTGCTTGATCTCGGCCAGCGCCTTGGCGCGCAAACCCGCGTTATCCATGCCGATGAACCACTGCGGCGTGGCGCGGAAAATGATCGGCGTCTTGTGCCGCCAGCAGTGCGGATAACTGTGGCGCAGCGCCTCTTCATGCAGCAGCATGGCGCGTAGCTTGAGCACCTCGATCACGTGCCCGTTCACCTTGAAGACGTGCTCGCCGGCAAACAGTTCGGTACCGGGCAGAAACTTGCCATCGCCACCGACCGGATTGTCGACCGCCAGTTTGTAGCGCGCCCCGGCCACGTAATCTTCCTGGCCATGACCCGGTGCAGTGTGCACGCAACCGGTGCCGGCGTCGGTGGTAACATGCTCGCCGAGAATCATCGGCACCTCGCGCGCATAGAACGGATGCCACAAGGGGATGCCTTCCAGCGCTGCACCGGCGCAGGTCGCAATCACACGATAATCTTCGATGCCGCAGCGCAACATCACGCTCTTGAGCAAGGGTTCGGCCAGCAGCAGGCGCTCGGGATGCTCGCCTTCGGTCTGCGCAATCACATATTCCATCTCCGGATGCACCGCCACCGCCTGGTTGGCGGGCAGCGTCCAGGGCGTGGTGGTCCAGATGACGACCGACAACGGGCCGTGCCCGGTGTGTCCGGCCACATGCTGCAGGCGCGCAAACAGTGCCGCCTCGTCCGCCACCGGAAAACGCACGTCGATCGCGGGCGAGGACTTGTCCTCGTATTCGACCTCGGCCTCGGCCAGCGCCGAGCCGCAGTCGATACACCAGTGCACCGGCTTGTAACTCTTGTACACATGCCCGCCGGCGATCACCCGCCCGAGCTGGCGCAGGATGTCGGCCTCGAACTTGAAATCCATGGTGAGGTATGACCGCGCCCAGTCGCCGAGCACACCGAGTCGCTTGAAATCCTCGCGCTGGCCTTCGACCTGCCTGGTCGCATACTCGCGGCAGGCCTTGCGGAACGCGCTCGCATTCACCTTGTCGCCGGCCTTGCCGATCTTCTTCTCTACTTGGTGTTCGATCGGCAACCCGTGGCAATCCCAGCCCGGCACATAGGGTGCATCGAAACCGCTCATCGATCTGGACTTCACCACCATGTCCTTGAGCACCTTATTCGCGGCGTGACCGATATGGATATCGCCATTCGCATACGGCGGACCGTCGTGCAGAATATACCTGGGTTTTCCCTTGCGCGCGGCGCGCAGCTGGCCGTACAGATCCATCGCTTCCCAGCGTATGAGCATTTCCGGTTCGCGCGCGGCGAGATTCGCCTTCATCGGAAAATCCGTCTGCGGCAGATTCAGCGTGTGCTTGTAGTCGTTTTCTTTCTTTTCGCTGGACATATTTTTCTCATTCCAATCTCAACCCCCTCTCCCGCGGGGCGGGAGAGGGCCGGGGAGAGTGTGGACGACGGGTTTATTCAATCGTCCCTAGGTGTATTCCCCCTCTCGCTAATTTAACCCCTCTCCCTAACCCTCTCCCCGCGCGCGGGGAGAGGGGATATCCATATGCTCGCGCGCTGCAAACCAGGCGTGTGCATTGTCAATATCACGCTGGATGTAGACTTTCATTTCGTCGATAGATGCGAAGCGCAGTTCGTCACGCAGCTTGTGCAAAAAATTGATGTTGATGTAGTGGCCGTATACCTCGCGGCTGAACTCGAACAAATGCGCCTCGAGCAGCATGTGCGTGCCATTCACCGTCGGGCGCATGCCGACGCTGGCGACGCCGGCAACCGGTTCGTGGTGCAAACCGAACACCTCCACCACATAGATGCCCTGCACCGGCGTGGCGACACGGTGCAGCTGCACGTTCACCGTCGGTATGCCGATGGTGCGCCCGAGTTTGTTGCCGTGCGCCACGCGCCCGCACATGCGATACGGCCGACCGAGCAGTTTCTCGGCCGTTGCCAGGTCACCGGTGGCAAGCGCCTGGCGAATGCGCGTGCTGCTCACCCGCTCGCCATCGATCGTAAAGGTGTGCATGGGGGCCACCTCGAAGCCCTGCGCCTCGCCCGCTTTGCGCAGCAGCACGAAATCACCGGCGCGCTTGGCGCCAAAACGGAAGTCGTCGCCCACCACCAGATAATGCACACCAAGACCCTCAACCAGAATCCGCTGAATGAATTGTTCCGCCGGCATATTGGCCAGGCGCTCATTGAAGCGCAGGCACAACACGCGATCGACGGAATAGCGACGCAGCGCCTGAATTTTCTCACGCAGGCGCGTGAGGCGCGGCGGAACCTTGTCGGGACTCTGGAAGTACTCAAGCGGTTGCGGCTCGAATACAACTACCGTGGTGGGCAGATGCAGTTCCGCACCCTTGTCCGCGAGCTGGCCGATGACCGCCTGATGGCCGAGATGCACGCCATCGAAATTGCCGATGGTCGCGACACAGCCGCGATGCCCGGGCTTCAGATTGTGCAGACCGCGGATGAGTTGCATGAAACGAGCGCCGCTACATATAGACTGCCAAGGATAAAGACCAACGCCTAAAAACACAATGGATTTAAAGGGTTAACCGATATTTCGTTGACTTGTCCTCACCCCGCGCCCCTTCACCCTCACCCTCTTTCCGACCGGAATAGAGATTCTCATCTACTTCCCCTCTCCCCTTGGGAGAGGGGAAAGGGCGAGGGAGATTGGCCCTCATCCCCATCCCTTCTCCCGCAGGGAGAAGGGGTCGAGCCGTGCGCGCTTGCGCGTGACTTGAATTACCGGGCCCAATCCGGGTCGAGCTCCTCGATCACCTCACGCAATGGACGGCGCGTTGTATAGCCTTCATGATAACCATGGTACTGGGCGATCTTGAGCTCTGGAAACTTCCAGCACAGGTAGCCGTCTCCGGTGTCGAAATCGACCAGCCATAGTCCCTTCACAACCAGACCCAAACGCGTCATCTTCGCCATCCAGCGCTTCACAATCGACTCATACAGTTGCTCGATCTCGTGAATCTGTGGATTCACCGGTGCCATTGCCTCAAGCTTGCGCCGCACCGGATCGAGATCGCGCCAGGCCGCCTCCGTAATGGCGCGCACCAGCGGAAACAATGCCTCGGCCTCGGCCAGCGTGAACACGCGCGTCTCATCGCGCGCCATAATCTGGTGGATGGATAAATGCTCAACCATCTTGTCGGTCTCCAACACCCGGCCTCCGCAACAGCAGTTCATGCGGCCGCACTCCGAATATCAGCAGCGATGCCACGTACACAGACACACCACCGACAACCAGCACTGCAAGATGCAAAATACGCGCGCCGGTACCGGCCTGCAACCACGCACCGAGATCGCCGGCGCCCCAGGCCAGCGCCAGTCCCATCAGCGCACTGGCCAGCGCAATGCGCAGAAAATAACGCAGCCAACCGGGTTCCGGCTGATACACCCCGTGCTGACGCAACAGCCGATAGAGCAGCCCCGCATTCACAAATGCCGCCAGCGTGATGGCCAGCGCCAAACCCACATGCTTGAGCGTGAACACCAGCGACACACTCAACACGATGTTGACGCCCATGGCGATCATGCCGATGCGTACCGGGGTTTTCGTATCCTGGCGCGCATAGAAGCCGGGCGCCAGCACCTTCACCAGAATAAACCCGAGCAGACCGGCGGAAAAGGCGATGAGCGCCTGGGCGCTCATGCGCACATCCTGTTCGCCGAACGCGCCGTAATGGAAAAAGGTGGCCAACAACGGTCCGGCGAGCAGCATCAGGGCCACGGTGGCGGGCACGCCGATCAGGAACACCCAACGCAGCGCCCAGTCGAGCAGGCGCGAGAACTCGTGCTTGTCGCCATTCGTGTGCTGGTGCGACAGACTCGGCAGGATCACGGTCGCCAGCGCGATGCCGAACACACCGAGCGGGAATTCCATGAGCCGGTCGGAGTAATAGAGCCAGGACACACTGCCGGTCACCAGGAACGAGGCCAGTATGGTGTTGATGAGCGTGTTGATCTGCGCAACTGACACACCGAAAATCGCCGGCAACATGAGTTTGAATACGCGCGCCACGCCATCGTGCCCGCGTTTGAGCCTGGGTCGCGGCAACATCCCAAGCCGCGCCAAAAACGGCAGCTGGAATAGGAGCTGCGCGACACCGGCGATGAACACGCCCCAGGCCAGCGCCATCACCGGATTTTGCATGCGCGGCGCCAGCCATAACGCCGCACCAATCAGTGACAGGTTGAGCAGCACCGGCGTGAAGGCGGCAGCGGCGAAGCGTCCATAGGTGTTGAGGATGCCGGCCGCCATACCGACCAGCGAGATGAACAAAATGTAGGGAAAGGTGATGCGCAGCATCGCGACTGTCAGGTCGTACTTTTCGCCAGTGAAGCCCGGGGCCAGTGCGTACACGATAAACGGCGCGGCCAACACACCCACCAGCGTCACGACAAACAACACCAGACCGAAAATGCCGGCCATCCGATCCACAAATTCGCGGATTTCCTCTCGGGTATTGCGGGTCTTGTACTCGGTGAACACCGGCACGAACGCCTGTGAGAACGCGCCCTCACCGAAGATGCGCCGCAGGAAATTGGGAATGCGAAATGCCACGTAGAAGGCATCGGCGGCAATTCCGGCACCGGCGCCAATCAGGCCAGCGAACACGATGTCACGCACCAGGCCGCTGATGCGTGACAGGAGCGTCATGCCGCCCGTGATGAGGGTGGAATTGAAGAGTCGACGCGACATTGGATGGAAGAAACGGACTGGATGGGCGTGAAAACTGGATATTAAGGCAATCCCCGCCCGCTCGCACCCCCCCAAGCCCGGCAATTGATTGGATCCCCCGTAGGGTGCGCCCTGCGCACCAAGCCACGGCTCAATGAAGCCAACGGTGCGCAGGGCGCACCCTACGAAAATGGCGGCAAGTCAGACTTTCTCTGGACAGAAGCGGGCAAAATCATGATAATAAGCCGCTTTTCAGCAACCGAATTCCGAGAGGCACAGCAGTGGCAAACACGGTCCAAGCGAAAAAACGCGCCCGCCAGGCAGAGGCTCATCGTGAGCGCAATACCGCGCAGCGCTCGGCGATGCGCACCCAGATCAAGAAGGTCCTGAAGGCAGTGGAAACCAAGGACAAGGCCGCCGCCCAGCTGGCCTTCCGCGATGCAGCCGCCGCCCTCGACAGTTCCGCCAAGAAAGGGCTGGTGCACAAGAACAATGCGGCACGCCAGAAGAGTCAGCTGAACAAGCGCGTGCGCGCCCTCGCGTAAACCGCCTTCCCCGCATTAGCCAAAAAGCCGGCCTCGCGCCGGCCTTTTTTTACTGGGTGGTTCCCCTTTCCCCTTTCCCCTTTCCCCTGCCTTAAACCAGCACCATGTTGTCGCGGTGAATCAGTTCCGGCTCATCCACATAGCCCAGAATGGCCTCGATGCGGTCACTGGGCTGACCGGCAATACGCGCCGCTTCCTCGGCGCCGTAATTCACCAGGCCCCTGGCGACCTCGTGCCCGGCCAGATCGAAACAGGCGACCACTTCACCGCGCGCAAACTGCCCTTCGACCGTTATTACCCCGACCGGCAGCAGGCTCTTGCCGGCCTGACGCAACACTTTCACTGCACCGTCATCGAGCGTCAGCTTGCCGCGAATCTGCAGGTGTCCGGCCAGCCACTGCTTGCGCGCCGCGATCCGTCCCTGTGACGGACGCAGGCAAGTGCCGATTTGCTCTCCGGCCAGCAACCGTGGCAAGGCCTCCGGCTCGCGGCCCCAGACAATGACCGTCGCCGCGCCCGAACGCTGCGCCTTGTCGGCCGCCAGCAGCTTGGTACGCATGCCGCCGCGCCCGAGGGTTCCGGCGCCACCGGCCATTTCCAGCAGGCGCGGATCGCCGGCCTCGCCTTCCTGCACCAGCACGGCATCCGGGTGCTGGCGCGGATCCTTGTTAAACAATCCGGTCTGGTCGGTCAGGATCACCAGCAATTCGGCCTCGACCAGATTGGCGACGAGCGCGGCAAGCGTGTCGTTGTCGCCGAAACGGATCTCCTCGGTCGCGACCGTGTCGTTCTCGTTGATCACCGGCACCACGCCAAGGGTTAGCAGCGTGCTCAGTGTGCTGCGGGCATTCAGATAGCGCTCGCGGTTCGCCAGGTCGTCATGCGTGAGCAGCACCTGCGCAGTGTGGATACTGTGGCGCTGGAACAGGGATTCATAGAGTTGCACCAGCCCCATCTGCCCGACGGCGGCAAGCGCCTGCAGCTCATGCAAGGCATGCGGCCGACTGCTGAAACCGAGGCGTTGCATGCCGGCAGCGACCGCACCAGAGGATACCAGCACCACCTCGATGCCGCGCGCGCGCAGTTGCGCAATCTGCCCTACCCAGCCGGCAATCGCGGCCGTGTCCAGGCCGAGGCCATTGTTGGTCAGCAGCGCGCTGCCGATCTTCACCACGCAGCGGCGCGTCTGGGTCAGGAAGGTTCGCTCTGCGTTCATGTGCAATTCAATAAGCTGTCTTCATTCCTCAAGCCCGGCCGCCTCGGCCTGCTCGTCACTCGCTGCCTGACGCAAAGCCTCAAGCCGTTCCATGAGCTTCGCAGACAGCTCCCGGCAACCTTCACCGGTGGCAGCTGAAACACTAAAGACCGGTCCCTTCCAGCGCAAGCCCTTCACGATCTGCTTGGCGAACGCTTCGCGTTCGTCCGGCGGTAACAGATCCATCTTGTTCAGCACCAGCCAGCGCTCGCGACTGGCCAGTTCCTTGCTGAACTTTTTCAGCTCCGCGGCCAGCGCCTTGACCGCCTTGACCGGTTCGGCCTCGGGGTCGAGCGGCGCCACATCCACCAGATGCAGCAGGATGCGCGTGCGCGACAGGTGCTTGAGAAAGCGAATGCCCAGCCCGGCGCCTTCGGCGGCGCCCTCGATCAGACCGGGGATGTCGGCCATCACAAAACTGCGTTCCGGCCCGACGCGCACCACGCCAAGATGCGGGTGCAAGGTCGTGAAGGGGTAGTCCGCAACCTTGGGACGCGCCTCGGACACGGCGCGCAACAGCGTGGACTTGCCGGCGTTCGGCAGACCG
>DATEYP010000028.1:0-23003 GCA_035256085.1 Acidiferrobacterales bacterium
ACCTGGAAGAACTGTATCGCCACGATTTGTACAACAAGGTCAGTCAGGCATTCGCCGTGTTCCTGCCGGTGAAGTCGGTGGCGGTGCTGGGCGATGCACGCGCCTATGATTACGTGGTGGCGCTGCGCGCGGTCGAGACCGTGGACTTCATGACGGCACGCTGGGCGCACCTGCCGTACGAGGTGCTGGGCACGATCTCCAACCGTATCATCAACGAGGTGCGCGGCATCTCGCGCGTGGTGTACGACATCTCCGGCAAACCGCCCGCCACCATCGAGTGGGAATGAGCGACGCCAGCGCGCAGGACATAGCCTACATGCAGCACGCCCTCGTTCTCGCCACGCGTGCCGAGAACGAGGGTGAAGTGCCGGTCGGCGCGCTCGTGGTCTTGAACGGTGAAATCATCGGCGAGGGATGGAACCGGCCGATTGGCAGCCATGACCCCACGGCACACGCCGAGATCATCGCCCTGCGGGCCGCCGCCGCGAAACTCGGCAACTACCGCCTGACCGGCGCCTCCCTGTACGTCACGCTTGAACCTTGTCCGATGTGCGCCGGTGCGATGGTGCAGGCGCGCGTGGCGCGCGTCGTGTATGGCGCGCCCGATCCACTCGCCGGCTCTGCCGGCACGGTGTTCGACCTGCTCAACACTGCCGTGCTCAATCACCGTGCGGAGGTGCACGGCGGCGTGCTGGCCGGGGAATGCAGCCAACGTCTCAGGACATTCTTCCAGTCCCGGCGCGGCCGCGCCGGTCCGTAAATATGGTCTTCCGGAACTGCTACAGCGCCGGCGCCTTCAGGCGCAGAACATCGTTGTCGCGACGCGCGCGTGAATCGTCGTCGCTCTTCTTCAGGACATCGTAATAAGTGCGGATGCGGTTCACTAGCTGCACTGGCTCGTAACCTCGTGCATAGCCATGTTTTGTTTTTGTGTACCAGGCGGCCTTGGCGAGCAACGGCAAGCGTTCCTTCAGATCATTCCACTTGTTCGGGTCGGCGCCCTGCTTCTGGGTGATGACGCGCGCGTCTTCCAGATGGTTGTAACCGACGTTGTAGGAGGCGAGCGCCATCCAGGTTCGGTCTGGTTCGGGGATACCCGCTGGCAGACGATCGATGAGTGTGCGCAGGTAGGCGCTGCCGCCGTGCACGCTCTGGCGTACATCCAGGCGGTCGGACACGCCAAGCTGCTGGGCCGTGGTCTCCGTGAGCATCATGATACCGCGCACGCCGGTGGGGGAAACGGCATTCGGGTTCCAGTAGGACTCCTGGTAACTCATGGCGGCCAGCAGGCGCCAGTCGAGCCGGTAACGCTGTGCGGCTTCTACAAACACCGGCTTGAGGCCGGGCAGGTCGGTTTCGATCTTCTGCAGGAATGCGGCGATATTGATGGGATTGAAGCGGGTGGCGGCGCCGTAGTGACGCTCGATGAGGTGGGCCAGTTCGCCCGAGGCGCGCATTGCTGCGATGAATTCCACCGCCTCCTGCAGAAGGCTGTCATCCCCGTCGGATGGAAACGCCCAGGCGAGTTTTTCGGGTTCGCCCAGATCGAAAGCGATGCGCAGGTCCGGATTGAACTGGCGACTGATGGCGGCAATGTTCGAGTCCGAAATGGTGATCTCCGTCAGACCTTCCTGAACCTGTAACAGTAATTCCTCGGTTTCCATGTTTTCGACAGTAAGCCAGTTCAGCTGCGGGTATTGCTGCTTGAGTAGTTCCAGGCGCTCGAGGTAACTGCTGCCGGCGATCACTTCGATATTCCGGCCGATCAGGCCTTGGACATTCGCCGGCGGGGCGGTTTTGGCATGATGGATCACCTGCTGGCGGATGACCTGGTAGTACGGGGCAAAGCGAACGGCTTCGGCACGTTTGGCCGTGACAGTCAGACCGGCGGCGGCAAAATCGACCTCCCGGCGTGCAACCGTTGGCAGAATATCCGCAAAGCGGTCAGCTGTTTTGATGATTAGCCCGACGCCCAGGCGTTCGGCAAACGCATGCGCGAGATCATATTCGAAACCCGTCGGCCCGTCCGGGCCTTCGTAATAAGTCGTGGGGCTGTTGCGGGTGAGCACGACCAGCTCGCCGCTGCGCTTCACGGCGCCGAGCCTGGTGTTGTCAGTGGGTTGGCAGCCGCAGCCCAGCAGGTAGACTGCCACGATCAGCAGTCCCGGAAAGCCCTGTCTCCGTGTCCTTTGCTTGAGCGGCATTCGGCCAAGTATAGCGCATGGCGGTTGTGCCCGTGTTCGCCGGCACGGTATGCTAGACAGACTGGAGAGGTACCGAAGAGGCCATAACGGCGCCGACTCGAAATCGGATGGGCGGAAACGCCACGTGGGTTCGACTCCCACCCTCTCCGCCATATAACCATCCCCTGCATTTTGTTTACACGCCACAAGTCAGGGCCGTGGCGTCGCTTTCGATTGCACCCGCCGCGCGGCTGGTTTACCCTTGCGCGCCGGCGTTCTGCGCAGGCAGTCGTTTCCCGGAGAGGTGTCCGAGCGGTTTAAGGAGCACGCCTGGAAAGTGTGTGTACGGGAAACCGTACCGAGGGTTCGAATCCCTCCCTCTCCGCCATTTAAAACATGAGAGGCGCGTTCGCGCCCTTCATGTTTTAAATGGCTGCAGAATAAGCATTCGAACCTGATTCATTGGGCCGAATCCCGCCGCACATGGACGTGTAAGTGCCGCGGAGCGCGAAAAGGAAGCCCTACTTCGTTCGTCTTGCCATCTGATGACGCGAGAGCGGCCTCCCTCTCCGCCATTTCCCATTACATCAATATTCCGCATGCACGTTTACCCGCACGGCGCTGGCAGGTAAACTCACGTGCGGTGGAAAGCCAATGTCATCAAGTATCGCGGCTTTTCCTTACGAAGCATCAATTATGGCGGCGAAGGCCGGTTTCCTTTGTGACGGAAGGTTGTGAACCCGGTCAGGTCCGGAAGGAAGCAGCCGCAGCAGCCATTCCGGGTGCGAGGAGCGGCCGGCCCGAGCCGCCACCCGTATAGTTCGATTGCAGGTCAACCATGCTGAGTGAAATTCCATGAGCTATCAGGTGCTGGCACGCAAGTGGCGCCCGCGCCGGTTCGCGGACCTGGTCGGTCAGACGCACGTGTCACGCGCGCTCATCAATGGACTCGATCACGACCGCCTGCATCACGCCTTCCTGTTCACCGGCACGCGTGGCGTCGGAAAAACCACGATCGCCCGCATCCTGGCAAAATCCCTGAATTGCGAGGCCGGTGTCAGCTCGCAGCCATGTGATAACTGTCAGTCGTGTCGCGAAGTGGACGAGGGGCGGTTCGTGGATCTGATCGAAGTCGATGCGGCCTCGCGCACCAAGGTGGATGACACGCGCGAATTGCTCGACAACGTTCAATACGCGCCGACCCGCGGTCGCTACAAGGTGTACCTGATCGATGAAGTGCACATGCTGTCCGGGCACAGTTTCAATGCCTTGCTCAAGACCCTGGAAGAGCCGCCGCCGCACGTGAAGTTCCTGCTCGCCACCACCGACCCGCAGAAGCTTCCCGTGACGGTTCTGTCGCGCTGCCTGCAATTCCATTTGAAGCGCCTGTCGCCGGAACAGATCTCTGCCCAGCTTGAAAAGATTCTCGGTGCCGAGGGCATCGCCTTCGACGCGGCCTCGCTGAAACTGCTGGCACGCTCCGCGGACGGCAGCATGCGCGATGCCCTGAGTCTGCTCGATCAGGCCATCGCCTTTGGCGGCGGCAAGGTGAACGAACCGGAAGTGCGCGAGATGCTCGGTAGCATCGATAACAGCGTGATTGAAGCCATTCTTGAAGGATTGGCGCAGGCGGATGCACCGGGCCTGCTGGCGGCCATATCCGTTGCCGGCGACCACAATGCCGACCCCGAAAGTGTATTGGGTGAACTGCTCCTCGCCCTGCACCGCCTGGCCCTGCTGCAGGCGGCACCCGAAGCGGAGATCGATGCCGATCATGCCGATGTGTTGCGCGGCTATGCCAGTCGTGTGACACCGGAAGATGTGCAGCTGTTTTATCAGATAGGCCTGCATGGACGGCGTGACATCGCCTTGGCGCCAGATGCGCGCAGCGGACTGGAGATGACGCTGTTGCGCATGCTGGCCTTCCGGCCGGCGGCGCAGCCAGCCGGTACACGTGCCACCGGCAGCGCACCCGCTGCGCGGCCTGCCACGTCGCCCGCACCCGCGGCGGCCGCCGTCGTATCGATCCCGGCGCCTGGGTCGGCCGCGGCGAGTGGCGATTCATGGAGCGAGACGGTTACCAAGCTCGGTCTGACTGGGCTGACACGCGAGCTCGCAAACCATTGCACGCTCGACGCACACGAAGGCGGCGTGCTGCGCCTCACTCTGGATCAGGCCTCCGTCCATCTGCTCAACAAGGAACGCGAGGCGGTGTTCAAGCAGGCGCTGGCCAGGCACTACGGTCGTCCGTTGGATCTGCGCATTGTACCAGGCAGCCCGCAGGCGGAGACGCCGGCCCATGAGCGCCTGCGCACCCAGACCGAGCGCCAGCAAGCGGCGGTCGAAGTCATCATGACCGATCCGGCTGTTCAGGCATTGCAGGAAAACTTCGGCGCCAAGGTCGATGCCGGCAGCATCCGGCCGAAAAACTGATCCGGTTACACAACAACGGGTGAGCAATGATGAAAGGCGGATTGGGAAACATCATGAAACAGGCGCAGGCCATGCAGGAGAATCTGCGCAAGGCCCAGGAGGAACTGGCGCACATCGAGGTCAACGGCAGCGCGGCAGGCGGGTTGGTCAAGGTCGTGATGACCTGCCGGCATGACGTGAAGCGCGTCAGCATCGACCCCGCGCTGCTCAAGGACGACGACGCACAGGGAAGTGTCAGTGCCGCGGGAGACACGACTCCAGGGATGGAGGAGGTACAGCCGCGTCGGGAACAGCGGCCGAGGATGTCGGAAGCGGCCAGGGAAGTGCTCGAAGACCTGGTGGCCGCAGCCATGAACGATGCGGTGCGCAAGGTCGAAGAGGCGACCCAGAAAAAAATGGCCGGCCTGACCTCCGGTCTCGGCATCCCCGGCCTCAACCTGCCATTCTGACAGCGTGTCCGATTCTCCCGCCATCGAAGGCCTCAAGCAGGCGCTGCGGCGCCTGCCCGGTGTGGGACCGAAATCCGCGCAGCGCATGGCCTTTCATTTATTGGCGCGCGACCGCGACGGCGCCCGCCAGATCGCCGAGGCGCTGCGTGTGGCGCTCGAACGCGTCGGGCACTGCCGGCGTTGCAATGATTTCAGTGAAGCTGAAATCTGCCCGTTGTGCGCCTCGCCACGGCGCGACCACGCGCTGCTGTGCGTGGTCGAGTCACCGGCCGATCTTTCGTCCATCGAGCAGTCCGGTGCCTACCATGGACACTATTTCGTGCTCATGGGACGGTTGTCGCCGCTCGATGGAATCGGGCCGGACGAGATCGGCATCCATCGTCTTGAGGCGTTGCTCGACGAAGGGCAGGTGAAAGAAGTCATTCTCGCCACCAACTTGACGGTCGAGGGCGAAGCCACTGCGCACTACATCAGCGAGCTGGCGCATTCCCGCAATATCCGCGCCACGCGCATCGCCTATGGGGTGCCCGTAGGGGGCGAACTTGAGTACACTGATCGCGGCACGTTGGCGCGTGCGCTGACGGGGCGGCGTGACGTGTGATGATCCGGAATATACAACGAATTCATTCGACGAGGAAAACCGCATGCAATCGGTAATTGGCTCCGACGTATTCTTTATACTCATTGGCGCGATCCTGGTGCTCGCCATGCATGCCGGCTTCGCGTTTCTCGAAGTCGGGACGGTGCGCAAGAAGAACCAGGTGAACGCGCTCATGAAAATCCTGGTGGACTTCAGCGTCTCGACCGTGGCGTACTTCTTTGTCGGCTATGCCGTGGCCTACGGCATCAATTTTCTCGCCGGCGCGCCGGCGCTCTCGACAAAGAGCGGTCTTGAGCTCACGAAGTTCTTCTTCCTGCTGACCTTCGCCGCGGCCGTGCCGGCAATCATCTCCGGTGGGATCGCCGAGCGCGCGCGTTTCTGGCCGCAGGCCGTCGCGACCGCCGTGATTGTCGGCGTCGTCTATCCGTTCTATGAAGGGATTGTGTGGGGTGAGCGCTTCCATGTGCAGGCGTTGATCGAATCCGCATTCGGTGTCAAGTTCCACGACTTCGCCGGCTCGGTGGTAGTGCACGCCATGGGTGGCTGGATCGCACTCGGCGCGGTTCTGTTGCTGGGCGCGCGCAAGGGCCGTTATACAAAGGACGGCAAAGTGATTGCCATCCCCCCGTCCAACATTCCGTTCTTGGCGCTCGGTTCATGGATCCTGGTGATCGGCTGGTTTGGCTTCAATGTCATGAGCGCGCAGGGACTCGACAAGGTGAGCGGGCTGGTGGCGATCAATTCCCTCATGGCCATGGCCGGTGGCGTGCTCGGCGGCCTGATTGCCGGCCGCAACGATCCGGGTTTCGTGCACAACGGCGCGCTCGCCGGTCTGGTTGCGGTGTGTGCCGGCTCGGACGTGATGCACCCGATCGGCGCGCTCATCGTCGGCGGCGTGGCCGGAGTGATGTTCGTGGTGGTCTTCACCCTTACCCAGCATCGCTGGAAGATCGACGACGTTCTCGGTGTCTGGCCATTGCATGGCCTGGCCGGTACCTGGGGCGGCATTGCCTGCGGCATCTTCGGTTCCCAGGCACTGGGCGGCATGGGCGGCGTATCGCTATCGGCACAGATTCTTGGAACGTTCGGCGGCGTGGCCATCGCCCTGATCGGCGGGCTGGCCGTGTACGGCGCACTCAAGAAGTGGGTCGGCATCCGCATGAGTGAAGAAGACGAGTTTCAAGGCGCGGATCTCAGTATTCACAGAACCAGCGCCAACCCCGAGGAAGACATGACGCATTGATCCTGCGCCTCGCACGGCAATAAAAACGGGCGCAGCAACGCCCGTTTTTATTGCCGGTCACGGCGCAACGCAGTCAGGCGACGGCGCCCAGGGCATCGATTTTGGCGGCACAGATGAAGTCATTTTCCGAAAGGCCGTGCACGGAATGGGTGCTGAAGCGCACCGTACAGCGGTTGTAGCTGACACCGAGTTCGGGATGGTGATCCTCGCGGTGTGCGACCCAGGCCAGCGCATTGACGAATGCCAGGGTCTCGTAATAATTCGCGAATTTCCAGGCGCGCGTTATTTCACTGGCTGTGTCATTCAGAGACCAGCCGGGAATTTCGCGCAGCAGCTGTTCCGCTTCGGCGCGACTCAGGGCCGCACCGGCACGTGGCTTGCAGGTCATGGCGAGCAGGGCAGTCATGGCAGATGCCGCGTGTTGCCTATTTGAATTTGTAGAATGATTCGTCGAGATGTTTTACAAGGTCGTTGACCTGGTCACGATCCAGTTTCAGGCCGACTTGGCGCACGCAATTATTTACCTGACCGATAAGCGCCTCGGGGCTTTTTACCCGCCGGTTGGTGCGCGTGTACACGCCGCTGTCGTGGCAGGCGACGCATTGCTTGTCGTGCAGCGCCTTGCCTTTCGTGGCATCGCCCGGCAGCAGTGCAGCCTGTGCGCTGCCGGCGCCGAGGGTGAGAGACATAAATAAAAGCGTGGCCTTGTTCATTCCGGTTTCTCCATGTGTGCAGTTGTCGTTATGCCAGGGACTGCAAATGCGCGATGCGCAGTGACGCCGGCGGGTGTGAATCGTAGAATGCCGAATACACCGGGTCCGGCGTCAGGGTGCTGGCGTTCTCGCGGTAGAGCTTTACCAGCGCGCTGATCATCGGCTTGATCTCGGCCTGGTCGGCGGCATAGGCATCCGCCTGGTATTCATGGCGGCGCGAGCCCCAGGACATGAGCGGCTGCAGGAGGAAGGTGAACACCGGCCCGGCCATAAGAAACAGAATGAGCGCCGCGTGTGCCGAGGCGGTCGAGACCCCGAGCCCCTGGTAGAACCACGGCTGCTGGATCAGCCAGCCGAGCAGCGCCAGCCCGGCGAGGCTCATGCCGAACAGCATCACGATGCGCTTGAGGATGTGGCGATGATGGAAATGGCCGAGTTCATGCGCCAGCACCGCCTCGATTTCCGGTCCGCGCAGGGTCTTGAGCAGGGTGTCGAAGAACACCACGCGCTTGTTGCGCCCGAAGCCGGTGAAGTAGGCATTGCCGTGCGCCGAGCGGCGCGAGCCGTCCATGACGAAAATGCCGCGGCTGCGAAAGCCGGTACGGCGCAACAGCGCCTGGATGCGCGTCTGTACGCTGCGGTTCTTGAGCGGCGTGAATTTGTTGAACAACGGTGCGATCACTGCCGGGTAGGCCCAGATCATCAGCAACGTGAAGCACGACCACATTACCCAGAGGTAGAACCACCACAGCGTTCCGGCGGATTGCATGAGCCAGAGCGCCGCGAGCGCAAGCGGGACACCGATTACAAACAGCAGCAGGGCCTGCTTGAGGAGATCGGCGATGAACAGCGCGGGCGTGGAGTGATTGAAACCGAAGCGCTGTTCAATGACGAAGGTCTGGTAGACGGTCGCCGGCAGGTCGAGCAGGCCGATGATCAGGAATGCGCTCAGCAGAAACAGCGTGCCGGTGACCAGCTCGCCGAATCCCGCCGCCCGCCAGCTCTGGTCGAGAAATTCCAGCCCGCCGCCGAGCGTCCAGCCGAGCAGCAGCAGCGCATCGATCACCCCCGCGACCATCGCGAAGCGTGTCTTGGCTACCGTGTAGTCCGCCGCCTTGCGGTGTGCCTTGAGCAGGATTTTGCCCCGGAACGGGCCAGGTACCTGGTGGCGATGGCCGAGCACATGCCGTACGTGGCGGCGCGCCAGCCATAAACGCGTCAGGAGCGTGCCGGCGAGCAGGATCACGAAAATCTGGGTAAAGAGTGCTGTGGACATAGGTCTCCGGGCAAGGGGGCGTGGCTGCGTGTTATCATGGATTGAAAATGATTCTAATCGCAACCGCCCGCGCGCCCAACCATAGAGAATAACCATGCCGCAAGACCCGAACGCCCTGATCTGGATAGACCTGGAAATGTCAGGGTTAAACACCGAAATCGACAAGATCATCGAGATCGCGACCATTGTCACCGACAGCCAGCTCAACATCATCGCCCAGGGACCGGTGCTGGCCGTGCATCAGCCGGATGAGGTCCTGAATAACATGGACGAGTGGAACACCCGCACCCACGGTGGCAGCGGCCTCACCCAGCGCGTGCGCGAATCCACCCTGAGCGAGGCCGACGCCGAGCGCGAGACGCTGGAGTTTCTCCAGCAGCACGTGCCGAAGAACAAGTCACCGCTGTGCGGCAACAGCATCTGCCAGGACCGACGCTTTCTGGCACGCGGCATGCCGCTGCTCGAAGCGTATGTGCACTACCGCAATCTCGACGTGAGCTCGATCAAGGAGCTGGTGCGCCGCTGGAAGCCGGAGATTGCCAGTGGCTTCGACAAGAAGAACACGCACAAGGCGCTGGATGACATTCTGGAGTCGATTGCGGAGTTGCAGTATTACCGGGAGCATTTCTTCAAATAAATAGTTTCCCCTCTCCCTGCGGGAGACGACCGCATGGATGCAGGAGGTAGAACAACGCCGGGAGCGGTTGTCGAGGGGTCGGTGTGAGTGCCACCGTTGCCGTCATTTCGGCGGAAGCCGGAATCCAGGGTTTAATGGGAATCGCCTGCGGCGATACGGAATGTTCCCTCTCCCTCTGGGAGAGGGCTAGGGTGAGGGTGGGGTTTGTATCGCCTGCGGCGATGCCTGAAAACCTAGATAGCGGCTTCCGCGCCGCAGGCAGGTCACTTTTTCTTGTCCGGCCAAGAAAAAGTGACCAAAAAGAAGGCCGCCCCGGAGCCGCCGAAAACCCCTGCGCTTCTCGCCTCGACCGGGCGCGAGCCGAACTCGCCGAGCGCAAAAGACGCGCCCGGCTCAGACACCGGCTCGCGAAACCTCCCGGCCGAGGCTGCGATGCTCGGCGGCGGCTACGGGTCCCAACGTCAACAGCAACACCGTTTACCGAAAAGTGGGATATCGTTTGTGTAGGGTAGGATAGGCGCACAGCGCCGTAACCCACCGATCAACTAAAATCATGCGGCGCAATTTGCTACGCTCATTGCGCCCTACGCGTTGCTTTCGGGTTTGTTTTTCTGCTTTCATCGCTCATCTCGCTTGGGTAGTTTATTCCCTTAAAGGGGTGTCCGGAATTAGTAGACCACTTCAAGATCTTGATATGTGGATTATCGCAACAATACTATCGGCTGTGGCGCATGTCGGCTACGTCGTGTTTCGCGAGAGCGCGGACCGCGGCGGCAGCCCGATCTATACATCGCTCGCGGAGACGTTATTGTGGCTCGTTTTCCTCGCGTTGTTTTATGCGCTCTGGAAGTTCTATTGCGATCAATGGCAACGAATGTCGAACCGGTCAACAATGAGGCTGGTCGTTGAAAAAATATGGGTGCCATTCATCTCGGTATTCCTTGTTACGGAACCGCATTACTTCCTTTCTGAGCGACATGATGCGGGCGCTGTGGTCACGGGTGTCGTGCTGTTCATTGCTTTGATGGACTGGGGCCAGTCAATTCATCGGGTCATAGTGTCAATCGCCGAACGGCACGACGCGGTATCGAATGCGCGGAAACTCTACTCCTGCTACCCGCCGAGAACACGTGGCGATTTGCTACCAATGGATTTGTTCTTTCATATCGGTACCATCGTCATGCTTCTCAAGAAGATCACATGACGACGGCTTGGCGATTAACGCGTCGGTGGAGTCTAAATGAACCCAGCCCGCGTAGGGCGCAATGAGCGCAGCGAATTGCGCCGAATGTTGTAGTTGCTGTTGACGTTCCCCCGTCGGAGCTCGCCGAGCACCGCAGCTTATGCCGGGGTTTGCGCGAGCACTGTTTGAGCCCGAATCGCATTTTTGATTCGGGCGAGTTGGACGCTACGCGCAATTCATATTTCAAGACGAACGAAGTAGGGCTTCCATATTGCGCTCTCGCGGCATTCGTACGTCCCTGTACGTCACGCAGCGCCCGGCTTAAGCGGAGGAGCGCAGGGAACCGGCTCGAAGAGCCGGCGCAGCGACCGGGTGGACGTTTCTTTGGTTACTTTACTTGTCGTGACAAGAAAGTAACCCGCCGCCGCGCGGCAAGCGGCATCAGTGCTGTTGAAGTATCGCCGTAGGCGATTCCAATTAAATCCTGGATTCCGGCTTTCGCCGGAATGACGGAAGGCGTGAATCGCCGCAGGCGATTCAACCATGCTGTGCCAGCCCGCGTAGGGCGCAATGAGCGAAGTGAATTGCGCCGCATGCGTTCAATGGTCGATCAGTGGGCTACACCGGCCGTCCTCGCGCGTCCCTGCACATCACGGCACTTGGGCATCCTGCCCGTCATTGTGCAGCTAACCACCCTGCCTGGTTGATGCACCCACGCCGCCTAAAACGCTTTTCCGTGCACCGCACGAATTATGGTTTAGCCTTATAAACCACATCATGTTCGCGGGCGTGTTCCTTCACGCGTAGTCCAAATGATTGACCGGGCCGTGCCTCGTTCACGTGCACATGGTCAATTTCCATCGAATCGACACGTTGCGTGAAGTCGCTGGTGTGGCCCTTGATGTGAATCACGTCGCCCACGCGCAAACTGCCGATCTCAAGCTGCACAATCGCAGCGGAGACGTGCGGGAAGTAATGCGTGACGATGCCGATGCGCGCCATGCCAGGCGGCACGGTTGGGACGACAGATGCAGGCGTGGCGACTCGTTTTGTCTTGGGAGCAGGTTTGGCCTTTGCCTTCTTCTTGACTATTGGCTTGGCTTTTAGCTTGGGCGCGGCCTTTTTGCGGCCTGCCGCTTTACGGACTGGGACTTTCTTCGTTTTTTTCTTTGCTTTGGTTTTTGCCTTCTTTTTGGCGGCCATTTGGAAATCCTCCACTTTGTAAACAGCGATAGTTCCGGAAAAGGATGTCGGTATTGATGGGTGCTCAGGCGCAGATATTATGTTCCATCTGCACACAAACACCAATTCCGGATTATAGATGCAATCAGGCGAATTTCCGCGACGGCAGGTCTAAAGGGAAGGGGCTGGGCCCGAACCTGTTTCCCGTGTTGAACCCACGCACCAGGCCGCGCCAGGAGCGCAGAAAGTCATACTGCGGATCGATGTTGGGCCAGCGCCCAGCGCACATGTTCGCGAACCAGTTCTGATGGATGATCCAAGCGCACTTTGAGTGCGCCGGCGGTGTTGGCGTCGGTCGGCGCATTTCCCAGTGCGACGGCGATGTTGCGTAGCCAACACCCATGGCCAATACGGCGTATGGCCGAGCCTTCGGTTCGAGACAGAAACTCATCTTGCGTCCACGCAAACAACTCGATGAGCCGTGGTGCATCGAACCCGTGACGCGGCGCAAAGTCCGGCTCCTGTGTCGGCTGGGCAAACTTGTTCCATGGGCAAACCATCTGGCAGTCGTCGCAGCCGTAGATGCGGTTTCCGATGAGCGGCCGCAGCTCGACCGGTATCGACCCGCGCAGTTCGATAGTGAGATAGGAGATGCAACGTCTCGCGTCGAGCTGGTAGGGTGCGACGATTGCCTGGGTCGGGCAGATGTCGATGCAGGCCTGGCAGGTGCCGCAATGGTTGGAGGCGGGCGCGTCTACGGGTAGCGGCAAATCGGTATACAGCTCGCCGAGAAAGAACCATGAACCGGTTTTCGAGTCGATCAGGTTGGTGTGCTTGCCGATCCAGCCGAGCCCGGCTTTTTCGGCGAGTGCCTTCTCCAAGACTGGCGCGCTGTCGGTGAAGGCGCGGTAGCCGAACGGGCCGACGCGCGCAGCGATCTGGTCGGCGAGCTTCTGCAGACGGGTGCGCACGACCTTGTGGTAGTCGCGCCCGAGTGCGTAGCGCGAAATCATCCCCAGTTCCGGATTGCGCAGCACCGTGTCGGCCGGCGCCGCGCTGCCGGACAGGTAATCCATGCGCACGGAAATCACGCGCACCGTGCCGGGCACCAGCTCGGCCGGGCGGGTGCGGCGGGCGCCGTGTTGTGCCATGTAGTCCATCTCGCCGTGACGACCGGCGGCCAGCCAGTTGAGGAGACGGGTTTCGTGTACATCGAGTTCGGTGTCGGCAATGCCGACCTGCTGGAAGCCAAGCGCATGGCCCCAGGATTTGATGTCGCGGGCCAGGGCGGCATAGTCGACCGGAGCGGTTTGAGCGGTGCGCATCTGCCACTATGATAGCCGCATGGAGCATCTGCCCGAAGCCTTGTACCGCGCGGCCGACACACGTGCCGCCGATCTTCGTGCTGCCAGCGAGCATGGCCTGGCGGGCAGTGTATTAATGGAGCGTGCCGGCAGCGCGGCATACGCCTTGCTGCGCGAACGGTTTCCACGCGCCCGCCGGATCACAGTAGTGTGCGGCCCCGGGAATAATGGCGGTGATGGCTATGTATTGGCACGACTGGCCAAGGAGGCGGGTCTCACAGCAGTGGTGCTGAGCCCGGCGGATACTGCCGGACTCAAGGGTGACACCGGGCAGGAGCCCAAGTGCCGCGAAGCACAGGGAAGTGCGAGCGCGGCCGCCGCGTCAGCATGCACTGCCTGGCACAAAACCGGTGGCACGGTGCAGGTATTAAGCGCCAAGCACCTGCAGGCATGCGATGTGCTTGTCGACGCGCTATTCGGTACCGGCCTGGAGCGCCCGCCGGAAGGCGAGTGGCGCACCGCCATCGAAGCCATGAACGCCAGCGGCCGGCCGATATTCGCCATGGACACTCCTTCCGGCCTGCATGCCGACAGCGGCCGGGTGCTGGGCGTCGCCGTGCGCGCGGCGCTGACCCTGAGTTTCATCGGCCTTAAGGCCGGACTGTTCACGGGGCAGGGCCGGCAATACAGCGGTCTGATCCTGTTCGATGATCTCGGTGTCCCGGACACGGTATTCACCGGCGTGACGCCGCTGGCGCGGCGCATCACGCCGCGCAATCTGCACGGCCTGCTGGCACCGCGCGCGCGGCATGCGCACAAGGGCGATGCCGGGCGCGTGCTGGTGGTGGGCGGTCAGCCGGGCATGCCGGGCGCGGTGCGGTTGACGGGCGAGGCCGCTTACCGTGCCGGTGCCGGTCTAGTGGTGCTTGCGACCCATCCTGCGCATGCGGGGTTGATCAGCGCAGCGCGTCCGGAGCTGATTGCCTATGGTGTGAATGATGCGCCGGCCATCCAGCCGCTGCTTGCCGGCGCCTGTGCTGAGCATGGTCGAAGCACGCACGCACTTGCCGTCGGTCCGGGACTGGGGCAGGGCGAGTGGGGCCGTGCGTTGTGGCAAGCAGTGTTGGCTGAGGACAAACCGCTGGTCGTGGATGCCGACGCACTCAACCTGCTGGCCGCGCAACCAACCTCCCGCGCTGACTGGGTACTGACTCCGCATCCGGGCGAGGCGGCGCGCCTGCTGGGCGTCGGTGTTGCCGACATCCAGTCCGACCGGTTCGCGGCGGCGCGTGCCATCGCGCAACGTTATGGCGGTGTATGCGTACTCAAGGGCAGTGGCACGCTTATCGCCGCGCATGCTGACCAGCCACTCTGGTTGTGTGACCGCGGCAACCCGGGCCTGGCGACCGGTGGCAGTGGCGACGTGCTTGCCGGTGCGATTGCGGCATTCCTTGCGCAGGGCCTGACGCCGATCGAGGCGGCGCGCCTGGGCGTGTGGGCGCATGCCAGCGCCGGAGATCGGGTAGTGGCCAACGGTGAGCGCGGGATCATGGCGAGCGACCTGCTTGTGCCGCTGCGCGAAGCGATCAACACTATCGTCACCCATGCTGCTTGAGCGCACGGTTGCCACCGAGGCCGATACGGAGCGTGTGGGCGCGGCGCTCGCGCCGCGGCTGCACGCCGGGCTCGTGCTGTTCCTGCATGGCGAGCTCGGCGCCGGCAAGACTACCTTGGTGCGCGGCGTCCTGCGCGGCCTCGGTTACACCGGCGCGGTGAAAAGCCCGACCTATACTTTGGTGGAGCCCTATCAGCTCGCCGGTCTGACCATTTATCACTTCGACCTGTACCGGCTCAACGACCCGGAAGAACTGGAATTTCTTGGCGTGCGCGATTATCTTGAGGGCAAGGGCGTCTGCCTGGTGGAGTGGGCGGAGCGTGGCGCGGGCGTGCTGCCGGCGCCGGATGTGGATATCGTGATCGAGACAACGGGCAGGAGCCCAAGTGCTGCGAAGCATAGGGATGCGCGAGAGCGGCAACAGGAGGAAGGACGCGTGGTGCGATTTGCTAGCCGCACGGATAACGGCGCGGCGCTGTTGCATGGACTGGCGGCCGCCCTGGATGGCGGAAGTGTTGAAAATGCGGGAGCCGTTTTTCCGCAATGAAGCGCATTCTCCGGGTCTTGCCCGCTGTATTTCTGTTGTTCCCCCTGCTGTGTGCCGCCGCTCCGGTTTCGGTGCACAATTTGCGCCTGTGGCAGGCCCCGGACAACACGCGCCTGGTCTTCGATCTCAGCGGTCCGCTCGAGCATCGCCTCAGCACGCTCAGCGACCCCGAGCGCGTCGTGATCGAGATGGACAACGCACGGCTGCAGGACGGCCTGGCGCCGCTCGATGTCAGCCAATCGTACATCGCGGCGGTGCGCGCCGCGGAACCCGCGGACGGCAAGCTGCGCATCACGCTCGAACTCAAGCGGCCGGTGCGTGCCCAAAGTTTCGTGCTCAAGCCCTATGGTCAGTATGGTCACCGCCTGGTGATCGACCTCAACGATGAGGTTGTGGCCAAGGCCCTGCCGGACCCGGAGCCGCGTGCCGCTCCGCCGGCGCGCGAGTTCATGGCGCCACGCGATCTGGTGGTGGCGATTGATGCCGGGCATGGCGGTGAAGACCCGGGCGCCATCGGCCGGCGTTATCGCACGCGCGAAAAGGATGTGGTGCTGGCGATCGCGCGCGAACTGTACAAGCTGGTGGCGGCCGAGCCCGGCATGAAACCGGTGATGATTCGCGACGGTGACTATTTTATTCCACTCAAGAAACGCACGCACAAGGCAAGCCGCCATGGCGCCGATGTTTTTATTTCCATACACGCGGATGCCGTGCGTGGCAGACAGGCGCGTGGTTCATCGGTCTACGCACTGTCTGACCGGGGTGCGAGCAGTGCACTGGCAAAATCCCTGGCTGAAGATGAAAACTCTTCCGACTGGACTGGAGGAGTCAGTCGCGACGATCTGGATACCGATGTTAGAGGATTGCTCGGCGACCTGACCAAGGACGCCACCATCGGCGACAGCATGGTATTGGGCGGTGACATGCTGGGATCCATGCGCAGCGTCGGTCCGCTGCATAGCCCACGCGTGGGCCAGGCTGGCTTTGTGGTGCTCAAGTCTCCCATTCCTTCCGTGCTCATCGAGACAGCCTTTATCTCCAACCCGGAAGAGGAGCACAAATTGCGCGACCGGGCATTTCAGCGAGGCATGGCCAAGAGTATTTTCAGCGGATTGAAGCGCGCCGCGCCACGGCTCCTGGCGCGCCGTGGTGCGGGTAACGAGGCGCTGCGGGCAACGGCCCCCGTGTCCGCGCCGATTCCATCGACGCAAGCCGTCCAGACTGCGCCGAAGGGCCAGGCGCACGAACATATCGTGCAGCGCGGCGAGACCTTGTCTGCGATCGCGCGGCTGTACGACATTCACGTCGACGCCCTGCGTTTTTTGAATGACATCCATGACAACAACCTGCCAATCGGCCTCAAGCTACGCATACCGGCACGCAGCGGCGACAGCTGATCCTGGCGCGACATCATCGATAACAATCATTCACCAGGGGGATACCGCATGAGCCTGTTTCGCACCAAACCGATCAACGCCGACGCCTACTGCGACACAGGTCTCAAACGTTGTCTCAGCGCCATGGATCTGACGCTACTCGGCATCGGCGCGATCATCGGCGCCGGTATTTTCGTGCTCACCGGCATCGCCGCGGCCAAATCCGCGGGGCCGGCCATTGTGTTGTCCTACGTCGTCTCCGGCTTCGCCTGTGCATTCGCCGCACTGGCCTACGCCGAACTGGCCGCAAGCGTCGGCGGTTGCGGCAGCGCATATGGCTATGCCTATGCGGGGCTGGGCGAGATCATTGCCTGGATTATCGGCTGGGACCTGATTCTGGAATATGGCGTCGCCACGGCCGCGGTTGCGATCGGCTGGGCCGGTTATGTGAACAATGCACTCACTGCCATGGGCATGCCCTTGCCGATGGCAGTGCTCAAGTCACCGGTTGAAGGCGGTATCGTGAATCTCCCCGCGCTGCTGATCGTGTTGACCCTGGCCGTACTGCTTTCCATCGGCGTGCGTCAGAGCGCGCGCTTCAATGCAGTGATGGTGCTGGTAAAACTTCTGGCCATCACGACATTCGTTGCCGTTGCCGCCTTCCACGTGCAGCCGGCCAATTGGCAACCGTTCATGCCGTTCGGCTGGGAAGGGGTGATGGGTGGCGCGGCGCTGATATTTTTTGCCTATATCGGCTTTGATGCGGTGTCGACCGCGGCCGAGGAAGCGGTCAATCCGCAGCGCGACCTGCCGATCGGCATTCTGCTTTCGCTCGCGGTGTGTACCGTGATCTACGTGGTGGTCGCGGGGTTGCTGACCGGCATCGTGCCGTATTACACGCTCAATGTCGCTTCACCGGTCGCGGACTCGCTGCTGCGCATTGGCTATCCCTGGGCGGCGGCGTTCATCGCGGCCGGCGCCATCGCCGGCCTCACCACCGTGATGCTGGTGTTGTACTACGGACTGACGCGCGTGTTTCTGGCGATGTCGCGCGATGGCATGTTGCCGCCACTGTTCTCGGCCATCAACAAAAGCACGCACACACCGGTGCGCGTGATCATGGCGAGTGGTGTGCTGATCGCCGCCATCGCCGGCTTCACACCCATCGGCGATGTTGCCGAGCTCGTCAATATCGGCACGCTTGCGGCCTTCGTGCTGGTGTGCGCCGGGGTGATCCACCTGCGTTACACCCGGCCGGACCTGAAGCGCCCGTTTCGGACACCGTTCGGTTCGGTGACGCCGCTGCTCGGCATCGTCTTCTGTGTGTACTTGATGCTCTCCTTGCCGCCGGTGACCTGGATGCGTTTCGGTGTCTGGTTGGCGCTGGGCGCAGTGATCTACTTCACGTATTCACGTACGCACAGCACCTTGAATCGCTGAGCGTGACTCAGAATTCCAGCGTCTGCGGGGCACGGACGACGTCGCCCAGGCGCGCGAGAATCTCGCGCTTCAGGCATTCCTGTCGGGCGGCATCGGTCAGCGCCCGGCCGTCACGGCCGGTCAGAAAGAAGATGTCTTCGGCACGTTCCCCGTAGGTCGCGATCTTCGCCGTCACCAGCCGTGCCTGGCAGTGCTGCAGCGCCAGGGCCACCTGGTGCAGCAGGCCGGGACGGTCCTGGGCCACGACCTCCATGATGGTCTGCGCGCCGTTGTGCGAGGGACTGAAACCGACGTGCGTCGCGATCGGGAAATGCTTGAGTGCGCGCGGCATGACCGATTTGAGGAAGTCGCGGCCTGGTTGCGGCGTGAGCAATTGTTCACGCAACGCCTGGGCCAGCTGCTTCAACGCGCGCGTATCGGTCACCGGTTGCATGGCGTGATCCAGCACCACGAAGGTATCGAGCGCAAAACCGAAACGCGTGGTGTAGATGCGTGCGTCCATGATGGTGAGATTGAGCCGGTCGAAGCCGCCGGTGAGCACGGCGAACAGGTCGTCGCGGTCCGGTGTGTACACCAGGAACTCGGTGCCGCCGGCCTCGGACCGAAAGCGGGTGGCGACGAGCGGCAGCTCGGAAGCGGCCGTGCCGGAAATCTGCCCGGTGTGCCAGGCAATCGCATCCGCTGCGTGGCGCAGGAAATACTCCGTATCCAGGCGCGACCAGAGCTGCTCGGCGCGCTCCGCCGTAACGCCTTGCTCGGCGAGATGTTGCCGGGCCTCTGCCTGGAGTCCGGCGATACGCGCCTCGACATCCATGGGTGCGGCCAGGCCGCGACGCAGCGTGCGTAACGTGGCGGCGTGCAGTTCGGACAGCAACCGGTCTTTCCACACATTCCAGACATTCGGGCTGGTGGCGCGCATGTCCGCGACCGTGAGCAGATATAGGTGATCGAGGCGTTCGGCGTCGCCGACCTGGCGCGCGAATCGCAGCACCACCTCCGGATCATGGATGTCTTCGCGTTGCGCCACGTGCGACATGAGCAAGTGGCGGCGCACCAGCCAGGCGATGAGGCGCATGTCGTACTCACTCAGGCCATGTCGCCGGCTGAAGGCAATGACCTCGTGCTCGCCAAGTTCGGAGTGGTCGCCACCACGGCCTTTGGCGATGTCGTGAAACAGGCCAGCCAGCAACAGACGCTCGGGTTTGACGATGCGCTGGGTCAGTTCGCTGGCCAGCGGGAACTCGTGACGGTACTTGGGCACGGTAAAGCGCCGCAGGTTGCGCACCACGAACAAGGTATGCTCATCCACAGTGTAGACATGGAACAGGTCATGCTGCATCTGGCCGACCACACGCCCGAACGCCGGCAGGTAGGCGCCGAGCACACCATAGGCATTCATGCGCCGCAGTTCGTGGGTAATACCGTGCGGCTGGCGCAGGATTTCCATGAACAGGCTGCGGCAGGCGAGGTCGTTGCGGAATGTCGTGTTGATGCGGTGCAGGTTTTCGCGCACCAGACGGATGGTGGCGGCACGCACACCCTTGAGTTCCGGATGTTGCTGCAGGACCAGAAACATTTCGAGCAACGCGAATGGCGCGCGTTCGAAAACCGTGCGGCGCGCCACTTCCAGGAAGCCACCGTGCGCCTGGAAGCGCCGGTTGAGCGGCCGTATCTTGACCTTGCCGCGTTGCAGTATGGCTTCCTGAAAGTGCTGCAACAGAATCTCATTGAGCAGTGCCAGTTCCTTCACGCTGCGGTAGTAGCGCTTCATGAACAGCTCGACGGCGCGGATGCCGGCCTTGTCGCGGAAGCCCATGTGCATGGCCAGCGCGCGCTGATGGTCGAACAACAGCCGGTCCTCGCGCCGCTCGGCCAGGTAATGGATGCCGCAGCGAATTTGTGCGAGTAACCGCCGGCCGCGCTCGAGTGCGCGGTATTCCTTCTCGGTCAGAAACTCAAGATCCACCAGATCATGCAGTTGCGCGGAGCCGAACTGGCGCTGCGTCACCCAGGCAATCATCTGGATATCCCGCAGGCCGCCCGGGCCTTCCTTGATATTGGGCTCCAGATTGTAGGCCGTGTCGTCGAAGCGCGCGTGGCGCGCGCGCTGCTCGGCAAACTTGGCAGCGAAGAACTTGGGGCTGGGCCAGAGTTTTGCCGGCCCGGTTTTTACCTGCATGCTGGCAAACAGTCCCGGGTCGCCAACCAGCAGGCGCGCCTCCATGAGGTTGGTGGCGACCGTGATGTCTTTCCTGGACTCTGCCACACACTCCTTGAGCGAGCGGGTGCTGTGACCGACCTCGAGACCCATGTCCCAGAGAAACCGCAGGAATGCTTCAACGAATGGGCGTGCCTGATTGTGCGTGTCGCGCTCCAGCAGCAGGAGCAGATCCACATCCGAATGGGGATAGAGTTCACCGCGCCCATAACCGCCGACGGCCGCCAGGGCGAGGTTGATGTTCGGATCGAGCAGGGGCTGGTGCAGCGTCCAGGCGCGCGTCAGCAGTTCGTCGACCAGCCCCGCATGCCGGCGTAGCAGGGTGTCGACGTTTGCCCCTGTTTGGTACAGTTCACGCAGGCCAGTGCGCCCGTCGCGCAAGGCCGTGCGAAACAGCGCGAGGGACTGGATCGGCGCTGCGCGGTCGCGCAGCGCATGGTCAAACGAGCGGCTGTCGAATATTCTTGGATCAGCAGTAGCCATGCGGCGCGGCCGGACGGCATTGGATCACGGTTCGTCTCCTGATAGCACGGTCAGCACCTCGTGGCCGGTTTCGGTCACCAGCACCGTGTGTTCCCACTGGGCGGACAGCGAATGGTCGTGCGTGACCACCGTCCAGTTGTCCGGCAGGAGCTTCACTTCCTTGCGGCCGGCATTGATCATCGGTTCGATGGTGAAGGTCATGCCCGCCACGAGCTGCATGCCGGTGCCGGGGCGACCGTAGTGCAGCACCTGCGGGTCTTCGTGAAAGGTGCGTCCGATGCCGTGCCCGCAATACTCGCGCACCACCGAGCAACCGTTGGTCTCGGCGTGCTCCTGGATGACGTGGCCGATATCGCCGAGGTGCGCGCCAGGGCGCACCAGCGCGATGCCCTTGAGCATGCACTCGCGGCTGATCCGGACCAGGCGTTTGGCCTGGACGGACGGCTCACCGACGAAATACATTTTACTGGTATCGCCGTGGAATCCGTCCTTGATGACGGTGATGTCGATATTGAGGACATCGCCTTTTTTGAGTTTCTTGTCACCCGGGATGCCGTGGCAGACCACATGGTTTACCGAGGTGCAGATCGACTTGGGGAAGCCCTTGTAATTGAGCGGGGCGGGTACAGCCTGCTGCTGGTTCACGATGTAGTCGTGGCAGATGCGGTCGAGCTCGCCGGTGGTGATGCCGGGCTGCACGTGCGGCGCGATCATCCGCAGCACCTCGGCGGCCAGTCGGCCGGCAACGCGCATTTTGTCGATTTCTTCCGGTGTTTTCAGGGTAATGGCCATGACGTGCAGAGAGTAAGGGAATACCCGAGGATTTTGCTGGACAGCACTTTACCCGAATCAAGGAAAGCAGGCTTGCACAAAATTAACCCATAGTACCTTCCCTACGCCCATTGGTGCCTCGGTGGCGTGTAGAAAACAGGCGTATCCATGCGTTGCCGCTGCTGGCGGGAATATGGTATAAAGGCGCGCTTTTTGCGGGAAAATGCTCCTGCATTTCCCGCACTTCCGCCATCCATGGCGGTCGTAAGGCTTTTGACCTCAACCCCACACACGGGTCGACACATGCATCAGGGTGTCTGTCACTGAATTTTGTACAGTGGCGGATTGGTGCATGGGACTCGTGGCGGACAAACCCGAACTGGAGAATTGAATGAGCAATGTGACCATGCGTCAAATGCTGGAGGCCGGTGTGCATTTCGGCCACCAGTCGCGGTACTGGCATCCCAAGATGCGCCCCTACATCTTCGGTGAGCGCAACAAGATCTACATCATCAATCTCGAAAAGACCCTGCCGCTGTTCAACGAGGCGATGAGTTTCCTCGGCAAACTGGCGGCCAACAAGGGCACAATCCTGTTCGTCGGCACCAAGCGTCAGACCGGCGAGATTCTGAGTGCCGAGGCGGCGCGTTGCGGCATGCCCTATGTCGACCATCGCTGGCTCGGCGGCATGCTGACCAACTATCGCACGGTGAAGAAATCCATCGAGCGCCTCAAGTCCCTCGAAGCCATGCAGCAGGATGGCAGCTTCGAGAAGGTCAGCAAGAAAGAAGCGCTGATGATGACGCGCGAACTCGAAAAACTGAACCGCTCGCTCGGTGGCATCAAGGACATGGTGGGTCTGCCGGACGCGCTGTTCGTCATCGACGTCGGTCATGAGTACATCGCCGTGTCCGAAGCCAACAAGCTCGGCATCCCGGTAGTCGGCGTGGTGGACACCAACTGCAAGCCGGATGGCGTGGACTATGTGATCCCGGGCAACGATGACGCGATTCGTGCCATTCGCCTGTATGCCGGTGGCGCCGCCGATGCGATCCTCGAAGGACGCAAGACCGGCATCACGCTGCCGCCGGGCGATTCCGAGGACTTCATCGAGGTGCGGGAAGAGCCGAAGGTTAAAGTTGTTGCCAAAAAGAAGCCCGCTGCCAGGCTGGACACTCCAGTCGGCGGAGAGACTGTCGGCGACGGCGAAACACCGGCTGCCGCCAAGCCGAAGGCCAAAGCAAAGGCAAAGGCCAAGGCCGACACGGCCGAGTAAGCGGAACAAAGGGGGCTTTGCCCCCTTTTTTCGATACCGCGCGGTTTCCGCATTCCCCGTAATCAGAGAAATT